>CAYUFW010000079.1:0-20216 GCA_964443915.1 uncultured Pirellulaceae bacterium
CCGTGATCAGCAGCAGCGCCGCAATGCCGATCGCCAGGCACAGGGCCACGCACACCGGGTGGAACAACCAGCGGACGTACGGATACAGCCAGTTCAAGAACCGTTCCGGATCGACGCCTCGCCAGCGGAGGGCAAACACGTTGGTCAGCCGGCCCAGCCACTCGCGGCGTTTCTTCTCGCCCCGGCGCTTGACCAACTGCCGGCCCTGGCCCGCCGTTTCCGAGATCACCAGGCCGCTGCGGTGCAACATGCCGATGAACTGCTGCAGATCCTGAAACGTGATCTTCTGCGGCGCAAAATCCGCCTCGAACCGCTCCTTGATCGAGTCCAGGCTGGACTGGCCGTCGAGCATCTGCAGGATCGCGAATTCTTCCTCGTGAAAGCGGAAGTAGTTCAGCCCAATGGGTTCCTTGACGACCCAATACGCTTCCCCGTGGTAGCGCTGTTTGCGGATCTCCAGATCCGGCCGCATCCGCAAGGACAGGCGCCGAGAAGTCGTGCTGACGAGACTTTCCGCAAGCGTAGCCATGAACGATCAACGATTCAGGTGAATGATCATCTCCGCCGTGACGCCGGGGCGGAGCAGCCAGGGATATCCGTCGCGGCCCGGCAGGTTGTCCACCTCGGCCCACACGCGGTACTGGTGATTGGCGCCCACTTTCGTGCTCACGTAACTGATCTGGCCCTTCAGCTTCTCCGTGGCGCCGCCCGGCAGCACCACGTTGATCTCGACCGTCGCGCCGTCGACTTGCCCCGGCGCAATCTCCCGCGCGCTGACGAACCCCTCGACCCGCAAGCGGTTCATCCGCACAAACCGCAACACGGGGTCGCCGGGCTGGACCCATTCGTTCTGCTGGCGGAAGATCTCCTCGACCACGCCGTCGAACGGAGCCACCAAGGTGCGGCGCTTGAGTTCGTTGTCCACGGCTTCGACCTCGGCTTCCTGGACCTTCCGCTCCAAGCCGGCGATCTTGAATTCCATCTCCGCCGCGATGTAGTCGGCTACGCCTTTCTCCCAGTAGACG
The DNA here is from genome assembly GCA_964443915.1 of uncultured Pirellulaceae bacterium. Taxonomy (GTDB): domain Bacteria; phylum Planctomycetota; class Planctomycetia; order Pirellulales; family Pirellulaceae; genus Anammoximicrobium. The sequence continues at coordinate 1,026 of CAYUFW010000079.1, forward strand.
CGTTGTTTGCGCAGCTGCGCCGGAGGGATGGCGCCGGCGCTGCGTTCGTTGATGGCGAGCGACTCCTCGTACTCCGCCTTGTAGACCTCGATGACCTTCTTGGAGAGTTCCACCTGGGCCGTGTTGGTCGCTTTTTCGATCGCCACGTCCAGCTTGAATTTCGCCGCCTTCTGACGGACCAGGGTCTCCGTCTCGTCCACCTTGCCCAACACGTCGCCCGCCTTGGCCTGCAATCCCGGCTTGGCGATCAGTTCCTGCAGGACGCCCGCCTCCTGCGCCGGCAGATCCACATCGTCAATCAAGGACACCAGGCAGGTGGGCAGCCGGACGACCGACTTGTCCTCAGCGGCGGACGCTCCCGCCGGCTGCGCCGCTAACATCAAGTTTGCGATCAACAACGTCGTTACGCACATGTTCAGCACTCCCGTTGACCGTGCCGTGCCGCGGTCGGCAAGACCATGCCGGCACGCCTGCCGAATTCCGCCGCGGCCTTGGATCTAGGTCAGGTAGAAGAAGACGTGAGTCTGCAGCCACTCCCAAGCTTCGTGGAACCAGACGTACCCCAGCGCCCTCCGCCCGCAGTACACGCCTCCGGTGACGGTAGCGCCGGGATGCGGGTCGCCGAGTTCCTTGCGGTCGATGGCCACCTTGACCTTCACGATGTTCCCTTCGTCCGGATGGAGTTCCGTCGCCTCCTTGACCTCCGTCACTTTGCCGTTCCGCCTGGTGGCCGGGTCGGTGGCCAGCACGTACATCACGCGCTCGCCGGCGCCAGGATAGCGCTTCTGCAACTCCTGGTCGGCCCGCGCCCGCCGCACGTGACCGCCGCGGCTCTCCCGCATGTACAGCTCTAATTCCCAGTCGCCCTTGGGGTCCGCGACGCTCAGCAGCATCTGTCCGGTCGTGACGGGGCGATACATCAACGACTTCTGCACGTCCCAGGACATCATCACTTCCCCGGCGATCGGGCTGCGGATCTCCAGCATCTCGCGTTTCTTCTTCAACAGCTGGTACTGCTCGTCGAGCGTCTGGAGTTCGTGTTCGAGTTCTTCCGCCTCACCCTGCAGGCGGATGCGTTCGACCTCGTCGCGATTCCGCACGTCCGAGCGGTTCCTCTGCTCGAACAGCGACCGCTCCACGGACAACAGGCGGCTGCGCTTGACTTGAATCTGTCCCACGACGTCCTGATACTTGACTTCCAGATCGGTGTTCCGCAATTTGACCAGCAAGGCGTCCTTCGCGACGACGTCACGGTCTTTGACCTTGACTTCGACCACGTCGCCGTCGACCGGCACGAAGACGTCCCGCTTGACGACCGGCTGCAGCGTGCCTTTGGCGCTCGGTTCAAAGTCCTTGCGGACGGCAACCAAGCAGACCAGCAAGACAAACAGGGCGGACAAGGCGACCACCGTCTTGGGCAGATTGCGGGCGTTGAACAGCCAGCGGGACTTGCCGACCGTCTTCCACAGCGGCATCAGGAAAATCCGCTCGTGGTCCACCGCGTTGGTCAGCGCCCGGGCGCTGTGCTCGTAGACCAGATCGGTGCGCGAACGGAGCACTTCCTCCGGCAAGTCGCTCTCGATTTGTTCGACGATCAGCACGCCGATGATTTCGTTCGCCTCGTTGCTTTCGCTGTCCGCCTCGCCCGTGACCGTCTCGCGGTCCCCCGCATCCCAAGTGCGTTTGGGACGGCGCAGGGGCAGAATCGCCAGCCGCTTGGTGTGGGACTCGTCGACGTAACGGTCCAGGGCCTCCTCGACCTGGGGCGGCAAGTCCTCGTTCGAGCCGTCGAACCACAGCGACTCGCCGGTCGCCACGACGCGCGTGGCCAGCTTGCCCAGGTAATTCACGATGTTGGAACGGTTTTCGATCGTGTCTTGTCCGCTGACCGCCTCGATCTTGCAGATGCGGCCCTTCATCAAGCCCACGCTGACACGATCGCAGCCGATCATCCGCCGGCCTTCGTTGACGATCACGTACGACGTTTCGCGGACGTCCAACTGCTCGTGGACCAGCCGCGCAAAATGGTCCGCCTGCTCCCACAACGAGTGCCGCGTGCTGATCTGCCGCAGCTTGCGGGTCTTCAGCCACTCCGCGGCCAGCTCGCACATCTGAATCAGGAACTTCAGATAGCCTCGCTGCGTGACCGGCTGGGCGTCCGGCCGCTGGAAGATCTCCACGATGCCTTCCACCAGGTTGTCGCTCCGCAGCGGGGCCAGCACCAGCAAGTAGCGGGTCGGATTGGCCGCCCCCGACTCGTCCGCCGTGCCCGACTGCGGCGGCACCAGGTTGGGCTCGCCGCTGGCGGCGATTCTCGACAGCAGCGCGAAGTGCCGCGAAGCGTCCTCCGAGTCCGGCGCCAGCAGCGTCTCGCTCATCTTGATCTGGTAGGCCAGGTCCAATCGCCGCCCGTCGCGAATGACCCACACCGCGCCGCCGATGGCCGCCAGGGCAGAGACGATGCGCTGCAAGAACGCTGGATAGTACTCCTCCGGCCCCAGCTCGCTCTTGGAGAGCTGCGCGATCTCGCTCACCAGCCCCCGAATCTGCTGCTTGGTCTGCTCGATGGTGTCAGCATTGACTGTTTCGCTGGACATTAGCCACACCGTTTGGGATCAAAGGCGGATGCGTAGATTTCAAGTAACAATCGAACCCCCAGCCGAGTTGAAAACAGTCAAAATCTGGTTCTACCTATGATGCCGATCCCGACGATAAGTTCCAGCACCGCAACCGCCATTTCCATCCACCCCCGCAAGAAAAATGGCTGCTGTGCGCAAACCTTTACAAATAAGCAGATTGGGTTGATCGGGAAGATGGACTGGCAGCCGGTGACCAAGGGCTGAGTCGCGCTGCCTGAGGTTCGCCAATTCTGGCGTTCGTGCTGGCAGCAAACCGATGCCACCGGTTCCACATCCGGTTATCCCACGATGGTCATGTTACCCGTGGCCAGCCTGGATTTCAAGATTGGCTACTTGAAATTTCAGTAAATTTCAAGTATCATTTGAATCGTTACTGCTTGATGGGCGCGGGCACCGAGGAGGCCGATTGTGAACCGTCGGATGGAGACAGTGATCGCGGAGAGGTCGTACAAGACGTTCACCGTCGGGATCGACGAGAACCTGGATCGGACCATCGACGAATTGAAGGAGAAATTCGGCAAGACGTCCCGCGCGGACGTGTTTCGCATGGGAATCGCGCTGCTGAGAGTGGCCGCCGAGGCGAAAGAGCGGGGCTTGAAGTTGACGATTTCCGACCAGGACGACGTGGTCAAGAAGGAAATTGTGATCGCGTAGCGTCTCAGTCCGGCGTGTCCAGGTACGGATCCTGCCCCATTTCCCGCTGCATTTTTTTGCGCTGTTTTTCGTGGTACAGCAGCACGTTGCGGTCGCGGAAGTGCCGGCGTTCGACTTTGCGCTGCGCCTTGCGGAAAGTGCGGGCCAATTGGTCGACTTGTCCGGTGGTCCTCGCACCCAGTTCTTTGAATTTCTCGCTCCGTTTGGGGCCCAAACCGGACTCGAGGATTTCATCCTCCAGCGAGAGGAAGTAGCGGAACGTTCCCGGATCGCCCTGGCGTCCGCAACGGCCGCACAGCTGGCGGTCGATCCGCGCGGCGTCGTGCATCTCCGTCACGATCACGTGCAAGCCGCCGGCTTCGGGCACCCCTTCACCCAGTTTGATGTCCGTGCCGCGGCCAGCCATGTTCGTGGCCACCGTGACTTTGCCGGACTGGCCAGCCAGGGCGACGATGTCCGCTTCTTTGGCGATTTCGTTCGCGTTCAGCACTTGATGCGGGGTCCCGCGCTCGGACAACAACCGTGACAGGTGCTCGGACTTGTCGATCGATCGGGTCCCAATCAACACGGGCCGTCCTTGCTGGTGCAGTTCCAGGATTTCGTCGGCGATCGCGTGCCATTTGGCGTCGGCCGTCCCGTAAATCCGCGTGGGCAGACGCCGCCTCTGGACGGGCTTGTTCGTGGGGATGGGGATGACCCGCATTTTGTAGATCTTGCGGAATTCCCGGGCCGAAGTGCGTGCGGTCCCGGTCATGCCCGCCAGATATCGATACCGCAGGAACAGGTCTTGAACGGTAATCCGCGCGGCTTGTCCGGTCGGCACCGTGACTTCGACTTTTTCCTTGGCTTCGGCCGCTTGGTGGATTCCGTCCCGCCACTTGCGGCCTTCGGCCAAGCGTCCGGTGAACTCGTCGACGATCACGATTTCTCCGTCGCGGACGACGTACTGGCGGTCCAGGTGGTAATCGCGGTGGACGCGGATCGCCCGCTCCATGTACTGATACAAATCGACCAAGCCCACCGTGCGCAGCAGTTCCGGCTGGGGCAGCGAGCGCAGGAACTGACGGCCCGTCTGCGTCAGCTCGACCTTCTTGGTGTCGTGTTCGTAATCGTAGTGCTCGTCTTCGACGAATTCCGGCGCGTGCTCGGCGGCCCACTGATACGTGGCCACGACCTGCTCGCGCGCCTTGTCGCCCAGCGAGCCGATGATCAGCGGCGTGCGGGCTTCGTCGATCAGCACGCTGTCGGCTTCGTCCACCAAGGCAAAGTAGGGCCCGCGTTGCACCGGTTGCTCGCCGCTCTGGTCCCAGCGCTCGCTGCTCCCTTCGCCCAGAAAATCGGCGGCTTGGCGTCCCATGCGCCGCAGCAGCAGCCGGTCGCGAAGGAAGTCAAAGCCGAACTCCTTGGCCGTGCCATAGGTGATGTCGCAGGCATAGGCGGCGCGGCGTTTGTCGGAAGTGTCCGGCGTTTCGATCACGCCGATGGTCATCCCCAGCAGACGATAGATGGGCCCCATCGTGTCGGCATCACGGCAAGCCAGATAGTCGTTGACGGTGGCCAAGTGAGCGCCTTTGCCGGGGAGGGCTCGGAGGTACATCGGCAGCGTGGCGGTGAGCGTCTTGCCTTCGCCCGTATCCATCTCGGCGATGTTGCCGTAGAACAGCGCCATCCCGCCGATCATTTGGACGTCGAAGTGGCGGAGTTCCAGGGTGCGCACCGCGGACTCCCGGACCAGGGCGAAGGCTTCGACCAGCATCCGGTCCAAACGCTCGCCGCTCTTGGCACGAAACTTCAGCGAAAGGCTGCGTTTGCGCAACTGCGCGTCGGATTCGCCCTGCAGGACGGGTTCCAAGGCATTGATCTGTTCCAGCAGGCGTCCCCAGTGGGCCATGCGTCGTGCGATGGGCCCCCCCAGGGTGGCCACGATGCGGGCTGGCAGTCCTTTGGGCAACAGGCTGAGCGGGTCGCGCGGAGTCATCGGTGTGAGAGTCTCTCCCAAATGTTTGGCGTTCGGCCGGAACAGCAGGTCGCCTGCGCTGGCTCGTGGTTGCAGAGCCTACTGCATTTTCCGGCATCCGGCAATTGCAGCGGCCTGAGGACTGCCGGAGCCGAAGGCGAGCTTCGTCGCCCCACTCGCTGGCACCGGCCCTGCTGCAAGCTGTCGCGGCGCTGTCGTGAGTCGCGGTCGATACAACCCGACAATTTGGCCTAAACGGTACGGGCGATACAGCCGACATAAACGATATGAGCGTTAGATGGCCGGTTGTCAGGCAAGTTCCGCAGGAGGGATGGAAGGCCCAAACCGGCCACAGGTGACCGTATTTCGACGGTTCGCTGTTAAAAGGGGGTGGCTGCGCAAGATTTGTGCGGCATGACGGATCTTCTGCATGTTCCGTGTTTGCCAGACGATCTTGTTGTAAGCGTAGACACGAATACTCAGGCGAAGCGGGTTGTAATCATGAGATCAAGAAACGCAAAACTGACGGTGGTAGCGATCGTGCTCTTGTTAGGGGCTCCCCGAGTCAATGCGGAGGACGCCGCGACTTCGCCTGGAAGCTCGCCCTTTGCTCAGGTGCCGGGTTTTCAGCCGGAGGCGGCTTACAGCGGCTATGTAGGCGACGAAAGCGACCTGCAGGCCCCGCCGGAGGTTGCGACACCAGCCGTCGAAGACCCATTTGAGGACGACCTGCCGAACGTCGGATACGGCAAGTCCCAGAAGTCGGGCAAGAAGGGTGGTCACGAACTCTCGGTCAAGGATGGCCAGAACCAACAACCCTTGGTCTACGGCCCGTGGGTCGGTTTCGAGTACATGTCCGCTTGGCTGGAAGGCCGCGACCTGCCGCCGTTGGTGACCCTCGGCGACAATGGCATCCCGCCCGCCGCGGACGTTGTGTTTGGCGGGGACGAGGTGGGTGGTGACCGGCTGCCGGCCGGCAAATTGTCGCTGGGGGCCTGGTTGGGTCCCGCGGAACGGCTGGGCGTGGGCGGGAATTTCTTTCTGGTCGAGACCGAGACGGTTCCGTTTCACGGCGGGCCGATCAGCGGCAATCCGATGTTGGCTCAGCCGATCCAGGACACCTCGACGATCCCGCCGGCGGTGCCGGGGCCATGGCGATATCCCGTTACCGGTGTCATCGATGGGGTCATTCTGAGCGGGGACATCCAGGCCGCCACGCACACGGACGTGCTGGGTGCGGAAGGCTATCTCCGCTACCTGTTGTTCTGTGCTCCCGGCCGACGCGTGGACCTGATCGGCGGCTACCAGTTTTCCCGCGTGGACGACAGTTTGGAGATCGGCAGCCGCACGGACTTCACGGGGTTTCCCTTTGCCCTCAGCTTCGAGGCGGAAGACGTCTTCGATGCCGTGAACAAGTTTCACGGCGGCGAACTGGGCTTGTTGGGCGAGTTTGGAAAAGGGCCCGTCAGGTTGTCGATTCTGGCCAAGGTCGGTCTGGGCAACATGAACGAAGTGGTCACGATCGCGGGCCGATCGTCGACGACGGGCGTGGGTGGTACGGCGATCTTCGATGGCGGCATCCTGGCGCTGCCCACGAACATGGGCGTGTACGAGGAAGACAAGTTCGCCGTGATTCCAGAACTCGACGCAAAACTGATTTTCAAACTCACCCGGAACCTGGACCTGAGCGTCGGCTACAACTTCACCTACTGGAGCACGCTGGCCCTGGCCGGCGACCAGATCGAAACCGGCCCTGGGGGCCTGCCCCTGGTCAACTCCAGCCAGTGGTTCGGCGGCGCGCTCGATCCGGCAGGCGGCGCGCACCCCGGCCTCGACCAGATCAAGGACTCCAGTCTGTGGCTGCAGGGGCTGACCGTGGGCCTCACCTTGCGGAGGTAACCAGTTCCCGCGGCACCCGCGGCAACGGGACCGTTTGACGGACGGCATCGAAAACAAGGGACTGAACCGCCGGCGGGCCGGCAGTTCAGTCCCTTGTTCATTTTCGGGGCCGCCGGGAGGAATCAGCGGATGCCGGCTTTCCATTCCCGCATTTTTTCTCTAGGATGCTCTCGGTATCCAGGAGCGAAACAATGGCCGTGAAACGCGTCAAACCGGAAGCGCCGACGGCGGACAACCGTTGGAAAATGATCGACGTGACGATGCGGCGCAACGGGTACGCCGGACACGCGCTGATCGAGACCTTGCACACGGTTCAGGATGTCTTCGGCTACATCGACGATCCTTCCATGCGTTACGTCGCCCAGGCGCTGAATTTGCCCCTGAGCAAGGTCTACGGTGTGGCCACGTTCTACCACCTGTTCACCTTGAAGCCCAAGGGCAAACACACCTGCGTGATTTGCACCGGAACGGCGTGTTACATCAAGGGCGCGGGCGAGTTGGTCGACGGGGTCCAGCAGCGGCATCACGTCCGTCCGGGGCAGACCACGCCGGACGGCCAGCTGTCGGTGGTCAGCGCGCGGTGTCTGGGAGCGTGTGGCTTGGCCCCGGCGGCAGTGTTGGACGGCCGCGTGCTGGCGAATCAAACGGCCGAAGAACTGCTGGACAAGATCGAGAAGGTGCTGCCACATGAATCTTGACGATCTGGAAGAGCATGCGTCCGAGGTGCGGGCCGCGGCAGAAACGTGCGAGCACTGCGTCCGCGTCTGTATGGCGGCCGGCTGCCAGTCCTCCGGATCCGGCAAGGTGCTGGAGCGTCTGAACGAACAGTTGGCAGGCCACGACAACGTGCGGGTGAAGTCCGTCGGCTGCATGGGCCTGTGTTCCGGCGGGCCGCTGGTCGAGGTGCGGTCCAAAGGTCAGCCCACTCCCACGCTGTACCAGAAAGTCGGCGAGGAGGACGTCGCCGAGTTGGCCGCGAGCCTCGGGGGGCAGCCCGTCCAGCGGCTCGCCTGCCCCGCGGACATGCCCTTCTTTGCGCGGCAGCAGAAGATCGTCCTGGAGAACTCCGGCGTCATCGACCCCGAGGACATCAGCGACTACATCGCCGCCGACGGCTATCGGGCTCTGGTCACGGCCGTGACGGAGATGAACCGGGCCGAGGTGCTGCGCGAGATCGACGTCAGCGGCCTGCGCGGCCGGGGCGGAGGCGGCTACCCGACGGGTTTGAAGTGGTCCACGGTGGCCAAGATGCCGGGCGATCAGAAGTACGTGATTTGCAACGCCGACGAGGGCGACCCCGGCGCGTTCATGGACCGGGCGGTGCTGGAATCGGATCCCCACCGCGTGCTGGAGGGCATGGCCATCGCCGCCTACGCGGTGGGCGCCAGCAAGGGGTTCGTTTACATCCGCGCCGAATATCCGCTCGCCGTCGACCGCCTGAAAACCGCCATCCGCCAGGCGACGCGCAAGGGCCTGCTCGGTTCGGGCATCTGCGAAACACAGTTCAACTTCGATATCGAATTGCGGCTGGGGGCCGGCGCGTTCGTCTGTGGCGAGGAGACCGCGTTGATGGCCTCGGTGGAAGGCGAGCGCGGCCAGCCCAGCCCGCGGCCTCCGTATCCGGCCGAGTCGGGCGTGTGGGGCTATCCCACGTTGATCAACAACGTCGAGACATTCGCCAACGTGCCGCCGATCATCCGCAAGGGCGGCCAGTGGTTCGCCTCGATCGGCGCGGAACGCTCCAAGGGCACCAAAGTGTTCGCGCTGGCTGGCCGGATCCAGCACACGGGATTGATCGAGGTCCCGATGGGCGTCAAGTTGCGGGACATCATCGAGACGATCGGCGGGGGCGTGCCCGAGGGCCGTAAGTTCAAGGCGGTGCAGACCGGCGGGCCCTCCGGCGGTTGCTTGCCGGAACAGCATTTGGACTTGCCCGTCGACTATGATACGTTGAGGCAGGCGGGTTCGATCATGGGTTCCGGCGGCATGATCGTCATGGATGAGACCTCGTCCATGGTCGACGTGGCCCGCTACTTTATGGAGTTCTGCATGACCGAGTCCTGCGGCAAGTGCGTTCCCTGCCGTGTGGGCACGTTTCAAATGCACGGCCTGCTGGACAAGATTGCCAAGGGGCAAGGCACGCCCGCCGACCTGGCGCTGCTGGAAGAGCTGTGCGAAGTCGTGCAGATGACCAGCCTGTGCGGTCTGGGCCAGACGGCTCCCAACCCCGTGCTGAGCACGCTGCGGTACTTCCGCGCTGAATACGAAGCCAAACTGCAGGCGGACCGCCTGGAGAGAACCGACGAGTGACCGGTGACCGGTGATCCGTGAGTGCCACCGATGACAACTGACCAATGACAACTGACAACTGACCAATTACCCCTGACCAATCGCCATGAAACGCCAAGCACCTCCGCCGGTCCGCGTGGTCACCTTCCGGATCGACGACCGCGACCTGAGCGCCCGCGAGGACGAGACGATCCTGGCGGTGGCCCGGGAACAAGGGATCAACATTCCTTCGCTATGCTATCTGGAGGGTCTCAGCACCTGGGGCGCCTGCCGGCTGTGCGTGGTCGAAATCGAGGGCAGCCCCAAATTGGTTTCCGCCTGCTCGACGCGCGTCGCCGAGGGGATGCGCGTCCACACCAACACCGAGCGGTTGCAGCGCTATCGCCGCATGATCGTCGAACTCCTGTTCGCCGAGCGGAACCACGTTTGTTCCGTGTGCGTGTCCAACGGGCATTGCGAACTGCAGACGCTGGCCCAGCAGTGCGGCGTCGATCACGTGCGGGTGCCCTACCGCAACTCGGTGTACGAACTCGACTCGACCAACGACTACTTCCGCCTGGACCATAACCGTTGCGTGCTTTGCACCCGTTGCCTGCGGGTCTGCGACGAGATCGAGGGAGCGCACACGTGGGATGTGATGGGACGCGGGATCGAGTGCCGCGTGATCACGGACTTGAACCGTCCCTGGGGCGAAAGCGCGACGTGTACCGGCTGTGGCAAGTGCGTGCAAGTCTGTCCGACCGGGGCCTTGGTCAAGCAGGGGACGTCGGCCGGGGAAATGACCAAGGACCGGCACTTCCTGCCGTATCTATCGCAGATGAGGCACGCTCCATGAGCGAGAAGAAGAAGATCACGATCGCCACCTCCTGGTTGGACGGCTGCTCCGGCTGTCACATGTCCTTGTTGGACATTGACGAACGTCTGCTGGAGCTGGCGGAACTGGCCGAGTTCGTCTACAGCCCGCTGGTGGATGCGAAGCAACTGCCGGAGTCGGTCGACGTGGGGATTCTGGAAGGCGCCGTCAGCACCGAGGACGATCTGCACAAAGCACTGCTGTTCCGCAAGCACTGCCGGTACTTGGTCAGCTTGGGCGACTGCGCCGTCTGTGGCAACGTCCCGGCGATGCGGAATTTCTTTCCGCTGGACGCGGTGCTGGACCGCGCCTATAAGGAGAATGTCCAGTTGAATCCGCAGCGGCCCGCGATACACGTGCCCAAGCTGCTGGACCCCGTGCGCCCGCTGCACGCCGTCGTGCCGGTGGATCTGTTCGTGCCGGGGTGTCCGCCTTCGGCGGCCGCCATCTGGTACGTGGCCGGCGAACTGATCGCCGGGCGCACGCCCGATCCCTCGCAAGTCACCCGTTTCGGAGCTTGAAGCGACCTATGGCCGCCAATCGTACTCTCACCATCGAACCGGTCACCCGCATCGAGGGCCACGCGCGGATCACGATCCAGCTGGACTCCGACGGCCGCGTGGCGGACGCCAAGTTCCACCTGACCCAGTTCCGGGGCTTCGAGAAGTTCTGCGAAGGCCGTCCCTACCGGGAAATGCCGGCGCTGACCGCGCGGTCCTGCGGCATCTGCCCCGTGAGTCATCTGGTCGCCTCGTCCAAGGCTTGCGATCAACTGCTGAGCGTGTCGATTCCGCCCACGGCGGTCAAGCTGCGGCGGATCATGAACCTGGCGCAGCTGCTGCAGTCCCACGCCCTGTCCTTCTTCCATCTCTCCTCGCCCGACCTGCTGCTGGGCTGGGATTCCGATCCGGCGCAGCGGAACATCTTCGGCGTCATGCGGTCGCATCCACAGCTGGCCAAGGACGGGATTCGTCTGCGGCAGATCGGCCAGGTGATGATCGAGACGCTGGGCGGCAAACGCATCCATCCCGCCTGGATGGTGCCCGGCGGCGTGAACGATCCCCTGACCGAGGAGAAGCGGTCCAGCTTGCTGAAGATGATCCCGGAGGGCATGACCATCGCCCGCCGGACGTACAACCTGTACAAGGAGTTGGTCAGCAAGTTCGCGGACGAGGTCCAGCACTTCGGCAACTTCCCGTCGCTGTTCCTGAGCCTGGTCACGCCCCGCGGCGGACTGGAGCACTACGACGGCCTGATCCGTATCAAGGATTCGGAAGGCAACATCGTCGAGGACATGGTGCCGCCGGACGAGTACCAGCGGATCATCGGCGAAGCCGTCGAGCCGTACTCGTACATGAAGTTCCCCTACTACAAGCGTCACGGCTATCCGAACGGCATGTACCGCGTCGGGCCGCTGGCCCGCCTGAACAATTGCGACCGTTGCGGGACGCCGTTTGCCGACGTGGCGCTGGCCGAGTTCCGCACGCTGCAAGAAGCGCGGCCGGTGGCCAGCAGCTTCCACTATCACTATGCCCGGCTGGTCGAGATCATCTTCGCCCTGGAGACGATCGACCGGCTGTTGCGCGATCCCAAGATCCTGGAAACGCGGATTCGCGCCCGGGCGCGGAGCAACCAGGACGAGGGCATCGGCGTGGCCGAGGCGCCGCGCGGCATCCTGATCCATCACTACCGCATCAACCCCCGCGGCCTGATGACCTGGATGAACCTGATCATCGCCACGGGGCACAACAACCTGGCCATGAACCGCAGCGTCCAGCAGGTGGCGGAGCGGTACGTGCAAGGCAGCCAATTGCAGGAAGGCATGCTCAACCGGGTCGAAGCCATCATCCGCTGCTACGACCCCTGCCTGAGCTGCGCCTCGCACGCCGTCGGTCAAATGCCGCTGCACGTCCAGTTGCGGGACGCCGCCGGCCGGATCGTCGATGAAGTGGTCCGCCGTTGAATGCCGCCACGAATCCACGCTTCGTCGCCACCCCAGCCACGGCTGACAAAGTGAGCCGTGCCACACCGAGCAGAGCCACGCCCGTCGCAGTGTTCGAACCGAGAAGGGGTTCTACGCGACGGCGTATTCCGTATGGCGGCGAACGTCCGCCGGCCGGAACCCCAACACGATGTGGTCTTTCGGGATGCCGGCCGCCACCAGTTCCTTGGCAATCCCATGTTCGGTGCCATCCCGCTGAATCCAGACCTTTCCAGCGATGATGTCCACATGCACCAGACTGCCGTGAACTCGTTTGCCGCTGTCCCAGCCGACATTCACGAGCAGGTAACGATCGTGCTGGCGGTCAAAGACCGCTTCGGTCTGGATCTCACCGAAGGCGTAGGGAATTCGCGTGTATTCCGTCAGAATGCGTTCGATAGTCTCGCGGGTCGAGTCTAGGGAATCCATTGCACAACCACCTCCGCTCGGGGGTCAAACCCTAGCACCCGAGCCAAGTTGTTTTTGAGGAGAAGCTTTCCCAGCGGTTGCTCAAAGAGGTCCAAGACGTCTTGCGGAACGGCCAAGTACAGAACTCGCTGTGGTTCTCGCTCGCCCAGGACTGCGCGATACAGGACGAATTGCCCCAGAGCCTTCTCCAGGTCGTCCATTTCCGAGTGGCCGAGGAAGCTCTTGACTTCAACGGCGATTTGTTGCCCTTCCTTTTCCGCCGCCAAGAGCCGCTCGGCTCCCAAGTCCACGTACTAGAGTTAACGTTCAGCACGCTATTGTATAATGTCCGGAAAAACGCGGCTAGGACCAAACGGGATTTCGACTGTCCTTGACGCTGGGCAACGACTTACACGCCCATGTTGTCGAGGCTGATTGGTAATCTGGGTTGGTGGTGGGCCGGCTGCCATCGGCAACGCGGAAGCGGATCAGGCGAGCGTCATCCGGCCGTGTCGTCGCCTCCTGGCCGTCCGTCTCCATGCCAAGTCCTGACAAGGGGCTTGCCGTCGAGGAAGATCACCGCCGGATCGACGGGCAGCTCGGTGCAAAAGACCTTCGCTGAGCCCGGCAGCGGCTTCCTGCCGTCTGCAATGGCACGTCGCGGGACTGTGGACGCTTCCCGCGGAGGAACTTCTGCAGGCCGGCGATGCCGGCCTGATCCCGTGGGTGCCGCTGACCGGGTTCAGGGAGTCAAGGGATTGAACCAAGCCACACCCGGATAACGGCTGAAGTCTTGATCGCAGGAGCAGACTCGACCCTGATACTCGATGGCCAACGCCGCGAGGTGTGCATCGGAAACGGCGTTGCGGCCCAGACCGACGGTCTCCAACAGCCCACGCAACACCGCCCCGTGCTGCACCGACGGCTCGACGATACGGCTGGGTCGTTGGGCCAGCCACTGCTCCACGTACCCGAAAGCCTCGGAAATCGTCAAAGGCGCCATCAGGACTTTCGGGTTGGTGCTGATCCGCAGAAAGCCGAGCAGAACGTTCCAGGTGAAGCCGAGCGGTTCTTCACCATTCAGGGCCTCGTTCAACCAATCATAGCAGCGAGGATGCTGGGGTGCAGACGAGTCGATGGCGTACAGCAAGACGTTCACATCGGGCAAGAACATCATCGTCCCTCCCGCAACTTGCGGAGGATCTCAAGGTCGTTCAGCTCATCGGCGAGCTGCAAAGCCTTGTCGAGATTCATTCCCGGTCTGATTCCGAGGGGGCGAGGTTGTACACGGTAGGGCTTATGTTCCGGGCCCGTTCTCCGGGACAACGCCTGGCGGAGCGAGTCGTTCAGGATTTCGTCCAGAGTCTTCTGCTGTTCGCTCACGGCGGCGTGCAGCAGGACCTCCACGTCAGGATCGATCGTAACAGTAGTTCGCATCGGCTTGATCTCCACTTGATTATTCTGACATCCGAAACCGAGGTTTCAAGGGCCGCACCGGCTCCGCCGCGCACTGCATCCAGTGTCGAGGCCGCACCGGCTTCGGCTCCCAGCCAGCTAGACCTGGACCTGCGCAGCCGTCGAGAGTTGTCGTCGTGCCCGCCGAATTGGCAAGTCGTGGAGTTGTGGACGATTCCGGCGTAGGAACTTCTCCAGGCCGGCGATGCCGGCCTGATCCCGTGGCTGCCGCTCACGGATTTCGCCGACCCGGCCGAGACGACGCTTCGACGCTGCCGGGAGGCGATCGAACAGCACGCCCGGCCCGGTGAAAGGGCCAACTCGTTGGCAGTCAACCAGGTCTTTTCGTTCTTGCGGTATAATGCTCTGGCAATCCCCACCGTTTTGGGACGCAAAGAAGTCATGCTCGAAATACCATTTCTTGATGAAATCGTGATGGAAAAGACTCGCGAGACCGCCCGCGCGACGGCTTGCCAGACTGCTCGCCAGGACATTGTGACGGTCCTGGAAGCCCGTTTTGGCGACGTCCCGCGTGATCTGTCCGAAGAAATCGAGTCGGTGGGCGACGCGAAACAACTGAGGGGCTTGGTGCGGTTGGCCGCTTCCTGCCCCGATCTGGACGCGTTCCGCAGGGCAGTAGCGAGAAGCTGACGGGACGTCGGCAGAACGATCGCAGTTCCGACGCGATTGCGGGCGCTATTGGCGACTCCGTGGCAGCCCGTCGCGGGGCATTGCTGCAAGTGTGGCACGGCCAACGTGTTGGCCGTGGGCAGCAGCAAACGGCGCGGATCGCAATCGGGGCATCTCGCGCACCGGACGCTGCAGGGAACCTGCCTTGGCCGAAGGTCGTACGAGGCCAGGCTTCGTCCGCACTGCAGACACGGCTGACAAAGTGAGCCGTGCCACACGGACCAGGGCCACGCCCGTCCCGATCGCCCGAAACACCCCTGGCGAAGGCCCCAGCGCGGTTGCCGGGCGACGCGGGGGCGGGGCGGCCGTGGCCGCCCACTTCCCCCTCGCCCGCTTGTTCCTCCAAACTCTCCTGGCTATGCTCAGATGATGATCGGGAATCAAATTCCCCATCGGTCATTCACATCCTGAGCCTGAAGGCCGAGGCGATCAAGGAGCGGAACGATGAATGGCAGGTTGCAGGGCCGTCGCGGGCGTCGCAAACCTTGGGAGTTTCTGCCCGCAATCGAGCGGCTTGAGCCGCGTCTGCTGCTGACGGCCGACTTCGGCGACGCACCCTACCCGTATCCCACGTTGCTGTCGGCAGGAGGGGCCTACCACCTGGAGGCCGGGCCCATGCTGGGCGCGGTGCGCGACGTCGAGGCCGACGGCCTGCCGGGCCTTGGGGCCATCGGCGACGACGCCGCAGGTGCGGGCGACGAGGACGGCGTTACCGGCTGGACGAACCTTCGCGCTGGGGCGATCCGTGCCCAAGTCACCGTCAGCGTGCAGAATGCGCCCGAGGGGGCGAGGCTCGACGCATGGCTTGATATGAATGCCGACGGATGCTGGAACGGTGCGATGGAGAGGATTGCAGACGCCTTGGCCGTGTCCGGCGGCGACAACGTGCTCAGCTTCCAGGTCCCCGCTTGGGCCGCACAGAGGACCACATACGCCAGGTTCCGCCTGAGCACGGCGGGCGTCGAAAGCCCGCGGGGCACGGCTGACGACGGCGAAGTCGAGGACTACGCGGTAACCATCTTGCCGCCGGTGGCCACGGTCGGAGTATTCAGCACGCGGCACGATACCGCCGCTGGGTCCTGGATCTCCTCTATCCTGCCCGTCGACCTTGACGGCGACGGCGATACGGACGTAATCACGGCGGAGGATCCCGGCGGCATCGTCTGGTACGAGAACGATGGCAACCAGTCGTTCACCGCGCGCACCATCGCGACCAGCCGCTCGTTTCGGGCAAGTCTCGGCGTGGCCGATATCGATCGCGACGGCGACCTGGATGTGGTCCGCGGCACCGGCGAGAGCGGCACCACCTGGTTCGAGAACGACGACAGCGGGAATTTCACCGAGCACGAGCCTGGCACGGGGGCCACCTCGATCATGCTGGCCGATATCGACGGCGATGGCTGGATCGACATCTTGGCCAACTCATACGGATTTGGGGCGGTGGTGAGCTTCAACAACCACGACGGGACCTTCAACGAGCTGGGCGTGGCCGCCGACGTCGCGGGGACCCGCTCAGCCCGCGCCGCCGACCTCGACCGCGACGGGGATCTCGATCTCGTGCTGGCCCGGGCCTGGGAGGACAGCATCGTCTGGTGCCGCAACGACGGAGACAGGAACTTCACGACGCAGGTCATCGGCACCCGCGACATGGGCTTCAACGACTTCTACAACGGCGCCAATGATGCGATCCCGATGGACATGGAAGGCGACGGCGACCTGGACGTGCTGGGTGTCTGGAACAACGGCGACATCGTCTGGTATGAGCGGGACGCCCAGGGGGCATTCATCGAGCACTTCTATTTCTACGTGAACAACAGCTCAGTTTGGCCCAGCGACCTGGACGGCGACGGCGACCTGGACCTGGCCTGCACCCAGGAGCCCTACGGCTTCGCTTTGCCCATGGTTGCGTGGTGGCAGAACGATGACGGAAACCAGAACTACAACTGGTTTTGGCTGCAACAAAGCGTGTATAGCACGTCGGGCGCTTCGGCCGACATGGACGGCGACGGCGACCTGGATATTGTCTGCGCCGCCCGGCAAGGGCTCCAGCACTTCTGGGCCTGGTACGAGAATGACAATACGGTGATGGACTTCGGCGACGCCCCGTCGCCCTACCCGACCACCTTCGCAGCTGACGGCGCCCGGCACCTGACCACCGGGCCGCGGATGGGCTCGCGGCGCGAGAGCGAACCCGACGGTCAGCCGCACTACCAGGCCGAAGGCGACGACGTGTACGACCCGAACGACCGATACGTCCAGGACGATGAGGACGGAGTGCGCGACTGGCTGGGCCTGCACGTGGCGGCGGAGAATGCTTCGGTCGTCGTCAACGTGCAGATCGCGCCCGAGGGGGCGACGCTCGACGCCTGGATCGACTTCGACCAGGACGGGTCGTGGGACGATCCGGGCGAGCAGATCGCTCAGAGCCTGGAGCTCGTCGCCGGCGACAACACGATCCGGTTCTCGGTTCCCGATAGCGCCGAGACCGGTTACGCCTTTGCCAGATTCCGCCTCAGCAGTGCCGGCGGACTCTCGCCGACGGGCGGGGCGCCCGACGGTGAGGTCGAAGATCACCGCATCCTGATCGAGCGAAAGGTTACTTCGCTGCCCGACCTGGGCCTGCGCCCGACCATCCAGGACAGTTACGAGGGCGCGCCGGGCGAACGTATTCCTGTGGCCTTCACGGTGCGAAACCACGGTGGCGGGGCGGCCGGCGCCTTTGACACCACGCTGTATCTGTCGCTGGACGAGCAGGTAGACGAGACCGATACGCCCGCCGGCTCGAGCGCCACGACGTTCCTGATGCCCGACCGCGAGGCTTCGGGCTATGTCCTGCTCGAGGCCCCGCCCGAGCCCGGCACGTACTATCTGGCCTTCCACGCCGACGGCACGGGCCAGGCCAACCGCGTCATCGAAGACGACGAGACCAACAACTGGGGCCGGGTGATGATGCTCGTCGTCGACTTGCCGTTGCTGGCCGACCTGGTCATCCTGCCGGCCGAGCAGCTTTCGTACACCGTCAAGCCGGGCCAGCACGTGACGATCCCCTGCACGGTCGCCAACCAGGGCGATGCCGACGCGAACATATTCCGAACAGTGCTGTTCCGCTCCAACGACGCAACGGTTACCGAAGACGACGTCCAAATTGCCCGTATGCCAGGCATCATCGAGTTCGGCAGCCAGAGCGCCAGCGAGGTCAGCTTTGACGCACCGATGCAGGAGGGAACGTATTACCTGGCCTTCGAGGCCGATTGCCCGCGCGACGCCGGCTACGTCGTCGAGAGCGACGAAACGAACAACTGGGGACAAGTCATCACGCTGATCGTGCGGCGGCCGCTCGAGGCCGAACTCATCGTCCTGCCGCCCAGCCCGGCGATATTGTGGGCGAGCCCCGGCGACGCCCTGAGCCTCCCCGTAACCGTGCGGAACGTCGGCCTGGCGGCCGCGGGGGCATTCCAGGCCCGGCTCTACGTGGCCTGTGACGTCCGGATGACCGACGCCCAACTCGTCTGGACGTTCGAAGGCGGTTCGCTCGCGGACGGGGCCAGCGCGTCCTCCACGGCCGAACTGGCCGCGCCCGCCGTCCAAGCCGCTTGGTTCTACGCTTGGGAGGTCGACGGCTACTGGGGCGGCACGACGCTGGTCAATGTCTGCGGCGAGCAGATCGCCGATCTGACCGTCAGCGCAATGACGGTGCCCGAGCTGGCGCCTCTGGGCAGCAGCCAGACGGTCCGCGTGACTGTTGCCAACAACGGCACCATCAAGAGCAGCCCCTCGCTCCTGCGGCTCTGGCTCAGTCCCAACCAGTGGCCCGGTCCCGCCAATACCGTGGTTGCCGAGATCCCCGTCCCCGCCATCACCCAGCGCAAACAGTGGACAGGGGCGCTGTCGGTGGATCTCAGCAGCGTCCTCTGGGCGACGGCCGGCGTCTACTACTGGGTGGCGGCGGTCGACCCGCAGAACGCCATCAGGGAACTGAGCGAGGTCAACAACCAGCTCAGCCAGGCGATGGCGATCACCTGCCAAGCCGAGATCACTGCGACCGCCGTCTCGACCATCGGCGAGTGGATCTACGGATACCACCTGACGTACATTCCCGGCCGGCAGGTGCTGGTGGACTTGAACATCCGTCTGGTCGGCGACGACCCGGGAGCGGCACTGCGGCAGCAGTGGGAGCAGGGCGTCGAGGCGATCTGGTCCAACCAGTTCAACGTTACTGTCGGCGACTGCGAAGCGCCCGTCATCGTCGACCTACACTGGGTCGACCAGGGATGGGACCAGATCGTCATGGTTCACAACGGCACGGGCCGGCCGGACATGCTCAACTGGTACACCGATCGCCCGGGTGGATGGGACAATGGCTATC
>CAYUFW010000079.1:20226-27813 GCA_964443915.1 uncultured Pirellulaceae bacterium
CGCCGAGGCCAATGGCGTTACTCAGCGCTGGACTCAGGACGAGATCGCGGCCCACGAGGTCGGGCACATGCTGGGCCTCTGCGACGAGTACCTGGGCGGCGCGCTCGACCCGGTTTCGGAACTGATCGAGCCCGACAGCATCATGGGCCAGAATCTGAGCATGACGTGGGAGCGGCATTTCCAGGGCATCGTGGACTGGCTCACGGGCCAGACCGGCGGCGAAGTGGAGCTGGCGACCTCGCCCGAATACTGGCCGGCCGCCCCGCCGCCGGGGCCCGTGCAGATGGTCGAGGCCAAGGGCCTGCGGACCCCCTCAGCCTATCTGGGTGCCGACGACCACTTCGAGAAGAGCTGGAAATTCACGGATGCCAGCGGCACGCCGGTGACCATCGCTTATTCCGGGCCTGGACTGGTCCGGGTATACCTGGAGGGATCGGCCGCCGACCACGCCGACATCCAGCGAATCGAAGTGTTCGGCAGCACGCTCAAGAGCAGCCTCAAGATCACCGCCAAGGGCCAGAATATCTCCATTGACGAGATCGCCGTCGATGGCGATTTGAAGTCCCTCGACGCCTCAGCCTGCGACCTGCAGGGCAACCTGGTAGCCACCGGTACCATCGGGAGCATCAAGTTGCGCGACGTGACGAAGGGCCAAGTCCTCATCGGCGCGCCGCCGCCGCCGCAGCAAAAGAACGCCACGGTCACGCTGAGTCTGGGCCGCGTCACCGACGTCACACTCGTCAGCCGGACCGCGATCAAGGAGCTTTCCGCCATCGATTGGCGCGACCTGGACGAGGTGGACGACAAGATCGACTCGCCGTCGCTGGCGTCGCTGAAGATACTCGGCAGCAAAAAAAGGGACACGCCCGGGTTGATGATGGCCAATCTGACGCTCGGTGGCGGCGCGTCCGGCGCGCTCGTTTTCGGCGGGGCCACGATCGCCGGCGACTTGCGCGGTGCAGAGTGGCACATCGACGGCAGCGCGGGCGCGATCAGGGTCGCCGGCACGGTCGCCGAGAGCCGAGTCTGGACGGCCGGCAGTATTAAGGAGATTACCCTGGGCGCGATCCAGCGGAGCGACTTCCTGGCGGGCGTGAACGTCTCCGGCCGGCACGCCACGGAGAGCGGCGACTTCGCCAATCTCGTGGCAAAGATTTCGGCCATCAACATCAAGGGCTGGAAGGTGGCTAGGGGAGAGACCTTGCCGCGGCTGTTCATCGACAGCAACTTCAGCGCCGCCTCGTTGGGCACGGTGAAGACGCTGAACATCGACTGCGCCAGCGGCACGGCCGAGGCGCCCTTCGGCCTGTTCGCCTTGGACGCTGCGGAATCTACCAATGAAATCAAGTCGTTCAGCTACAGCGAGGCCGACCGCTCGAAGAGGGTCAAATGGAGCCCGGCAGCAGGCGACTTCACCCGTGACGGCAACCTCATCGTCGACCTCATAGCCCTGCGATGAAAGTCAGAACGATCCAGAGAAAGATCGAGAAAGGGTAATTCCAGGTACCATGAAAGAGCCGGAACGGGCGAGGAAGATCTGTGCAAGGTTTGAGTGAGGCTGCCCATGCTTCGTCCCTCTCCCGCCACGCGCGTCCTGGTGATCGGTTACGGCAACACCCTCCGCGGCGACGACGCGGTCGGCCCGATTCTGGCTGAACGCCTGCGCGGGGAACTCCGCGCGGAGGGCATACTCATCCTCACCTGCCATCAGCTGACGCCGGAACTTGCCAGCGACGTAGCCGCCTGCGAGCGCGTGATTTTCATCGACGCCTCGAGGGAGGTTCCCGCTGGCGAGATCGAGTGCCGCCCGTTGACGCCGCTTCCCCGCGACGCGGCATCCCTGGTTCACTCCATGAACCCCGAGCAATTGCTCGCCCTCGCGCAGCTTTGCTACGGCTGCGTGCCCCAGGGCACGCTGGTGTCGGTCGGCGCGCTCCGCTTCGACTTTGGCGACGCGACCCTCTCGCCCCCCGTCGCCGCGACCGTCGAGCCTGCCCTGGAGCGAATCCGAGAACTCATCGAGCTCGGACCCCGGCGAGCGGCGGGCGTCAGCCCGCCGGTTTCTGCGCACGAGTTGCGGGCACCGCGGAGCCCCGAAGAACCGGCGGGCTAATGCCCGCCGTTCGCCGTTGATTCCCCCGACGACTCAAAGTTTCGCCATTCTCCCCGGCTTCTCCACGCCGAACTGCCTGCCGCTCTGGCGCAATCGGCCGTCCCTCCAATCGTTACGCTCCGGTTTGTTGGAACAACAGTCATGCCCGGCGCGCCCGGCTGCCGATCAGCGTAGGTGGGTTGTAAGGCCCGTGCGCGAATTTCCTAGAGTAAGGGACGAGGAAATGCTTGTCTTCATCAGCGACCTGCATTTGGCGGACGGAACGAGCGGAACCAATGCCCACCCCAATGCCTTCCACATCTTCGCCGAGCGGCTGCGCTATTTGGCGACGCGGGCCTCGTACCGCGCGGACGGCAGTTACCGGCCGATCGATCGGCTCGACTTGGTGCTGTTGGGCGACACGCTCGACCTGATCCGCTCTCCGCGCTGGCTGCAGGGCCACGTCCGGCCGTGGAGCGACCCGAATGCGCCCGAGTTGGTCCAGACGCTGACGGAGATCATCGACGCCGTGTTGGCCTGTAACGAGCCCTCATTGGCGATCCTCCGCTCTTTTGCGACGTCGACCGGCGTGTGCGTCGCGCCGGCCGGGCGGAACCGGCAGCCCCAGTTCAACGCGCCGCCGCAGCCCGTGCCGGTCCGCATCTACTATCTGGTCGGCAACAGCGACTGGCCGCTGCACATGGCCGGACGAGCCTACGACCTGATGCGGCAGAAGGTGGCGCATCACATGGGTTTGGCCAGCCCGCTGAACGAACCCTTCCCGCACGACGCGCTGGAATGCGCCGTCGTCCTGGAGTCGTTCCGCCGACACCGCGTGTTCGGCCGTCATGGCGACGTGTTCGACCCGATTCACTTCGCCGGAGACCGCAGCGCCAGCAGCTTGGGCGACGCGCTGGCAATCGAGTTGATCGGCCGGTTCACCGTGGAAATGCAGCAACTGAGGCACGAGGCGCCGCCGGCCTTGTTGGCGGGTTTGCGCGAGTTGGACCATATCCGGCCCGTGCTGTTGACGCCCGTCTGGATCGAGGGATTGTTGGAACGGACGTGTCCCAGCCCGGCGCTGAAAAAACGGATCAAGCGCACCTGGGACCAATTGGCCGACGAGTTCCTGCAGATGGATCTGGTGCGCGAGCAGGACGCCTGGAGCGCCTCGGAGTTGATCGACGGTTTGGAACGGGCCCTCAAGTTCAGCAAGCGCCCGTCGTTGGGCTGGGCCAGCAAGATCGTCGGCTGGCTGAATTCGCTGCGCGGGACGAAGAGCGGCTCCTACTACGAACACGCGCTGGCCGAGCCCGAGTTCCGCAACCGCCGCGCGCGGCACATCGTGTACGGGCACACGCACCAGCCGGAGACGGTGCCGCTGGACGCCAGCTTTGCCGACGGCTACGTCTTGAATCAGGTCTACTTCAACACGGGCACGTGGCGGCGCGTCTATCAGCCCACGCACCTGGGGCTGGCTGACCACGAGTTCATCCCGGCCGAGAACATGAGCTTCCTGGCCTTCTTCGAGGGCGACGAACGCCGCGGACGCCCGTTCGAGATGTGGACCGGCCTGCTGGGCGTCGGCGCCGAGGACCACGTCGCCTTGCCGCCGGTCCAGCCGGTGATTCATCCCGTCGCGCGCCCCGCTGCCGTGGTCGCTCCGCCGCTCACCGCACCACATTTCGGCACCGGTTCCTTTGCACGCTCGGCCAGCGTGGGGTAAACCGTGCTGCCAGCGAGTCCCCGGCGACAACT
This sequence comes from uncultured Pirellulaceae bacterium, assembly GCA_964443915.1. Taxonomy (GTDB): domain Bacteria; phylum Planctomycetota; class Planctomycetia; order Pirellulales; family Pirellulaceae; genus Anammoximicrobium. The sequence continues at coordinate 24,077 of CAYUFW010000079.1, forward strand.
CGCCAAACTCCGCCGCTTCGAGTACACTTCGGGAAAGAACGGCTTTCCCACGCGGAGTTGTGTCCTTGGCCCCCAAATACCAGCCGAAAACGATTGCCCTGCCGGGCCAGATGATCCTGTTGGGCACCGGCACGTCGGTCGGTGTGCCGACGATCGGCTGCGGTTGCCGCGTGTGTACGAGTTCCGATCCCCGGAACCAGCGCACGCGCTGCGCCGCCGTGCTGGGCCTGCCGGAGGGCAATCTGCTGATCGATACGCCGCCCGACCTGCGGTTCCAGATGATCCGCGAAGGCTTGGGCGTCGTGCATGCCGTCGTGTACACCCACGAGCACGCCGACCACGTGTTCGGCTTGGACGACTTGCGGTTGATGCCGTTCTTTCTGGGGCACGCGCTGCCCTTGTACTGCGAGCGGATCGTCGAAGAGCGGATTCGCACGGCGTTCGACTACGCCTTCACGGACCTCGAACCGACGCACGAGGGCGCGGTGCCGCAACTGGTCTTCCAGCGTATCGATACGCGGCCGTTCGACGTCCTGGGCGCACGCGTGATCCCGATCCGGCTGCTGCACGGTCCGCGGTTTCAGGTGCTGGGCTTCCGCATCGGCAACGTCGCCTACTGCACGGACGTGAAGGCAATTCCGCCGGACAGCTGGCCGCTGCTGGAAGGATTGGACACGCTGGTCCTGACCGCACTCCGCACCCAGCCGCACGCCACGCATTTCTGCCTGGGTGAAGCGGTCGCCGCCGCCCAACGATTGCAGCCGCGGCGGACGCTGTTCACCCACGTGGGCCACGATCTGGATTACGAGGAGACCAACGCGCGGCTTCCCTCTGGGATGGCCTTGGCGTACGATGGACTGAGGGTGCAGTTGACGTAGGAACATGCCATTTGTCACTCGTCATTTGTCACTTGTGCTTCAACGATGGGAGAACCTAGGATGGCCATGATGTTCCCCGGCATGGACCCGTATCTGGAAAACCCGGCCGTATTTCCAGGAATTCACACTCGCATGATCGTCTACATGGCCGATCTGATGGTGCCCCTCCTACAACCGCGTTACATCGCGGCGACTGGTGATCGGGTCTACGTCGAGGGCCCGGAACCGCGTCCCTTCACTCCGGATGTGTGGGTCCGGCACTCTGGACGCGAAAACGGTGGGCTCGCTTCGGCCGGGGTCGCTGTGATCGATGAGCCCGCCGTGGTCGAAGTCCCGGACCTGGAGATTCACGAACCGTACATCGAAATCCTGGACCGGGAATCCGGGATGCGGGTCGTCACCGTCATTGAGTTGGTCAGCCCTTCGAACAAATACGCGGGACCGGGTCGCGAGAGGTACGTCACCAAGCAAGAAGAGGTTTTGCACAGTGACGCCCATCTGGTGGAAATCGACTTGCTCCGCTACGGTCCGCATGTGCTGGCCGTCCCTGAATCGCGCGTGGCGGGCCGGTTCCGGTACGATTACCTGACATCGGTGAATCGTGCTGGCGGCCGGCGGAACCGCTTCGAGGTCTACCCCCGAACCGTGCGCCAGCCGCTGCCCTGGATCCGCGTGCCGTTGGCGGGCGACGATCCCGATGTGCAACTGAATCTGCGCGCCGCCCTGGAACAGGCCTACGACGCCGGCAGTTACCGCGACCGGATCGACTATCACGCCCCGTGCCAGCCGCCCCTCTCGGCCGAAGACCAAACCTGGGCGGACGAACTGATCCGCGCGTCGGGCGCCTGAGGCCTGGGCGCAGCGAGGTGCGAAGCCAGGATCTGTAAGCCGATCAGGATCAGGACGCAACCGCCGATCGCTTCCGCCCATCGCCCCCAGCGGCGGCCGAATCGGCTGCCAAACGTGATGCCGATCCCGGTCAGAGCGGCCGTCACGACGCCGGTGGTCACGCTCGGAATCCAGATGGATTGGTGCAGAAATGCCAGGCTCAATCCGGCCGCCAGTGCGTCGATGCTTGTCGCCACCGAGAGGGCCACCAGCGTCATCCCGCGCGTGGGGTCGGCTTTGGATTCAGGTTCCTCTTGGCTGCCCGCCTCCCGCAACATTCTTCCCCCGACCAACGACAGAAGACCGAACGCGATCCAGTGGTCGAAATCGGCAATGAGGTTCGCCATCTGCCTGCCCGCAAACCAGCCGATGACCGGCATCAGGAACTGAAACAGCCCGAAATGGAACGACAGACGGAATACCTGACGGGGAGTCGCGCGGGCGAGCTTCAAGCCGGAAGCGATGGACACGGCAAACGCGTCCATCGCCAATCCCAGAGCGATGCCGAGGACCGTGATCCAGTTCATGGCTTCAATTCGCGCTGCCACTGTTGGATCAGCTGCAGCGCTTGGAGGGGCGTCAAGTGGTCGACTTGCAGGTCGCGGATCTTGTTCAGCAACGGGTGTTCCGACGGGCCGAACAGGGTTAGCTGGATGTCCCCGCCGCGGCGGCGTTTTTTCTTGGTGGCGATTTTGGGGCGGCCGTCGTCGTCCAAGTGCTCGGCCTCCAGTTGGGCCAGGATCTGCTTGGCCCGCTCGTTCACTTCCGTCGGGATGCCGGCCAGCCGCGCCACGTGGATGCCGTAGCTCTTGTCCGCCGCCCCGTCCACGATCTTGTGCAAAAAGGCGATGTTCTCTTCCCACTCCTTGACCGCCACGTTCAAGTTCTTGACACCACCCAGCGAACTCGACAGGTCGGTCAGCTCGTGATAGTGCGTCGCGAACAGCGTCCGGCAGCCGATGCGGTCGTGAACGTGCTCGACGATCGCCCAGGCCAGCGAGACGCCGTCGTAGGTGCTGGTGCCGCGGCCGATCTCGTCCAGAATCACCAGGCTGCGCGCCGTGGCGTTGTTCAAGATCCGGGCCGTCTCGGTCATCTCGACCATGAACGTGCTCTGGCCGCGCGTCAGTTCGTCGCTGGCCCCGACCCGCGCGAAGATCCGGTCGGCGATCCCGATCGTGGCCTTCCGCGCCGGCACGAACGAACCCATTTGGGCCATCAATACCAGCAGCGCCACCTGGCGGATGTACGTGCTCTTGCCGGCCATGTTCGGGCCGGTGATCAGCAGAATCATGCCGGCGTCAGGATGGGCCAGCGTGTCGTTGGGCACGAACGTCCCGCCCGGCTCGATGATGTCCAGCACCGGGTGCTTGCCATCGACAATGTCCAGGACCGGCTCGGCCACGGCCACCGGCCGGCAATAGCCGCGCTGCCGGGCCAGTTCCGCCAGCGCCGACAACGCATCGAGCCGGGCCAGGACCGTGGCCGTGGCCTGCAGGCGGCGAGCGGCGGCGGCCACCGTGTCCCGCAACTGGACGAACAACTCGAATTCCAGTTCCTTCGCCCGCTCGTCGGCCGTCAGCACCTGCTCCTCGTACTCCTTCAACTCGGGCGTGATGTACCGTTCCGCGTTCTTGAGCGTCTGTTTGCGGATGAAGTAATCCGGCACCTTGTCTGCCTGGGCGTTGGTGACCTCGATGTAGTAGCCGAAGACCTTGTTGTAGCCGACTTTGAGACTGGGGATGCCCGACTGTTCGATGGCCCGTGCCTGGTACTGGGCGATCCACTGCTTGCCGCCGGCCGCCAAGTCGCGCAGGCGGTCCAGTTCCTGGTCGTAGCCGCCACGGATAAAACCGCCGTCGCGAGCGGACAGCGGACAGTCGGCGATCAAGGCCGCCTCCAGCTTGCCACGCAGGTCCGGGCACAAGTCCAACTCGGCCTCCAACTGGGCCAACAGCGGGCTGCGGCGAG
>CAYUFW010000080.1:0-1887 GCA_964443915.1 uncultured Pirellulaceae bacterium
TGGCGGACGCCCAGGGCCAGGAAGCCGCCAAGAAATACGTCGGCCGCCTGGTCAAGAGCATGACCGACTTCAGCCGCGACCCGGCCGCGCTGACGGCCGTTCGCGATGAGATCGCCGATCAAATCGAAATGGCACGTGGAGCACGAGTTCGCGAAAAATGAACAAGGAGACCGATTGATGAGACACCTCTTTTCGCTGCCGCTTGTATGAGCATCGCATCAAATTAGCCGCGGGACAGATGTTGGTCGAACGAGGCCGGCTGCAGGATAACTTCTGCGTACGGAAGCAAGCAGCCCATGAAGACCAAGCCCTGGAACCGGGCATCCGGTTCGCCGGCTGGTCGCCTCCGTTGTCGGCGACTACCCACGTCGGCCGCCACACGGTATCATCGCTGTTACGTCGTGTTCCTTGGGTAGATCATCAAGCTTCAGGAGGTGCATCATGCAACGGTTCGCGGAAATTCTGTTTGTGTTGGCTGTCGCGACGCTCGTCGTTGTGTCGCCTGGCCGGGGAGCGGATCTCTATGTCGGTGTGGCGGAAGCGAACATCACGCACGCTCAGCCGATGGCCCTGTGGGGCCAGATGCACACGCGGATCTCGAAATCCGTCGAGAGCCCGGTCACGGCTCAGGTGGTGGCAATCGAGTCGCGCGAAGGCGACCGCCCGCTCGATTCGGCGATCATGATCTCCGCCGATATCATCGGGTTGCCCCACGAGGTGCTCGTCGCGCTGCGGAAACGCACTGCCGAACTTCTGCCGGGCTTTGATGTGCAGAAGCTCTTCGTGAGCGGCACGCACATCCACACCGGCCCGGTGTTCCGAGAAGGAAACTACACGATTCCCAAGGAAGGAGTCGTCCAGCCGACGGAGTACGCCCAGTTCTTCGTCGACAGGGTGTCGGAGGCGGCGGCCAAGGCCTGGCAGGATCGCCAGAAAGGCGCCGTGGCTTGGGGCCTGGGGCATGCCGTCGTCGGACAGAACCGCCGCTCGGTCTACGCCGACGGCCGCGCCGTCATGTACGGCCGCACCGACCAGCCCGACTTCCGCGGCATCGAAGGCTACGAAGACCACGCCGTGGAAGTGCTGTTCTTCTTCGACCACCAGCAGAAACTCCTGGCTGCGGCGATCAACCTGGCCTGCACGGCGCAGGAGGTCGAGAGCCGTTCGGCGGTCAACGCCGACTTCTTCCACGAAGTCCGCGAAGCCTTGCGGGAAAAACATGGCCGCGACTTGAAGATCTTGGGCTGGATCGGGGCGGCCGGGGACCAGTCGCCGCACCTCATGTTCCGTCAGCGCGCGGAAGAGCGCATGCGCGAACTGCGCGGCCTGACCCGCTTGCAGGAGATCGCCCGCCGGATCGTGTCGGCCTTCGACGAAGCCTACGACGGCGCAAAGCAGGAGATTCACAACGACGTGGTGCTGGCACACCGCGTGGCTCGGCTCGATGTGCCGGTCCGCATGGTGACCGACGAGGAAGCTGCGGCGGCCAAGGCCAAGGTCGAGTCGCTTTCCAAGGACCCCGCCAACCAGACGCGCGTCGGCTGGCACCAAGGCATCGTCGACCGTCATGCCAACCAGAAAAGCCGCCCCACTCATGAAATCGAGATCCACGTGCTCCGCCTGGGCGACGTGGCGATTGCGACCAATCCCTTCGAGCTGTTCCAGGATTTCGGCGTCCAAATCAAGGCGCGCAGCCCCGCGCTGCAGACGTTCGTCGTGCAGTTGGTCGGCGTCGAGGGGTATTTGCCGACGGCGCGGGCGGTGCGCGGCGGCGGTTACAGCGCCGTTGCTGAAAGCAACACGGTGGGCCCCGAAGGCGGGCAGGTGCTGGTCGACCGCACCCTCGACGTGGTCAAGTCGCTGTGGCCGGAGCCGAAGCGCTGAGCC
>CAYUFW010000080.1:1897-27469 GCA_964443915.1 uncultured Pirellulaceae bacterium
TGGTTTGCACTGCGAGACGCAGGCGCCCGGCGGGCCCCGTGATGAAACGGTGCCATGACGATCACTTGCGGACCGAGACGATGGAAAGGACCGAACGAGGAAACGAGCTGGCGCCAGACTTTCCCACCACGCCCGGTGCCTACGATCGGGAGTATGCCGCAGGTGGCCGTTCGGTCGGAGCGCGCGGTCTGATGGATGCCTTCGTGGCAAAGCTGGATCGCCGGGGGCAAATGGTCTGGTCCAGCTTGCTCGGTGGCCCGAATTACGATCGCGCCTGCACCGTACGCGTGGACAAGAATGGGTTCGTTTACGTGGCCGGGCGCGCCGGCGAGGGATTCCCGACCACGCCGGGAACGGTGCAGCCGGTGTTTGCGGGAGACAACCAGTCTTCACCCGTCAGACCCTCGGAACCGTTTCGTACTACTTGGCCGCCGTCTTCGTCTTCCACGTGACGGCGTAGCGGCCCGCGCCGGGCGTTCCGGCGGTCAACACCAGGCGCCCATTTTCCCAAGCGAAATCGCCCGGACCTAACGGCTGCTGAGTGCCGGCGGCCAGGGCCTGGACTTGGACGCGCTGGGGCTCCGCCGTGGGAGCCAGGGCCTGCAGGTCGAGACTCACCCGAAACCGCTTGTCGCGAGGATACGGGAAGACGGTCAACCGGTCCGGCTCTCGCTGGACTTTGACGGAACCGTCTGTGGCGACCTTGCCAAAATCGATCCACGTACCCGGCGCGTTCAGGCGGGCGGTGAAATCGACCTTCGTCTCGGTCTTCGGCTGTTCGTCCGTCGTGGGCTTCTGTGCGGTGATACCGGTGATTTTGCCGTCCTGCTTTTCCAGCTTCAGCCGCGCGACCAAGATGCGGTCGCTACCACTTTGCACCCCCTTCAGCCGCACTCGCTCGCCACGGTACAGGCCCATGACCAAGTCGTACGCGTCGTGCTTGTCGGACACCGACAGCTCGTACGGTCCGTCCACGATCACGTCCCCTTTGCGCCATTGGCCGGTCGGCTTGGGCAAGGCGTGGTCCTGTTGGAAGTCGATGCCTTCCGGGCTCGAACTGTCCGAGTGAATGCCGTGGACGAAGCAGTGATAATCCTGATCCAACGTGTCGTTCACCAGCCACTCGTAGGTCACCCTGGCCCGGTTCCCGCCGAGGTACTGGAACTCGCGCAGCCGTGGTTCGATGTCCTTGCTCGCGTGCAGGTATGGCATCGGGAAGTGGGTGCGGGCGTCGGCGAAGACGTACTCCGGGCATTCGGCGTAATCGGCATACTTGCCGTCGCGCAAGGTCGTGCTGACCTCGGTATCCGGTCCCAGGGCGAGAAAGCCCCATTGCGGCAGCACGCGGCCTTCGACTTGCCACGGTTCCTCGTGCCAGTTGACCCACAGCCGCAGTCCGCTGTCGTAACGGATCTGCTGCCGCGAAGTGTCGCCGGCAACCAGCGCGGCGCTGGCCGTCACCAGTTGGCCGTCCACTTCGTAACGGATTTCGGCAGGCCGAGCCGTGCCGTACAGTCGCTGGACGGGATGCACCAGGTGATGCTCGCGGATGACCCACGGCAGGTTGTCCACTTGGGCCGCGCCGACAAAGCCGGCGTGGCCGTACGCCAGTTCCTGGGCCCGGTACTTGTCGATCTGCTCCATGCTGCCCGTGTCGTCGCCCCAGCGATGATCGTAGCCGGCCCGGAACCAGCGTTCGTAGTAGCCCAGGCCGTGATTCACCATCTGCGGATGGATCTTCAGCAGGTCGAAGTCGACGAGCGGCGCGTGGGCCTCGCCGCCGCGGACCTGGGCTTCCACTCCGTCGCAGCGGCCGGCCCAGTAGAAGTGATTGGCCCCTTCGCCGAACAGCGGCCCGCCGTGCGTGTCCCGCATGAACTGGAACAACTCGGTGTCGAACTGGACCTTGGCCAGCGCCATTGCGGCCAGCGGCTGGTCGGCCTCGTGATCCAACTGGTGCCACGGCGGCACGCAGGTGTGGACGTCCAGGTAGGCCGCCGTGGTGTTGAATCGCCGGTGGATCTCGGGCGAGTTCTGCCGGGCATAGCCGAGCGCCCGGTTGCACTTCAGGCCGAAGCTCTGCACCCGTGTGCCTGCGTTGTACCAGGCTGGCGACGGCGTCCCGTCGGCTCGCAATACGCGGGCCGCGGGATCGTACGACGGCGCATCCGGGTACAAGTCGATGTAGTTCTCGTGCAGGGACCAGATGTATCCGCACTGGTTGGCCGCCTTGCCAAAGACGATCATCCCCTCGTCGCCTCCAAACGCCGGGTTGGCGGACAAATGGTCAGGCAGCTTCACGTCGTAGCCGTACCGCTGCCAGACGTGCGAGATGATCGCCAGGTGGTCGACGCCGTGGTCTTTCAGCGCCATTAGGTTCTCGGCGTCGCCCTGATACGTGCCGCGATGATGGCCCCAGACGTCCAGCATGATCCGCGGGCCCAGGAGAGCCATATAGGGCGAAGGTGGGTGGGGGATGTTGGGCAGCACCTCGCCCAGGTCCGGCGACACGGCGATGTAGCCGGTCTCGACCAGGGGATTGCGCGTGCCGTCGGTCTTCGGGTCGTAATCGGCCACGCCTTGCGGGCAGCGCGAGGCATGGGACACGGTCCAATCCAAATAGCGACACACGAAGACATTCTGCGCCGGGAGGTACGCGACGTTGCCCGCCAGGTAGGGCACGGGAAACGTCCTCCGCAACGGCGCCAGGCCGACATCGCCCAGCGAGAAGCGGCTCACCAGCGGATCGTCGCAACGCACGGAGACCTCCAGGGCCTTGCCGAGAATCCGATAGGTCCAGGCCACGCGCACCGCCTGTCCTCGCACGTCGTACTCCCAAAGCACGAGCAGTCGCTGCTGGTCACGACGGATCTCGACTGGCCGGCCGCCGCGCAGCGGGACCTCTTCCGTCTTGTCATTGTGCCTGATCGACACCGTCGCGCCGCCGCCCCGCGCCGGCGCCAGCGGCCGCCCGTCATCGACCCGCACGCGGAAATCATCCAAGGTGCCGGTTTCCGCCGTCCAGTCGTAGACCACGCGGCAGTCGTCACCTTCGTAGGTGAATCGCCAGAGAGTCCCCGATTGTTCCAGCCCGTTCTTGTGAGGCAGGAGGTTGCCGGGCACGACGCCTTGATCCGCGCGGTTGGCCAGGTTTGCCAAGTCTGCCCGAGCCGTGGCTTGATACGCTCGGGTCGAGGTCAGCCGCCGCAGGATCTCCGATCGCTGGGGTGTTCCTTCGCCGACCGCGATTCGAGCATCGCCGAAGAACGAGTAATCGAACGAAGAGTTGTTCTTCGGTCCCGGTTCGACCTGCAAGCGAACCATGACCGTCTTGCCCGCGTACGGCGTCAGATCGAAATCAAAGTCCAGCCAGCGCGCCTCGGCCTGATGCCGGCGCATCAACTCCTGCTGGCGGCCGTCGGCTGTCAAGCAACACGAGAACGTCACGCCGTCGCTGCGGTCGGGCCGCGCGACATCAGGTCCCATCGCGATGCCGAACTTCAGCCGGATCGGCGCCAGACGCGGCAGCGCGAGTTCATAGTCCACCCACGTCTTGCCTGGCGGCACGTGCCACGGCGAGTGCAGCAGCAGCGCCCGCCGCCCCAGGACGCGGCCCCAGTCCTGATACGAGATTCCCGCCTGCGGCTCGAAGTGCCCGGACCACGACACCGGCATCGCGACGGGCTCCTGGCCGTACGACTGCCAGAACACGCGATACGTGCCGACATCGGCCAACAGCGTCTCGCCCGGCGGCAGGGGCACCGACAGGTCGGGCACCTCTGCCGCAGATGCTGCCGACATGTCCAACAGCAGCGTCACCAGACTGAGAGACAAAACGAACGATACGTGAATGCCGCCGCGATCGCGTGCAATTCGGTTGTTCATGAAATTGGTCCGATCCTGTTTGAAAGTACCAAGCAGTGCGATCCACTTGCCAGTCATGACTGCGCACCGGTAATCTTAGCATCAAGCAGCCACATTTGGACGCCGGGTTGTGTGGTGACCGGCATCCGCCAGCGTAATTCGTGTTACAATGCCTGCCAAGCTTCAGACAACTTCCCACAGGAGACAACATCATGAGACCGTCCGCTGTGCGAGCGACCGTCATGGTCGTATTCATGTTTTCCGGAATGCTGGCGGCCTGGGCCGCAGAACAGCCGCGCGGTGAAGCCAAGCAGGCACTGCCGCGTTGGACTCTGGCCACGGCCGACACCCGGTTGGTCATTGGGGTCGGCACGGACCAGCGGCTGTACATCCAGGAATTGAGTAGCCCGGCCGGCTGGAACTGGACGGCGTCGCCCTCTCCGTTTCCACTCCTTGGACGTGCGGACGTCGAGGGCAAGCCGCAGACTTTGGATTGGGTCTATCAGCAGGGAAGGGAAGACAAGACGGACGGCACGAAGGTTACGTTGACCTTCGCCAATCCCAATCCGGCCCTGGAGTTGACCTCCATCTGGCAGGCGCGCACCGGGCCCGGCCCGGTGCGGCACACCATGTTCATCAAGAACAAGTCGCCGAAGCCGGTGACGATCTACCAGCAGGAGAGTCTGGATCTGCAGCTCATCGCGCCAGACCAGTGCACCCGCGTTTGCTACATCAACGACGACGGCAGCCTGCCCGATGCGATCGGCGTGTACCGCGACCGGCTCCGCAGCGGCTACCAGAAGACGCTGCAGTTCAGCGAGCAACAGGACTTCATCCCGTACACGGTGGTCGATGCCCGCGGCGAGCACGGGGTCTATATCGGCTGGGAATGGAGCATCGGGCGGATTGCGATCGCGGCGTTGGCCCGGCCCGGCGGCGTGTCCCTGAAGGCCGGCAACGGCGACAGCTTCAAGACCGATCTGGCGGCGGGCGAAACGTTCGAGGTGCCGCCGGGTTTCGTCGGCGCCTACCAGGGTGACTTGGACGATGCGGCCAACAGCCTGCACAAGTACCTGTTCAACTACTCCATGCCCGCGATCCTGAAGAACGATACCAGCTATCCCAAAGTGGAATGGAACGCGTTCGCGGCGACCGGCAAGGGCCAGGGCAGCTGGGATCCCGCCGAAACCAACTACTATCCGCTCGTCGCCGCCGCCGCGCCGCTGGGCTTTGACGAAGTCGTCCTGGATATCAACTGGTGGGAGGGAGACACGACGCACAAACCGCACCCGCCCGTCGGTGATCCGGTCGATTGGCCTTCGGGAATCCTGGCGGCCAGTGATTACGCGCACCAGAAGGGGATGCGGTTCGGGCTCTACTGGAACTGCAACCCGTCGATGACCACCGCCGAAGGCATGCAGCACCGCCGGGATGACGTCAAACAGTTGTACGACCGGTTCCGTATCGACTACTTCCGCTCCGACGGCACCGACGGCAACGTGTTGCAGACCGGCGACTACGGCCCCGGTGCCCGCGCCCACTACCCCGAGGACGTCGGCTATTGGCAGACCAAGGGCTACTACGAGGTGCTCGACTCGCTGTATGCGACGATTCCCAATTTCTCCTACGAGAACTGCTCCGGCGGTGGGCGGATCAAAGACTACGGCATCATGAGACGCTGTATGAAAATTCAGAACCAGGACCGCTACTACCCGATCGACGCCCGCCGGGCGTTCTACGATGCTTCCTACGCGATCCATCCCATGCAGATCGCGCCCCTGTGCGGCTCCTGGGCCGAGTGGCAGGCCGCGGGATCGGTCTACGAGTTCCGTTCGGCGTCGCTGGGAGCCGCCTTTTGGCATCCCGATGCGCCCCACGGGGGCAACGGAGGGCCGGTGTGGACCGATTCGCAGAAGGCCCTCATCAAGGAGGCGGTCAACACCTACAAGACTCGGCTCCGGCCGTTGATCCGCAACGCCAATCTGTACCACATCTTCCCGCGTCCGGATGACAAAGTATGGGACGGCATCCAGTATTACGACCCGGTCGCCAAGAAGGGAGCCGTCTTTGTCTTCCGGCCGGACAGCCCGACGGATTCCCAGGCCATCCGGTTCAAGGGCTTAGATGCAAAGGCCAAGTATTGGCTGTGGTGTGAGGATGGCTCTCTTGCGCCGACTGAACAAACCGGCGACGACTTGATGCGCACCGGATTGACGCTGCGTCTGGCTCAGCCCTTCACCAGCGAGATCGTTTTCCTGCAAGACGCGGCGCTGGGTAAGCCGGCCGATCTTCACGAGCCGGGAGCATTTGCACTGCGGGGCGTGAAGACCACCAGCCAGCTGCTTTCGACTTCGGCCGAGTTGGATTGGGAGGCGAGCCAAAACGCGCGTCTGTACCGGGTGACCGTGAGCGACACGCCGGACTTCCAAACGGCGTTGGCTCACGAAACGGTCGCCTTTCCGCCGGTCGTGCTCGCCCAACTTCCGCCGTCGCGCACGTTGTATTGGAAGGTCGAGGCGCTCGCCCACGGCGGATCGAAGGCGAACAGCGGACCCTGCGGGACGTTCACCACGCCGGACATTCTGGCGAAGGGCGTCACGTTCGCTTCGGACATGGAATGGGTCCGCGCCAACGCCGGCGCCGAGAATCCGGTGCGGCGCGACGTGAACCTGCCGGGCCAGCCCATCCGGATCAACGGCCGGCGCATGGAAAAAGCCCTGTGGACGCACGCCTTCAACGACGCCACGCCCGCCGACATCGTCTTCGACATCGGCGGCCGGGGATTCACGGTGTTCAAGGCCACGGTGGGTCTGGACGACTTGGGCACGAAAGGCAGCGTTCAGTTCCAGGTGCTCGTGGACGGTCAGAAGAAGGCAGAAAGCCCGATCATGCTGCCGAAGAAGGACCACGAGCTGGTCGTCGACCTCGCCGGGGCGAAAGAAATCACGCTCCGCGTGTTGAATGGCGGCGACGGGCACGGCTGGGACCACGCCGTGTGGGGCCTGGCTCGCTTCCTCAAGGCCGAAACCGAGGACCCGTTGACACGCAAGTGAGGCCATGAGCGATTTCGCCTGGCATGTCCGGCCAAGTTGCGGCGGTAGCTCGTGCCGTATCCTCCTGGCGACTTCGGCCTTCGCTCTGTAAAACATGAGTAGTCCACTTCAGGGGAAGCCGCGATCCACGCGATCAGGAGAACTCCGATGGCAAATTACAGGCTCCGCGGTGCCGCGGTCCCGGCGTGTCTTGTGCTGTTTTCGGTCGGCTGGATGAGCGGCGGCGCAAGCAGCGACGCGCAGGACGACAAGACCGGGTACGCGATCGTCAGCGCGCAGGGCGCAACGGAGGCGGAAGCGTACGCGGCCAAGGAACTTGCGGACTACCTGGGCAAGATGACAGGCGCAACGTTTCCCGTCGTCCCGGAGGACGGCCCGGCGACCGCGCCCCGCAGGATCTTCGTGGGCTGGACGGATTTTGCCGCCCGGCACAAGATCGACGCGGCCCAACTCGGCGACGAGGAATGGGTCATCCGGACCGTGGACTCGGACCTGGTGATCGTCGGCGGGCGGCCGCGCGGCACGTTGTACGGAGTGGTCGCGTTTCTGGAACGCGAACTCGGCTGCCACTGGCTGGACCACAACACCGAAGTGGTGCCGAAGGTCGCCGAACTGCGTCTGGGGAACCTCGATCGTCGCGGCAAGCCGGCGTTCTGGTTCCGCAGCATCTACACCATGTTCCTGGCCGACCCGTCCCGGCAGGCCGCGTTTGCCGCCCGGAACATGGCCAACAGTCCCAGTCCCGGCGGGCTCACCGCCCAACACGGATTCGAGGAGCGGTACGGTTCGCCGGGCGGCTGTCACACGTTCGCCGCGTACGCGCAGAATTTCCCGGCCGATCGCCCTGAGTACCTGTCGATGAACACCCAGGGCAAACGGATCGGCGCCAAGGACGGCAGCGGGCCCGGCGGCATCTGCCTGATGCACCCCGAAGTGCGCAAGCTCGTGCTGGCCAACCTCCGGGCGTACATCGTCAAGGACCGCGAGAACGCTGCGAAGAGCAACCGGCCGCCGCCGCGCGTGTACGACATCAGCCAGAACGACAACCACTGGATGTGCCAGTGCCCGGACTGCAAGGCCATGAGCCAGCGCGAAGGTTCGGAGAGCGGGCCGGTCGTCGACTTTATCAACTCGATCGCGGACGGCATCCGGCCCGAGTATCCCGACGTGTACGTCATGACCTTTGCCTACTCGATCACCGAGCAGCCGCCCAAGACGCTCAAGGTCCGCGACAACGTCATCATTCGCATCGCGGAACTGAACGCCGAGTGGGGCCGGGATTCGGACCTGTTCCACCCGATTACCCACCCCGTGAACAAGACGCAGCTGGAGCGTTTGCAGGGCTGGTCGAAGGTCGCCAAGCACATCGCCGAGTGGGACTACTGGATCCAGTATTCGCCGAACGACAGCTTCCCCACGCCGTACGCGCCGATCGCCTGCCTGCAGCCGGACCTGGAGACGTTCCACCGCCACGGCGTGTCGAACGTGTTCGTGGAATGCGAGTCGCCGGACACGACGAGCTTCTTTGCGCTGAAATGCTGGCTTGGCTACCAGCTGATGCAGGATCCGTACCGTCCCGCCGAGCCGCTGATCCAAACGTTCATGGACGGTTACTACGGCGCGGCGGGCGCAAAAATGCGCGAGTACCTGAAGTTCCTGGAAGACGGCATCGCCGCGGTGGACGCGAACCTGTCCGGGATGAAGTGCTACGCGCGGCCATACCTGACGCTGGCGTTCTACCTGACCTGCCAGCGGCTGCTGGACGAGGCCGAAACGCTGTGCGCGGCGGACGCGAAGTCGCGGCTGCACGTGCGGCGCGAACGCGTGCCGGTGGACGCGGGGCTGGGCCACATGTGGGACGACTTGACGCGCAACTTGCCGGCGGAGCGGAAGCCGCCCTTTGAACGCAAGTTTTTGCTCGATCGGTATGAAAGCTATCGCCTGGAGCAACTGGAGGCGTGCCGCCCGGCGGATGCTCTGCCGCGACTGAAATCCGAGTTGGCCGAAGAGCTGGCCCGGCTGCGGGCGGCGGAGCTGCCGTTGCCCGCACAGTTCGGCAACTTGGCGCCGGGCAGCTACCGGGACTTCACGTGGCCGGGTTTTCGCGCTTCCGGAGACCGCACGCGCGTCGTGGCCGACCCGGACGCTGCGGGCGGCAAGGCGCTGCAATACACGGGCGAGGGCCCCCAGGACCACCAGCGGCCGCTCGGCTTCGGCGTCTACGACGGCCCGCGGCGGGTCTTCGGCCCTTCGCTGACGCTGCAGGGCGCCGACGTGCCGCAGGACGAGAAGTACCACTGGTACAAGGTCGGCCGTTTCGCGGTCACCGACGGCACGCGGCTGTGGGCGCACTGGACATGGCTGCTGTCGGTGCCACTGGACCGCGTCTACAACCCGGCCGAGCAGAACCACGAACGCGACATCTGGGTTTCGCTGAAGATCACCGGACCGGCGTATGTCAAAGACTCGAAGCAGCCCAACGCCGTGTTCCTTGACCGAGTAATCGTGGCAAAGCCAGAATAAAGCGCCGCAACGGTCCTGCGCCGTCAAAGCCGGCACGGGCGGCTGACGGCGAAGTGACGTAGATCGCCTTCGAGGCCAAGCAAGCATCCATAAGGAAACATGGCCGTGCAACCTCATCGACTCAACCGCCTGGTTATCGTGACCATCGCTGTCCTACTCGCCGGATCGGAAATCGCGGCCGGCCAGGAGCTGCACTACCACATCGAGCGTGCCGTGTTTCCGTGTTCGGGCCTGAATCGCGGGCTGGCGTTCGACGGCCAGCATTTCTGGGTGGGAGAATTCGGCGGCTGGGTCCGCTGCTACGACCGCGACGGGCGGCGAGTGCCCGAGCGCGATCTCGGCGGAGGCACGGTCCAATACCTGGGACACGGCGTGGCCGTCGGCGACGGGTTCCTTGCCACCGGCGCGCGCGATTTCGTCGCCCTGCTGCCCGTCGACGGCGGGCCGATGCGCCGCATCACCCCGCCCGTCAAAGGCGCTGTGTGCGCCGTGGCCTGCACGGGCAAAACCCTCTGGTGCATGAACCACCAGTCGCCGGAGATCTACGAAATGGACCTTGAGGGCCGGCTGCTGCGCCGGTTCACCACGACGCAGAAGTCGTCCCCTAATTCGTGCGACATTGCCGTTGACCGTGACGGCCACCTGTATGTCATCGCCAGCGTGAACCAGGAGAATCCGTCCGTTCTGGAGTACGACCCCGAGGGCCGCCTGATCCGCACTCATCGGTTGGCCACCGGCGCCACCGCCGTGGCGATCGATCCGAAGGACCCCAACAAGGCGCTGTACACGGTCTCGTTCCAGGGCCAGCCGATCGTCTATGCGTACGGTTTGAGCGACAAGGAGCCGCCATCCGGCGGGTTGCCGAAGCTCCCCCGCCGCCGGCGCTATCAGCCTGAGGGGACGGATTTTGTGATCACCAACGGCGAGCGTCGCTTCAATCGGCCGCTGTATGGCAGCAACACGGCGTTCTACGTCCACGGGGGCGATTTGCCCGAGTTCCTGCTCTCGCTGCCGGGCAAGGGCGGAACGTTGCGGCTGGGGCTGGCGGCGGCCGAAGCGGCCCGGTGGCTGCCGGAGGCGGACCAGATTGTGGCCCGCTATCGGGGCGGGGCCATGCGGTACGAGATTCGCGACGCCTTGCTCGATGCCGGCCGCATCGAATTGGACGTGGTGCCGATGGGCGAAGCCGAAGGCGTGCTGCTGCGAATTCGGACGTCGGACGATGCGCCCCGCGTGGACCTCGTCTGGGCGTTCGGCGGGGCCTCGGGATTCAACCAGTTGAACCTGGACACGTGCGGTTACTGCCCCGAAGCGGTCTGCCTGCTGAAACCGGCAGACTGCACCGACAACCGGTTCACGCTGACCGAATCGGGCTTCGAACTGTTGGCTCCCTGCCATCAGTCGCGGCCGGTGGGCGGCACGGTGCCGCGGGATTCCAAATTGAAGATCGGCGACGCGGACAAGCTCGATTCGCCGCGGGACCTGTTAGCATCCGAGGCGAAACAGCGGCCGATCCTGGTCGGCCGCCGGGCGATGGAGCCGGGCCAGCCGCTGTTTCTGGCGCTGCAGTGGCTGCGGCCGAAGGACACGGCCCTGACGCCGGATGCCCTACCGGCGGCGTTCGAGGCGGCGGAGAACCACCGGCAACAGGTGGTCCAACGAGTGCGGGTCCGGACTCCGGAGCCGCTCTTGGAAGCAGCCGCGGCCGCGATCTGCTCCGCCGGCGACGGGCTGTGGGATCCGCCCACCTACTCGCACGGCGGCGTCCGCTGGCATTCCCCGTATCTGGGCTGGCGCGGGGCGTACATCGCCAGCCATTTCGGCTGGCACGACCGGGCCCGCACGCATTTTCGCGCGTTTGCCCACGTGCAGTTGAAAGCGCCGGCCACGGCCAAGCCGCACGCCGACCCCGAACGCGACCTGGCTCGGCAGGCAGCCGATTCCGTCCTGTACAGCCGCGGTTACATCCCCGTGCATCCGACGAAGGACGCCCGCGGGCCCTACGACATGCAACAGGTGTACATCGACCAGCTCATGTGGCACTTACTGTGGACGGGCGACCTCGAATTCGCTCGAGAAATGTGGCCCACGATCGTCGACCATCTGGATTGGGAGCGGCGCTGCTTCGATCCCGATGGCGACGGCCTGTACGAGAACTTTGCCAACACGCTGATCAGCGATGCGCACCACTACAGCGGCGGCGCGTGTACGCAGGCGTCGGCCTACAACTACCGCGCGTTTCGGATGGCTGCCCGGCTGGCCCGGCTGATCGGCAACGATGCGAAACCGTTCGACCGCGAGGCCGACAAGATCCACGAGGCCATGAATCGCGTGCTCTGGCTGCCGCACCACGGCTGGTACGCGGAGTACCGGGATCTGTTGGGGCTGCAGAGGCTGCACCCCAGCGCGGAATTGCCGTCGATCTACCATCCGATCGACTCCGACGTGCCGGACCTGTTTCAAGCCTGGCAGATGCTCCGCTACGTAGACACGCAGATCGAGCACGTGCCGATCGAGGGTGATGCGGCGACGATTTGGACCTCGAATTGGGTGCCTTGGATTTGGAGCGTGCGGGACATTATGGGCAGCGAAGTGGCCCACACGGCCTTGGCCAATTGGCAGGCCGGACGGCGGGGCAAGGCGTGGCAGCTGTATCGCGGGGCGCTGCTGGATGCGATGCTCTACAGCAGCGTGCCCGGCGCGTGCCAGGGGACTTCGATCCACAGCGGGCGGAATGCGGGCGTGGCCAGCGATTTTTCCTGTTCGGTGGGCATGTTCGGGCGCACGCTGGTCGAGGGCCTGTTTGGCATCACGCCCGACGCCTTGGCCGGCGAACTGGTGATCCGGCCAGGGCTGCCCGCGGAGTGGAACGCGGCGTCGATCGACACGCCCGACGCGGGCTATACGTACGCCTATAGCGACGGCGTGGAATCGTTCGACGTTCGTTCCCACTTCGGCCGTCCGATGCGACTGCGGCTCCAAGTGCCGGCCCGGGCGGTCGGCGTGGCGTCCGTCACCGCGGGCGGGCAGCCGGCCGAGTGGAAGTGTGTGCCACGGGTGGGCGAGCCGGCGATCGAGATCGCAGTCCCCGAGGTGGACGGCGCCCAAGTGCGGATCCGCTGGCAGGGTGACCAGCCGGCCACGGTCCAATGCCCGGCGATCGTCGGCTCGGGCGAACCGTTCACGATCGGCGTCGGCCCGGCCCGACTGGAGGAAGTCAAAGACCCGCAGGGAGCCCTGAAAGACATCGTGCAGGAGGGCGCGTCCTTACGAGCAACCGCGGCGGGCCGCCCGGGGCATCGGACCGTCTTCGCCCGCGTCCGGCAGGGATCGTTTTCCTGGTGGCTGCCCGCGACGTTCGAAATCCGCCCGCCGCTGGAAATCTCGGACGCAACGGTCGATCGGGCCGCGGGCCAAGTCTGTTTCACGCTTCGCAACCACACCGACCGGGGCGTCTCCGGGCCGGTGCAGGCGGCGTGCGGAACGGCGCGCCAGCCGTTGCGGCTGGAACTGGCAGCCCGATCCGAGGCGGCCTTGCGATTGCCGGCATCGAACCTCGTGGCCGGTACGAACCCGATTGCCCTGGATCTTGGCGACGGCCGGGCGGTCCGAGGGGCCGTCGTCGATTGGCGCCCGCGGGATGACCAGCAGCATTTGGCCTTCGAGTGCCTGGACCTGAAGCCGGCGTTCAACGACCGGGTTACCCAGATCTTCAAGAACGAATACCGCTCTCCGCGGTCGCCTTATTGCTCGCTGCAGATGCCGCTGCACGGCTTCGGCGACTGGTGCTACGGCGGCCGGGTGCCGGAACCGAGCATCGACGATGCGTTGTTGCGGCAAGCGGCGGGAGCGCAAGGCCGTTTCACCAGTCCGCAGGGCATCCCTTTGGCGACGCCCGGTCCAGGCCAGGAGCCGAACGTCGTGTTCACCTCGCGGTGGGACAACTACCCGAACGAAGCCACGATTTTCTTGGCGGGCCGCGCCAGCCACGCCTGGTTCCTGGTGGCCGGCTCGACGCATCCAATGCACTCGCAGCTGGACAACGGCGAGATCGTCGTCGCGTACGCCGACGGCGGCACGCAGCGGCTGCCGTTGCACAATCCGACGACTTGGTGGCCGATCGAACGCGACTACCAATTGGAGATCGACGGCTTTTGCATTCCCGGTCCTCATCCGCCGCGGATCGACTTGGGCGCGGGACGTGCCACGCTCCTGGACCTGCCGTTGGACGCGGATCGGCCGCTGAAATCGCTCACCGTCCGCTGCCTGGCCAACGAACTGGTCGTGGGACTGATGTCGGCCACGCTCCTGCGGCCCGACCGCGAGCAGGGGACGCCGACCAAGCGGTAGGACGCAACGAAAGTCGACACCGCCGAAGTCACGACCGGCAAACGGGAAACGAGTGCGGGACGGAATGCTGCGGTCCATGATCGTACGCTGGCACGACACCAGGGCCTGATTCAGTTGCTGGAATCGGCTTCGAGGCTGGCATCAGAGTCAAGAGGCGTCGGAGGCTGATACAACATGTCGCGTCGGATCTTTGGTTCGATCTTCGGTGGCCTGCTAATCACCGGCGCTGTGGCGGCGGTGATCGCGCCGCGCGAATACTGGCAGAATGCATCCTGGGTGCCTTATCGGGAATACGCGGGCGAGTTCAGCGGGCGGCCAGTAATCATGACGCCGCCTTCGATCGGCCGGCCGGCGGTACCGCTGGCCTATCGCATCCAGATGACGAACGGAGTGTGCCAGATCGCGCGCATCGACGGTGACGGCAACGTCGCCTTTCGAGGCTCGATGGGTGCCGGGTATGTGGGGCGAGACCAGATTGCAGCCGGCCAGCGGTTGACGTTCGATCCCGGCCCGAATACGGGAAGTTATCAAGTGGAAATGGGGCTCAAGTACCATCTGCTATCGCCCTTTCTCTGGCGTTCGTTTGGCTGCGGTGTTCTGGGTGTCGTGGGGGTCATTGGTTTGGCCTCGCTGTTTTCTCGTCGGCGGACGAAGGTCTGGCTGGAGAACCTGCGCGGCGTCTTTACGCGTCCCCAGGTGGCGATCTTGGCGATCCTCCTGCTCTTTTCGGGCGGCATTCTCTATCCCACGTTGCACGAGTTGGGGCACGCTTTGACGGGAATTGCGGCTGGCGGGCGTGTGGGCGAACTGGTCTTGACCCCTTTGCGAGGCGACACGCCGCATGTACGTTTCGCCCAGCAACCGCCGGAGCAAGCTCGAATCTGGGTGGATTCCGCCGGGGTCTTTCTACCGATCGTTGTCGGCTACGGCTTGCTGATCGTGTGGCTCTTGCTGGGCCGGCGTCAATCCCGTTTTGTGCAGGCATTGATCCTCATCCCGACCTTATCGCTTCTGCTCCCGTACTTCAGCAGCACCGACGACCATTTGCTTCGGCTGGCTCGACAATGGGGATGCAACAGCGACGCGGCCGTCTTGCTGGTGAAGAGCCTCCCCGCCTGGCTCGGCGCGGCCGCCTACGCCATCGTGGCTTGGGGAATATGGCAGCAGAAACGCCGTTCAGTACCATCTTGACCGTGGTGTTTTACGTTGTTGTCGGCTGGTGGCTGCTTGGCGGCGCGCGACGGTTGGTCGAGCGAGCGTATCCTGCGACAAACGGCGACCAGAAGAACCAGGAAGTTACCGGAGGAAGCATTACCTGAACCTTGATGGAGGAGCCGACGACATGCGCAATCGCGCGTTGTTGCTTGCGATGGGCGTCTTGGGTTTCGGCAGTTCTGCTATCTGCCAAGGCGGTGCCGAGCATCGGTCTAGAAACGAGTGAGCGGAATGGCGCTAGCCACCGGTCGTGGAACGCCCGAGTTTCAGAAGTAAGATAACGGCGGCTAGCGCCGTGCTGCTCACTGTGGTTTCACCTTGGCGGTCTTCTCGGGCTTGTCCCGGCGTTCGAGGTAGGGCTTGAACTCCCCGCGGGTCTTCCAGGCGGGCAAGTAAGGCTGGTAGGCGGGGGTGTCGTACCAGGCCTGCGGCTCGGGGTCGGGCGGCGTGACGCGGCCGGCGGGATAGTCGCGGCCGGCGAAGCTGGCTTCGACGCTTTCGTTCCAGGCGAGCAATTGCTGTTTGAGCCGCGCGAAGACGTCCGGCTGATCGGCGCTCAAGTCGTTTGTTTCCTGCGGGTCGGCCTGCAGATCGTACAACTGGAACTCGCCGAGTTCCAGGTTGTCGGTCACCAGTTTGTAGCGGTGGTCGACCAGCGCGGCTTTGCTGCCGAAGCGGAACGGGATCGGTCGGCGGTGCTCGCGGATTTCACCGCTCAGCAGCGGCTTGAGACTGATGCCGTCCACGGGCCGCACCAGGACGTCGTCCGGCAGGCCGAGGATGTCCGCGACCGTGGGGAAGAGGTCCATGGTACACGCCGGGAAGTGCGTGATGCGGGGCTTGACGACGGCGGGCCACTCGATGATGCCGGGCACGCGCAGACCGCCTTCGTAGACCGAGCCTTTGTTGCCGCGCAGGCCGCCGACGGTCTCGGGCGTGATGCGGGGCAGGCCGCCGTTGTCGCTGCAGAAGACCAGCAGCGTGTTGTCGGCGATGCCCAGCCGGCGGAGCGCCTGCCGCAGCGTACCGAGGCTGCGGTCCATGGCCACCAGCTCGCCGTAGTGGTTGGCGGAGTTCTCGTCGAGTTGGCTGAACGGCGCCTTGTCCTTGGGCAGGGCCTTGAACGGGCTGTGCGGGGTGCCGTACCAGATGACGGCGAACATCGGCTGGCCGCCCGCCTGGTGTTTTTCCAGGAACTTCACCGCCTCGGCAACAGCGATCTCGGACGAGTCGCCTGTGAATGCTTCGATCTGGCCGGCGCGGCTCATCAGCGGGTCGAGGTCGAAGAAGTTGGTGACCGACACCCACTCGTCGAAACCGAACCGCCCCGGATGACGTTCGTCCGTGGCGAGCACCGGCGCGCCGGGGCCGCGCAGGTCGTTCAGGTGCCACTTGCCGAAGTGGCCGGTGACGTAGCCGGCGCCGCGCAGCGTCTGGGCGATGGTCTTCTCCTGCAGCCGCAGGGCGTACCCGTGGCTCAGCACGCCCGAGCGGTCGTTGGCGCGGCCGGTCAGCACGCTGGCCCGCGTGGGCGAGCAGACGGGCGCGCCGGCGTAGAACCGTTCGAACCGCAAGCCGGCGGCGGCCATCGCATCCAGGTGCGGCGTCTTCAGCAGCGGATGCCCGCGATAGCCGGTTTCGCCCCAGCCCATGTCGTCGGCCATGACTAGCACGATGTTCGGTCGGGCCGGCGGAGCCGAGAGACCGTCCGTGGTCCGCAGCGCGAGGACGGCCGCGATGAGCGCGAAGGCGAGCGGCGCAAGGCGGCGGCGGGTTGGAGAGCGGGAGGCGAGCGAAGAAGGGGCAAGCAGTGACGGTGGAAGAACAGTGCGGGGCATGGGAGACTCCAGGGGAAGATGGTGTGTTGGGTGTCACCGTAGACCGCTCGCTCCGCGAGCGGAATTCCGTCTCGCGGAGCGAGACGCCTACGGTAGAACCCTGGAATAGTGCCGATACTCGCCCGGCTTCAGCCGTGCCCGTTGGGGATTGTCGCGGATGTATTTCCGCAGGTACTCGAATTGCGCCTCCGAACGTACCAGATGATCGAATCCGTCCGACTGCCAGAAATGCCCGCGCTGCTCAAGACGCCGATTGATCTGCACCGCCGTGTAATGTTTCCATGATTCGCACTGCGCCAACATCGCCTCTTCGTCCGGAAACACCGCGAGCAGATGGCAGTGGTTGGGCATGACTGCGTAGTCCAAGATTTCGTATCGGTCGCCGTGGAAGCGCATCAAGCTGTCCGCGACAATCGCCGACAGTTCCGGCCGCCGCAAGACGCACGCTCCGTGACCGGCGTCCAGCGCGTCGTGCCAGCGGTTCCAAAGCTTGTCCATATAATCGCGTACCAGCTTGAGATCCAGACGCTGCAGTTGCTCTCGCCACTGCGGATCATTTGCCCGGATTCCGTGGCTTGCCAGCCACGTCGCGCGATCGCCGAACCAGCGGTCAAGCACATCTTTCGGCAGCGAGTCGATCGTGCGCCAGGTTAAGAAGCAGACGGCACCGGCCTGAGACCAGTGGGGCAGGCGGCGCTCCACGATCCGAAGGTCCGCTTCGGGATCGAACAGATGGAACGGGAGCAACGGTTGTTGGTCGGCGCGGGTTGACATCGAGGTTGGCTCCTATCGTAGGCTTCTCGCTCCGCGAGAAGGTTCCGCTCGCGGAGCGAGCGGTCTACGATTTGCGGTCTACGGTGTTTCGACCTCAATCGGCGCCACGTCGATCATCGCGCTGTCGATCACGTAGCCCAGATGTGTGATGGCCGGCAGCGGGGACTTCAGCGAGGCTTCGAGCTTCACGCCGTTGGCGATGTACGTCACCTTTTGTGCCGCCAAGTCCACCGTCACGACCGCTTCCAGGCCCTTGTCCTCGGGCGCGTCGACCTTGGCCGACTTGCCGGATTTCTCTGCGCCTTTGAACGGCCCCTGGACAATTGCGGCCGATTGCGTCTGCAGGCGGACACCGCACTTGACCAACTCGGCTTCCTGGTCGCTGGCACCAAAAGCCAGATACCCGTTCCGCAGCAGACCTTCGGCCTCCTTGACGGCGCGGAACCGCGTGCGGAACGTCACTGTGCCGGTGATCGGTTTGTCGAGCTTTTTCAGCGCGACGCCCATGGTGTCCTTGCCGTTGGCCCGCAGGCGGTAGCCCAGTTCCGAGGCGAACACCTTGCAGCCCGACACTTTTTGGAAATCGGCGTCTTTGGGTTCCGGAAGCGGCAGCAGGTAGCTCGCATCTTCCGGCTGATCCCACAACGTCTGCAGCGGCTGCGCATCCACCGACGGCAAAGAGGTCAGACCAGAACTCGTGAACGACTTCACGCTCCCGTCGATCGTACTCAGATACAAGCGTCCCCCGGCGGCGACCAGGCCATCAAACACGGGGACCCTATCCAACGCGTAGCGTGCGACGGGGCGGCCGTCAGTTTTGTTCATCGCCCACAACTGGCCGCCCTTTCGGCCGGCGTAGGCTTCTTCCTGCGCTGCCAGCAAAGCCTGGATGTCCGGATCGTCCGGGTTCCGATAGGCGAACCGCTCGTCCACCACGTCGGGCGGACCGGCCAAGAACAACTGGTCGCCCGCGACGCACATCGCCCGGGCCATGATCGACGGCTGGTCCAACAGCCACTGGACGCGAGTCGCCGACAACTCCTCCCGTGGGAAGAACCACCGCAAACGCCAATCCGACGAGGACGCACTCCGCTCCGGCCGCCGCTGATTCATCATCCGTTCGGCCTGGTTGACGCGACGGATGTCGTCCGGGCTCACCGCCTTGTTCGCCGCGAACAGGTGGTACTCGATGGCAGACGCGTTGACCATGTATTCGGGCTTGCGGCCGTAGCCGTACACGGCCTGGTCGTCGAAGCACAGGATGCGTCCCGAGGGCACGTAGCGCCCGGCCTGGTACCAGCCGCCGTATCCGCCCGTCATGCGGCGGCCGTAGGTCCAGTAGGAGCGGAAGAAATACGAGTCGTCGACAAACCCGACCTGACAGAACAGATGCGCGTCCTCCGGCGGCTGGTCCGTGGCCGGCAGGACGGTCAGTTCGCTGCGGCGGCCCTCGAAGTCGATCTTCTGCGAGCGCATCCACAGGCTGCGACCGTCGCAGGAGAGGACGTCGGACGAGCCCACCGGCATCGTGTTGCCCGGCGTCTTTTTCAGGTAGGCTTCGTGGATGTTCTGGCCGCTCTCCGGGTCCTTGTCGTCCCAGACGACTTCGCCCAGCAGTTTCCCGGTCGCTACGTCGAGCCGCAGGAAGCGGATGCCGCCGTCCAGGAAGATGCTGCGGCCGGCGGTGCAGTACGCGATCGCTCTGCCGTCCACATCTTCGCGCACCAACACGCTGCCATGCACGGGCCAGGCCGATTCGATCCGCTCCCAAGCCATCATCCGCTGGTCCAGCGGTGCGGCGCGGAACCGCCAGGCCAACTCGCCGTCCTGGGCCCGCAGCGCGTAGACGTATCCGTCCGCCGATCCGAACACAAGCAGGCCGTTCCAGTAGGTTGGCGGCGTGTCGGTTTGGCCGCCGGTCGTGTAGGACCAGACTGATTTGCCCGTGCCAGCGTCGAGCGCATGCACGGTGTGCGTGTCGCGGCAGGCGACGAACACCCGGCCAGCGGCGATGATCGGCTGAGTCAGCTGACCGCCGAGGCGCGTTTCCCAGTTGCTGCCCGTGTCCGCCAGCCCCAGCGGTGCGGCGCCGCTGCGTGCCGCGTCGTGCCGGAACGTCGGCCAGTCGCCCGGTCCGACCGCCGGACCCGTTGTTTGACCGTAGGCCGGGCCGCGTTCCAGCCGGGACTCCAGCATGAGTTCCTCCGCCGTGGGCTGCGGCACGGGTGCCGCCGACAGGGCCTTGAACCCGCTCAGCTTGGCCTCCAACTGGCAACCGCAAGCGTCCATCGAGGCGTAGGTCATCCCGTTGCAGGGCATGATGCCGTAGATGCAACCGCCGCGGAACCAATGGTTCGGCGTCCAGTGCTCCTTCTTCAGGTCCACGTACTCGGTGCCGTTGCGGCCTGTGATCACGAACGTGCCGCAGGCTTTGGACGGATAGCAACGATGGTGGAACCAGTGCAGCTCCACGTCCGGCGCGAATTCGCGTTTCGCCTCGCCCGTCTTCGGGTCGTAGCCAGTCCAGATCCCGTCGTCGTTATTGCCCGCGATGGCGGCGGTCCACGACAGGCCGTCGACCACGAACAGATCGCGGAGCGACATGTGGCCGCTGGGCTTCTGACGCTGCTCCCAGACTTTCTTCCCGTCGCGGAGCGTCCAGCCCGACACTTTGCCGTTGTTGGCGGCCAGCAGGACCATGTCCTGGTAGATCAGCACGCGCGGGCCGGTGCTGCTGGGCACCGGCATGATCAAAGGCGTTTCCTCGGCTTGCCAGCGGGTCTGGCCGTTGCCTCGGTCCAGGCACACCAGCTTCTGCCCGTCGTGGAACACGATCGAATCGACGTTGGCCGCCAGCGAACACGGCGCGACAGGCGACTCGACTCGCCAACGCAGCTTGCCCGTCGCCGCGTCGCAAGCCACGATGCTGCGGGGCGTGCCGGGCCAGCCCCAGCCGGTGTTCGAGGCATTGGTGTTCGACCAGACATAGGTGCCCGCGCGGCGGAAGTTCGGCAAGTTCGACTTCTCGTGGTCGGCGACCAGCAGGGCCGTGTCCTCGGCCACCACGATCTCGCGGGCGAATTCGGTGCCCTCGCACTCGGTCAGCGTCTGGCCCGTGGCCGCGTCCAGAATCGCGACCGGCGCGTCGATCCCCAGGGTCACATACACGCGGTCGCCCACGGCCACCAGTCGTCTCAGCAGGTGCGCCGGGCCGCTCTTCAGGCCAAAGTCCTTGCTGGCCCACTGGGGAATCTCGCGTTTCCACAGGACCGTGCCGTTGAAGGCATCGCGGGCGATCAGACTCCAATGCGACGGCAGTTGGATCGAAGCCCGCGAGCCCTCGTCCATGATGTAAAACAGCCGGCCGTTGGCGGACACCAGCGCGGTCATGCTCGCCATGTGGTCGTGATGCCGCGCCCAGGCCGGACCGCCCAGCCACTGCAGCCGCGTGGGAGGCGCGACCAGCGTGTCGTTCCCCGTCGGATTGCCGTCCGGACCGTGCAGGTAATGTGTCCACTGGCCCATCTCTGGCGGCCAGGGTTTGACGAGTTTGTCAGTGGTCATTGGTCCTTTGTCATTTGTGAGAAAGACGGCGACCCCGCCCGGGCACAGGACGCGCAGAAGTTCTTCTCTGGCCACTGACAACGGACCACGGACCAAGATCAGGTTCACGAAATTGTCCACCAGCGGCAGTCGCCGTCCGTCCCAGCGGTCGATGGTCACCCGCCCGTAACGCCCCTCGGCCAGCAACCGTTTGCGGGCCGCCGCGACGTTGGCGCCGTCGGTATCCAGACCCAGCACGACGTACTGTGGGCCGGCGGCCAACTGAGCCGTGACGGTCCCGTCGCCGCAGCCCACATGGACCACGACACCGCCTTGAACGCCCGATTCCTTGATCAGTTTCGCTCCGTCCTGCCCCGCCGCCGCGGCGTACAGGACGCTCAGCAACGTTGCTGTGAAGAGAAACGTGAACTTGTGCATCGTTCACCTCGTGGTTGGTAAGTGTGGGGATTCGCGGGTCATCGTAGGCCGCTCGCTCCGCGAGCGGGGTTCCGCTCGCGGAGCGAGCGGTCTACGATTCCCTTATCGCTTCCGCTTCGGGTGCGGCACATCTTTCGGCAATGGCCCAGCCAGCGGCGGGGTCTCGAAGTACCGGCCGTCGTCCACCAGGCGCGGGTCGCCGGTCCGCTGCAATTCGTCCAGCAATCGCCGTTCGAGTTCCGCGCGGACCTGCGCGTAGGCTGGGTCGGCTGCTACGTTGTGGACTTGATACGGGTCCTTCTTCAGGTCGTACAGTTCCTCGCGCGGCCGTTTGCCATAGGCCAAATCGAACAGCGGTTTCCATTGGGAGTTGTTGCGCTGCCCGACCAACCAGGCCTTGGTCGGGCTGGCGTCGTCGTCCGGAAACGTGACGAACGTGGTCTCCGTCAATTCCTCGGCCGTCGGCGGATTGGGCCCGTCCAGATTGTAGGGATCCCCCATCGGATAGCGGTCGGGTTCGAAGTTGATGATCAGCCGATAGTCCGCTGTGCGGATGGATCGCTGGGGATAGGGCAAGTGGCCGGCGCGAGCCATCTCGACGTGCCGTTCCCGGCCGGTCACCACAAAGGTCCGCTGCGGATCCACCAGGCCCTGCCGATCGGATTTCAGGACCGGCCACAGGCTGCGTCCGGTCATCACCTCCGGCACCGCCACGCCGCCCGAATCCAGAAACGTCGGCGCCAGGTCGGTCAGGTTGACGAAATCGTCCACCACGCGTCCGCCCCGCACGCCCGGTCCGGCAATCGCCAGGCACACGCCCGTGCCGGTGTCGTACAGGTTGCACTTGCCGTGCGGGAATCCGGGGATGCCGTGATCGCCGCTGATCACGATCAGCGTGTTGTCCAATTCGCCGAGCTTCCGGACCTCGTTCACCAACACGCCGATCGCCGCATCGACGGCCTGAGCTTCGCCCAGGTAGTCGGCCAAGTCTTCCCGCACCTCGTGCACGTCCGGCCAGAACGGCGGCATCTTGCCCTGCAAGGCGTCGGGATCGATTCCCCACAACGCTTTGCCGGAACCCTTGATCCATTTGCGGTGCGTGTTCGTCGGGCCGAACCAGTAACAGAACGGCTGCCCCGGCCGGCGGTCGGCGAGAAAGGCCTGAAAGTTCCCCCGCGCTTCGTCGTACAGCACCTGCTTGGCCGCCTCGACCGGCATCCCGTCCGCCGCCAGCTTGGTAACGGTTTGAGAGAACTGATTGAACCGCCGGCCCGCTTTCTCGTGAGCGTGCTGCTGTCCGCCGTACGGTGCGTCAACGGGCGTGCCGGGACTCCACACCTTGTACGACTTGCCGATGTGGTAGCCGGCTTCTTTTAGCAGCAGCGGATACGCCGGGATCGACGAGTCCCAAACCGCACCTTGAAGGATGGCGCCGCGGCCGGTGCGCCAGAAGTACTGGCCGGACAGCAGCGAGCTGCGGCACGGCGTACACGACGGAGCGTTCACGTGGGCATTGCGGAACAGCACGCCGGAGCGGGCGATGCGGTCGAAGTTCGGCGTGCGCACGACGTCGTTGATCCCGCTCCGCCCGTCGGCCTCGGCCATGATGCTCGCATAGCGGCCCCAGTCGTCGGCGAACAGAAAGAGAATGTTCGGACGCGGCTCGGCGGCGCGGGCCGCCAAACAGAAGGCGAGCGACGCGGAAATCAGAATGGACCGAAGCAGGATTGATGTCTTCATGGCGTTGTTCCCGAAGGAAGGTTGGGTTGGGGGCTGGCCCGCAGCACCGCAGTCACGGGAAAGTGGTCGGACGGCGTGCGGCCGTGGCGGGCGGTGCGGTCGATGTCGGCCTGGACGATCTGCCAGTCCCGCGAGACGCCGATCCAGTCGATGCGGGCTCCGGTGACGGAGTCGGCCTTGAAGCCCGTGAACGTGCCTTCGTTCGGCCCGGACTCAGGATGCGCGGTGCGGAACGCGTCGACCACCGGCGACGGCTGATCTTCGATCTTTCCGAACAGGGCGCGATACGGTTCGCTGCCCTCGGCGGCGTTGAAGTCTCCCGTGACGATCACACCGCAGCCCTGGCCGAGGGCCGGAATCTGACGGCGGAGCAAGCGGGCGGATTCGACGCGGGCTTGCTTGCCGAGGTGGTCGAAGTGGGTGTTCAAGAAGAGGATCGGCGGCGTCGCGGCCGCACGGCGGTCGCGCAGCTTGACCCACGTCACCATCCGCGGCAGCGAGCTGTCCCAGCTCTTGCTGCCCGCCTGGTCCGGCGTCTCGCTGAGCCAGAAGTGGCCGCCGGCGAGCTTTTCGAATCGTGCCTTCCGGAAATACAGCGCCATCATCTCGCCGCTCTCGCGGCCGTCGTTGCGGCCCACGCCCAGATAATCGTAGTCCGGCAGTTGCTGGGCCAGGTAATCCCGCTGAAAGCCGACCGTCTCCTGCGTGCCGAGCAAATCGGGATCGAACGCCTGGATCGTCTGGACCAGGAACTCCTTCCGCCGGTCCCAATGATTTTCGCCGTCATTGGCCGTGCCGTAACGGATGTTGAAACTCATCACCCGCACGTCGCTGGCTTGCTCGTCCGCGGGGGAGGCGGCGGGAAGGCACAGCATGACGGTCCACGTCGTGATCATGCCCGCCACGAGGGACAGACGGAGAGGAGGTCGCTTTCTGGTGGTATGTGTGTGCATTGGTACTCCGATTACTCGATTTGCTGTTTTCGAGCACGGGTTGTCTTGAACAGGAGGAAACAGAGATAACGGAGAATGAAGCGGCTCTCCGTTCCCTCGGTTTCCTCCTATTCCATCATTTGGATTCATGCGGTCGCGGCCGAAGGCCGCGGTGGTCTACTCCGGGATGGGGTCGTTGCGTCGGACGGTCTTGCCCTCCCAGACGGCTTCGTCGCTCGCCTTGTCGTACGTGAGCACGCGATGGGCGCTGCCGGGCGCGGGCGGCTGGTCGATCTTCGGCAGCCAGCGGCGGTGCTCCTCGATCACGGCGGCGTACTCGGCGCGGCCGGCCAGGTTGGTCCATTCCCGCGGGTCGCTCTGCATATCGTACAACTCTTCGCTGCCGTCGGCATAGCGGATGTACCGCCAGCGCTCGCTGCGGATGCCGTGATTGCCCTGGTTGTGGCTGGTGATGGCGGGACGCTCGCGCGGGGCCGCGGCGTCCTGCAGTTGCGGCACTAGGCTGATGCCCTCCAGATCGGTCCGCGGCGGCAGGCCGCACAGTTCGACGAGCGTGGGATAGATATCCAGCAACTCGGCGGGCCGGGTGCAACGCTGGCCCGCTCCGACGCCCGGCCCGGCGAAGACCAGCGGCACGCGCGTGCTGCGGTCCCACAGCGTGTTCTTGCCCGTGATGCCCTTCTCGCCCAAGTGCCAGCCGTGATCGCCCCAGACGACGACCACGGTGTTGTCGGCCAGGCCGCATTCGTCGAGCGCGTCGAGGATCCGGCCGATTTGTGCGTCGACGAACGTCGTGCAGGCCAGGTAGCTGCGGACCAGGTTCCGCCATTGATTGTTCTCTTTGACCCATTTCAACCGCGGTTCGGGCAGTTCCCAGTGCAAGTACCAGGAGAACCGCGGCGTGTCCTCCCGATCGTCTTCGCGGATGACCGGCAGCACGCTGTCGTCGTCGGGGTACAGGTCGTACCATTTCTGCGTCACGTAGCAGGGCACGTGCGGCAGGAAGAAGCCCGCGGCCAGGAAGAACGGCTGGTCGCGCGGCACGGTGCGGATCTGCTCGACGGTCCAACTGGCCACCTGATAGTCGCCTTTGTCCTCGTCGCGGTGCGGGAACACGCCCCAGTCCATCAGCGGGTGGTCGCCCATAGGCGTGGGCGGGATAAGTTTCTTCTCCGGCTTGGCGCCGATCCCGCTGGCCGTGCCGCGGACCTGGAATTCCGGGGCCGGTGCCGCGGTTTGGCCGCCGGGTTTCGCCTTGACCTTGGGCCCTGGGCCGCCCGT
>CAYUFW010000081.1:0-27096 GCA_964443915.1 uncultured Pirellulaceae bacterium
TCTTCGTAGATCGGCGCATGGGCGTCGAAGAATTCTTGCCAAACGGTGGGGTTGGACATAGGGTTCCCTTTGCTCTTGCCGAAGTTCCGGCTCTGCGGCCGGATCCGCAGGGCCAAACGGGGCATTGTAACACGGGCCGACGACGGGCAGCATCCCGACAGCCGAAATCGCGTCGCGCCTCCAACCGGCGTTGGAATGAGTCTGTGGTTCGGCCGTCTCGCTTCGGCCAGCGGTGGGCGTTGGGCCACCGGTTTCTTGGATGCTGGCGGGGCAAACTTCGAGGCGACCGGTGGGCTAACGCCCCCCCGTCGCCAGGGCTTGCTTGCCGGGCCAGGTCCAGGTTTTCAGGTCGTCGCTCCAAGCCAGGCCGATGCTGGCGAAGTTGTCGAAGCCGCCCCGAGGGTCTTGTTCCGGGAAGTCGGAGCCGTGAAAGAACATCAGGGCCTTGCCCACCGCGGGCTCGGTGCGCAGGTCCAGGACGAAGCCGGCGGTGAGCCGGCCTTGGGCCCAGGGCCACGTCGACTGCCCCAGCGTGAGCAGCCCTTCGTCTTGCCACTCGCGGAGATCCTTCGACCGCTTGACCCCGATGCCGCTGGCCGGAGAGTGAAAGAGCACGTAATCGTCGCCATCCGCGATCACGCAGGCATTCTCGCCCGCCGAGGTCCGACCGGCGTACGTCCAGGTCTGCAGGTCGCGCGACCAGGACCTGCTCATGCCCGCCTGCTTGTAGAAGCACCACCACTTGCCGGGCTCGTCCTTGTCCGGCAACAGATACGCGTCGATCATCCGGCCCATCTGCTCGACGGGCACGTTCGGCCCTTTGACACGGAGCAGTTCCGGGCGGTCCCACGTTTCCAGGTCGGTGCTGCGCATGGTCCAGATGCGCGCGGTGGTGTTGCCATACTTCTCGCCGTGCGGACGTGGATAGGTCTGCAGACACAGCACCCACCGGTCGCCGTGGCGGACGATGTTGCCGGGACTACCGTAGTTCAGGTTCTGATCGCGGGGGGTGAAGATCACGAGGGCGCTCCAGTGGACCAAGTCCCGGCTCTTGCTCCACGCCGTGTACGAAAACGGACGCTTATCCGGCTCGATCTTGACCAGCGTACAGAACAGCCGAAACCAGCCGTCGTGGTAAATCACGGCCGGATCGCGATACGCGGTCGTGGCATCGCCGCGGAACACGATCGCCGAGCGGATGGCCGGGAAGGCGACCTTTGCGGGCTCTGCGGCGCGGGCGATTGTCGCAAAGACGGCAAGGAGACACGCGAGGAGGGGCGTGACGATGTTGTGCTTCATGGCGGCCAGGCCGCGCAGGGGCGACAGGCAACCGGCGGCCGCCAGCGCCGCACCGCCGCGTCGCAGAAATCGCCGCCGGTCGAGCGCCGGGGAACAACCGCAACAGGAATTGCGAGCGTGACATTGGCACATGGTTCGGCCTCCTGACAAGAAAGGAGAGGATGTTGCCTGGGTGTTCGCGTGCGCTGCAACACGCCACACTAGCTCGACGCGCGAGCGAGGAAAAGCGGGGGGCGAGCTAGGCGCCCGCGTGGCAAGGCCTACTTGTTGGCCGTGAGCGCTTGCGTGGCACGGCCTACTTGTTGGCCGTGAGCGGTGCCCCCTTTTCCCGTTCGTCCCAGCGTTGTTCAATGGATGCCGCGTCGATCGTGAGCGTTCCCCCAGGTGGCGACAAGAACGGAGACCGTGCATGTCAACGGCCGCGGGCGGCGAAGACAGCGGATTGCGGGCGGAATACAACCTGGCGTACGTCTGGACCATCTGCCTGGTGGCCGCCCTGGGCGGGTTGCTGTTCGGTTACGACTGGGTCGTGATCGGGGGCGCGAAACCGTTCTTCGAATCGCATTTCGACTTAAGAAGCGAGACCCTGAGCGGCTGGGCCAACAGTTGTGCCTTGTTGGGCTGCCTGCTGGGATCGTTGATTTCCGGCGGGCTGAGCGACCGGCTGGGCCGCAAGAAACTGCTGCTCGCCTCGGCCATTCTGTTCGCCGTTTCCTCCGTCCTGACCGGCTGGGCTTCGTCCTTTCCGTCGTTCGTCGTCTGGCGGATCGTCGGCGGCGTAGCGATCGGCATGGCCTCGAACCTGTCGCCCATGTACATCGCCGAGGTGGCGCCGGCGCGGATCCGCGGCCGGCTGGTGGCCGTGAACCAGTTGACGATCGTGATCGGCATCCTGGCTGCGCAGCTGGCGAACTACGCGATCGCCCGCGGTTCGCCCCAACCGTCCGAAGAGAGGGTCCGGCATGTCATGCAGGACAACCGGCTGGAGCGGGACGCGGCCGTCAAGGCGGCTTCGGCGGAAGTGATTCGGCCCTCGTGGTACGGGCGATACGCCTGGCGCTGGATGTTCACCGCCGTAACCGTGCCGTCGTTGCTGTTCCTCTTGGGCGCGCTGCTGATCCCGGAGAGCCCGCGCTGGCTGGTCAAGAACGGTCATGCCGAGCGGGCACGGCAGATCC
This sequence comes from uncultured Pirellulaceae bacterium, assembly GCA_964443915.1. GTDB lineage: Bacteria > Planctomycetota > Planctomycetia > Pirellulales > Pirellulaceae > Anammoximicrobium. Next base: position 2,478 of record CAYUFW010000081.1, read on the forward strand.
TGGCCCGGATCGGCGGCGAGCAACATGCAGCGGCCGAAGTCGCCGACATCCAACAGACCATCGCCGGCGACGAGATCCAACGCGTCCGTTTCCGCGATCTGCTGGAGCCGAAGATGCGCCACATCTTGCTGGTCGGCATCACGCTGGCCGTCCTCCAGCAGTGGAGCGGCATCAATTCGATCTTCAATTATGCCGAGGAGATCTACCGGTCCGCCGGGTACGGCATCAGCGGGATCATGTTCAACATCGTGATCACCGGTGCGATCAATCTGGTCTGCACCCTGGTGGCGATCGGCACGGTGGACCATTTCGGCCGCCGCGGGCTGATGCTCTTCGGCTGTGCCGGCATCGGGCTTTCTCACGCCTTGATCGGCATCGCCTACTATCTGGGCTTAAAAGGGCTGAGCGTGTTGATCTTCACGCTATGCGCGTTGGGGTGCTACGGCGTCTCGCTGGCGCCGGTGACGTGGGTGTTGATCGCCGAGATCTTCCCGAACCGGATTCGCGGGGCGGCCGTTTCGGTAGCGGTTTCGGCGTTGTGGATCGCGTGCTTTATCCTGACGTTCCTGTTCCCGATCCTGACCGGCAAGGTCGGGATGGCGGCGACGTTTTGGCTGTACGCCGGGATCTGTGTCCTGGGATTCGTGTTCGTCTTGCTGCGCGTGCCGGAGACGAAGGGCAAGACGCTGGAACAGATTGAACGGGAGTTGGTAGGCTGACCCCGGCGCGAATGACTTCAAACAAACGAGGAGTAACCATGATGACAAGATTTGTACCCACCAGTTTATTATTCGTCGTTCTGTTGACCGGCAGCGGGTTGTCCGCGGCCGAGTCGCGCGAGCAGCGCGACGCGAGGATGCAGTGGTGGCGCGAAGCGCGGTTTGGCATGTTCGTCCACTGGGGCCTGTACTCCGGGCTGGCCGGGACCTGGGACGGCAAGCCGGTGGGCACGCGGGGCGGGATGGAGTGGATCCAGCAGCGGGTCAAGGCCGACACGGACATCTACGCGAAACGTGCGATCCCGTTGTTCCAGCCCGCGCCGGGATTTGCCCGCCAGTGGGCTCAGGTCGCCAAGGAGGCGGGCTGCCGCTACGTGGTCTTCACCAGCAAGCACCACGAAGGCTTCGCGCTGCACGACTCGAAGGTCAGCGACTACGACGCCGGTTCCGTGCTGCACCGCGATCTGGTCAAGGAAATCGTCGACGCCTGCCGGGCCGAGGGCCTGCGAGTCGGCTTCTATCACTCGGTGATCGACTGGCACCATGACCAGTACGCGTACGAGTTGTCGAAGCAGTTGCCGCATCCGCTGAAGGGCCAGCCGTATCCCAACGGCCAGCGGGACCACGCGAAGTACGTCGAGTTCCTGCACGCCCAGGTCCACGAACTGGTGTCGAACTACGGCCCGGTGGACATCCTGTGGTGGGACTACAGCTCGCAGGATTTCCAGGGCGAGGAAGCCTGGCGGGCGTTCGAGTTGATGGCCCACGTGCGGGCGAAGCAGCCGCAGATCGTCATGAACAACCGGCTGTTCCGCATTCCGGAGGCCGGCTTTACCGGGATGGGCACCGCGGCCATCGCCAGCCGGCTCGATCCGAAGTACGGCGATTTCATCACCCCGGAACAGCACATCCCGGCCACGGGCATGCCCGGCGTCGATTGGGAAACGTGTATGACGATGAATACGACCTGGGGCTACAGCGAGCACGACCACGACTGGAAATCGAACGAGACGTTGATCCGCAACTTGATCGACATCGCCAGCAAGGGCGGCAACTATCTGTTGAACATCGGTCCCAAGGCCGACGGCAGCGTACCGCCGGAGAGCGTCCAGGCGATGCAGGCGATCGGCGCCTGGATGAAGACCAACGGCGAGTCGATCTACGCCACGGCGGCCAGTCCCTTCGAGAGACTCGACTGGGGCCGCTGCACGCAAAAGCAACTGCCCGACGGCAAGACGCGATTGTACTTGCACGTCTTCGCGTGGCCTGCCGACGGCAAGCTCCTCGTGCCCTTGGCGACCGGCCCGTCAGCGTCGGCGAGACTGCTGGCCGACGGCAAGCCGCTGGTCGTGATGCCCGGCGACACGCAGACGACGATCGCCGTAAGAGCCGAAGCGCCGGACAAGATCGCCACGGTGATTGAGTTGGACGTCGATGGTCCGCGCAAGGTCGCGACGCCCGCGCGCTGAGGCGTCGCCGGTCAAAGATCTCCGGCGGCCAACAGCGACGACCGAAGCTCGACACGGTGGGGCGCGTTCATTTGCGGCAAACGCACGGTTGCGCGCCCGGTTGGCGTCAGCCCCCGGATCTCGGCCCCGCGAAACGCAAAGTGCTCGCTCCAATTGTCCGCGCGTGGATTGAAGATCGGCACCACTTCGCCCGTCAGGGGATCTACGCTTGCCAAGTTAGTTCCTTTTTGAAAATTGCACCTGGCGCAAGCCAGCGCTAGGTTCGCGGGGCGATCGTCTTGCCGGTGTTGTTGGGCGACGATGTGTTCGACGTGGAACCGCCCGTCCACCGCGTGCTGCGGCAGGCGGCAGTATTCGCACCGATCCCCGGCGCGGCGCCGCACGAACTCTCGGACGGGCTCGTCGATCATCCCACGCGACGTTCCAGAAGTTTGCGTGCTTTGGCCTTCAGAATGCCGACGAGATCCATGCCCTCGACGTACTCGGCGTACTCCGCTCGCTCTTCCTCCGTGAGTTCGCCAAGATTCGCCTTTTCGGCCAATTCGTCGAGCCGCGTCTGGGTCTGCGGATCCACTCGGACACCGACAATCCTCTCGGCCACGGCCGGCGTGAGGCAATCCGTCACAGGATCCAGGAAACGATCGAGAACCGTAGCGCTCATGTTCGCGGCCTGCCAGCAATAATCCAAGTGACCTTTAATGCAACCCGTCAATCGTTGGCGACACTTCTCACCACCGGCGGGAGGTCCCGCGAAAAGAGCTTACCACGGATCGCCCGTTTCGTCAAAGTCAGTGCATCGTCTGGAACAGTGCTCACGCAGCCGGCACATCGGTCTCGCCGCCGCATGCCGCAGTCGGGGCCGCCGCCGAAGATCGGTTCGTCGAACTCTTGGCGAAGGCGTTTCGCGTCGATTTGCACCGTCGATTCACTTGCGGTAGACTAAACAGCGTCCTTTCGTGACCGGCGGTTCGTTTCTCGGTCAACCGAAGGCGGGACGATGTCCGCACTGCACTTGTATGTCGGCTGGTGCGCGATTCTGGCGGGGCTGCTTGCCGGGACCGTGCTGGGGTTGTTCTTTCACGGCGAGGCGTGGCTGGGCGGCTATCACTCCTGGCGGCGGCGGCTGCTGAGGCTGACTCACATTTCGCTTGTCGGCACGGGATTGTTGAATCTGGCCGCGGCGGCCTCGGTGACGCAACTCGGACTGGCCGCGCTGCCCCGGATCGCGTCGGCGTTGCTGATTGTGGGCGCGGTGACGATGCCGACCGTCTGCGGCTTGTCGGCCTGGAAGCCGCTGTTTCGTCACTTGTTCTTTATCCCGGTCCTGAGCCTGGTTGTCGGCGTGGCGGATCTTCTCTGGGAGGGACTGGTGCGATGAGAATCGGGCTGGTGGCGATGAGCGGCATTCGGGCCTGCGATCCCGAGTTGCTGCGGCTGGGCTTGACACTGCCGGGATTCGTCGAGCGGAGCAAGACGATTGCCTCGCTGCCGAGCCTGGGACTGTTGACGCTTGCCGGACTGACTCCCGCGCCGCACGAATGCGTGTATGTCGAGGTCGAGGACATCCGCCAACTGGAACGGCCGCCCGACGGCTTCGATCTGGTGGCGATTTCCAGCTTCAGCGCGCAGATCGCCGAGGCGTACGCGCTGGCGGACCAGTATCGCGCGCTCGGCGTGCCGGTGGTGCTGGGCGGCCTGCACGTGACGGCGCTGCCGGACGAGGCCGCCCGTCATGCGGACGCGGTGGTGGTCGGCGAAGGCGAGCCCGTCTGGCCGCTGGTCCTGCAGGACGCGGAAGCGGGCCGCTTACAGCCCTGTTATCGCTCGGACGGCCGCTACTCCCTGGACCAGTCGCCGCTGCCGGCTTTCGAGTTGCTCGATCTAGCCAAGTACAACCGGCTGACGGTTCAAGCCAGTCGCGGCTGTCCGTGGCACTGCGAGTTCTGCGCGAGTTCGATCTTGCTGAGCCCGCAGTACAAGCAGAAACCCGCGGAACGGGTCCTGGCCGAGATCGACCGCATCCGCAGCTTGTGGCCGCGGCCGTTCATCGAATTGGCGGACGACAACGCGTTCGTGAACAAGCGCTATTGGAAGCAGCTGTTGGCCGAATTGCGGGGACGGCACGTGCGCTGGTTCGCCGAGACCGATCTGTCGATCCACGAAGACGAAGAACTGCTGGGCCTGATGCGCGACAGCGGCTGTGCGGAAGTCTTGATCGGCCTGGAGAGCCCCGTGGCCGACGCGCTGGCCGGGTTGGAATTGAAGAGCGACTGGAAGCGGAAACGCTGGCCCGAGTACCGCGAGGCGGTCGCGCGGATCCAGTCGCACGGCATCCGCGTCAACGGCTGCTTCGTACTGGGGCTCGACGGGCACACGCCGGCGGTGTTCGACGCGGTCTACGAGTTCGCCGTCGAGACGGAGCTGTTCGATGTGCAGATCACGATCCAGACGCCCTTCCCCGGCACGCCGCTGTACGACCGGCTGCGGCGCGAGGGCCGGCTGCTGTACGCCGGGCAATGGGAACGCTGCACGCTGTTCGACATCAACTATCGCCCGCAGCCGATGACGGTCGAAGAGCTGCGCGCCGGTCTGCACGACCTGGGCGTGCGGCTGTACAGCGAGGAATTGACCAGGTGGCGGAAAGAGAACTTCAACCGGAAATACCTTCGTCCCAGCAGACACGCTGAGGAGGTTGAATCATGAGTACGCCCAAATGGATTCCGCCGCTGTTCTGGCTGGTTGCGCTGTACGACGGCTTGTTGGGGCTGGCCTTCCTGGCAGCGCCGGGCCAGCTGTTCGAACTGTGCCAGGTCACGCCGCCGAATCATCTGGGCTACGTCCAGTTTCCGGCCGCCCTGCTGCTGATTTTCGGGCTGATGTTCGTCGCCATCGCGTTGGATCCCGTGGGCCGGCGGCACCTGATCGTGTACGGGATTCTGCTCAAGGCCGCCTATTGCGGCGTGGCCGGCTATCATTGGGCCGCGGCCGGCATTCCCGGCATGTGGAAGCCGTTCGTGGTGATCGATCTGGTGATGGGCCTGTTGTTCCTGGGGGCCTACCAGAGCTTGTCCAAAGCCGCCCCGCCACGGGACGCCGCCTGAGTAGAACGGAATTCATTCCGTTCGGAACGGTATAAACTCCGTTCTACGACGGCCGCGGCCGGGCGGCGGCTCTGGCAATCCGTGCCGTCTGGCGAGGGTCTGACGGCGTCGCGGGCCGCGTGGGGGACGAGCGGCGTCGGCCGGGAATATCGGGCGGCCGACCGTTTACAGCGGACTTGCAGAGGCTATACTCGTTGTTCGCTCTGCCCACACGTTGGGGACGCACCCGTCGGCGGCGTACGGCGTCGATGTCGGGCGCCGCGTCCATGTTGCTCACCTGCAGGAGGGACACCTTATGGCTTCGAATCTTCCGGACTATGTCGCCTCGGCTCAACCGGTGCCGCAGGCCAACCGCATGCCTTGGTACAAGAGCACCGCCCAGACCTATGCGGGGGTCATGCTCTGGTTCGTGTTCTGGGAAAGCGTGCCCTCCAGTGGGGCGCCGGGACTGGGCGGCATCCTTGCGCACGGCTTGCTGACTGCCGTGCTGGGAGTGATCGTGGGGGCGTTCATCTGCCACTTCGCCAGCTACCTGGCTCCCGGCATGATGGGCATGAAGACGGGTCTGCCGTTGGCCGTGGTGGGCACGTCGACGTATGGCGTGCAGGGCGGGTTCCTGATGCCCGGCTTCTTCATGGGCATCCTGCAATTCGGCTGGTTGGCGGTCAATGCCTATTTCTCCGCGGTCTTGCTGGCCGGGTTGGCTGACTACAAGGAGGGCACCCCAGTCCAGTTGGGCATCGGCGTGGTGTGGGCGATCGCGGCGGCGTTCATCGGGTTGAAAGGCATCCATTACGTCGCCAAAGTCGCGACCTACTTGCCCATCATTCCGCTGGTGATCCTGCTGGTCCTGGCCGGTAAGAGCTTCTCAGGCGTGGGCAGCTTCAAACCGGAAATGCTGACGGGCGGCGCTGAGGCAACCGGCCCCAGTTCGCTAGATGTGTTCTTGTTTGCCGTCGCCAACATCGTCGGCTTTTTCGCCACGGCCGGTGCGGCCGGAGCCGACATCGCGTCGAGCAATCGCGACCGCAGGGACGTGCAACTGGGCGGACTGTGGGGCGTGGCCGGGGTGACGATCTTCACCGGTGTCTTGGCTTTGTTGATCGTGGCCGGAACCTATGGAGCCGGACTGGCGGGCGGGCAGACCGTGATCCTGAAGCCCACGGAATTGATGAAGTTCATCATGGGCGAGGACGTCGCCAAGGTCTTCTGGCTGCTGTTGGCGCTGGCCGCGTTTCCGCCAGCGTGCTTCAGTTCGCTGATCGCGGCCAACAGCTTCAAGAACACGCTGCCGAAGGTCAACCCGTTCATCTCCTGTGGACTAGGCACGGCGGCTTCGATTGCCTTGGTGCTGTCGGGGCAAGCGGGCGATGCGGCCAAGATGTTCGGCATCATCGGCGCTTCGTTCGGCCCGATCTGCGGGGCGATGACCGCCGATTATTTGTTGGCAGGATGTAAGTGGCCGGGGCCGCGGGCGGGATTCAATCCGGCGGGCTGGTTGTCGTGGGCGGTCGGATTCGTGGTCGGCGCGTGGAACGGATTGTTTGGCCCGTTGTTCAACCTCCAGTTCCAAATGCCTTGCCCGCCGGTGGCGGCGATCATCGTCGGTTTCGTGCTGTACTTCGTACTGGCCAAGGCGGGGCTGACGAGCAAGCAGTTGGAAATGCCGGCGGGACAGTAGGCAGCTGCCGACGCCACGGAGGCCGAGAGAAGCCCGGCTCTTTGAAAAAGCCGGGCTTCCGCATTTGAGCGGGCACCACGGTCGAGACCGCGCGTTCCCGCATTCTTTGGGCTATCGTTCGATTTCGCCCAATCTCGCCATTCTCCTTGATCGCTCGTTCTTGTTCCTCTTCGCCCCGCCGGCTCGCACTCGGATTCCCTGGATTTCGGCGGCCTTTCCGAGTGTCCTGCCCCGAATGGTGAGGTGTTCCGCTGGGTCAATGTGAGCCTGCATAAACTATGGCGACAGTGCGGCTTGATCTTGGGCGTCGGGCGGCGCAGCCGCTGCTGTTGTCACGATTGGCATGGACGGTGGCCGATAGGTAGGTTAATGTGACACGATTCTGTTTTCCGATCTGCAAGCGGCAGGCACTCATGAAGCGATCTTTTTTCTTCTCCCGCTACTCGTTGCTGATCATCTGCATCATTTGCTTTTTGGGTCCGTTTGCCCTTCGCGGCGCCCGGATGTCGATGCAGCGGATGACGAACCGCGTCAAGGACTGGCTGCCGTCCGACTTTGCCGAAACGGCCGATTTGGAGTGGTTCGGCCGGCACTTCATGGGCGAGCAGTTCATCATCGTCACTTGGCCGGGCTGCACGGCCGACGATCCGCGTTACCAGAGGCTGGTGGACCGCATTCAGCACCAGATTGCGCCGCCCGAACACCACGACGCGGGTCCCGAGGCGGCGAAGCTGGCGGAGATCGAACGCAAGCCATTTGCGGAGCTGGCGCCCGACGAGCGTCTGATGCTCGACCGCCAGCGGGCTGGCGAACTGGCGGACCAGCTCGGCTTGTGTACGGTCGGCGACTACTTCGAGAACTGGGGCCAGCGGGACGAGAAGTGGCTGCGCGGCGACCACGATCTGTGGTACTTCATTACGCCCAAGGGCGAGCTGTACCGCTGGGAGGGCCGCAGCAACATGCTGAATTGGTTGCACCGCACGTTTCGGCGGTCCGTCCTTGGCCAGACGGAGGCCGAGGGCGAACTGGTGTCGACGTTCGGTTTGCCTCCGACACCCCAGCAGCCCAACGAATTTCACGCGAATCCGGAACTGCTGATGGCGCGGTTCTTCAAGTCCATCGTCACGGGGCCGGATACACTGGACCAGCTGTCCCGCAAGGACGGCCCGTTGTGGCCGCGGGGCGTTGACGACGACTTCGTCGCCGAAGAGACCCGACAGAAGGCCTTGGAGCGGCTGAAGGGCGCCCTGTTCGGTGCGGACGGCAAGCAGACGTGCCTCATGCTGACGTTGAGCGAGCCGGCCAAGCGGGACTTGCGCCGCGTGATCGGCCGGGCCCTGATGGGGCGTCCGCTGGGCCGCCTGCTGCAAATCGCGACGGTCGAGTGCGGCATTTCCGAAGACGATTTGAAGCTGGGCGGGCCGCCGGTCGACAACGTGGCCATCGACGAAGAAGGCCAGATCACGCTGGCCCGCCTGATCGTGCTGTGCGCGATTGTCGGCATCGGGTTATCGCTGTTCCTGGTCCGCAGCGTGCGCGTGACCTGCACGATTTTCTTTATCGGCGGTCTAACCGCATTAAACAGCCTGGCCATCGTGTGGTGGTCCGGCGGCACGGTGGACGCGATCATGATGTCCATGCCGTCGCTGGTCTACGTGTTGGCGATGTCCGGCGCGCTGCACTTGTATAACTACTACCGCGAGACCGTCGAAGAACACGGCTTGGAGGGCGGATCCGGCCGGATGCTCCAGTTGGGTTGGAAGGCGGCCTCGCTGTGCTCCATCACGACGGCCATTGGGTTGTTCTCGCTGTGCACCAGCACGCTCATTCCGATCCGCAACTTTGGCGTGTACTCAGGGATCGGCATCCTGTCCACGCTCGTGCTGCTGTTCACCTTTCTGCCGGCGGCGCTGTGCCTGTGGCCGCCGCGCCAGCCCGACGCCGCAGCGGCCAAGCAGGCGGCTGTGCGCCGCCTGGAGCCCACGACGTTCGAGAAGGGCGTGGAGAAGACGTTCGAGAGACTGGGCGGCTTCATCATCCGCCGCTGGGGCCTGGTTACGCTGGGCTGCGTGCTCTTCATCGGCGGCTGCTCATTGGGACTGTTCTGGATGAAGACCAGCGTCCACTTGATCAAGTTCTTCGACCAGGACGCGAAGATCATCCGCGACTACACGTGGCTGGAGGAACATCTGGCCAGACTCGTCCCCATGGAACTCGTCGTGCGGGTGCGCCCGGAGTTGATCCGCTCGACCCGGACGGCGGGCGAGAATGCCGCGGCGGACGCTCCGTCCGACGCCGAAGCCCGCCGCCAGCGGCTGCAGTTCGACTTCCTGGAACGGATGGAGATCGCCGCCCGCGTCCAGGACGCCGTGGCGCGGCAACTGGGCAAGCAGGGGCAGGGAGTCGTGGGGCAGGCCATGTCCGTGCCCACGTTCGCGCCCGATTTGCCGCCGCCCGGCCTGTCGACCTTGAGGGATCCCGTCCGCTCGGTGATGAACCGCAAGCTGGAAGAGCACCGCGGCGAGTACCTGGCGAGCGATTACCTGCGGATCGATCGCGGGCCCCCGCCCAAAGCCGACGCCGGGAACCCCGGCGGCAGCCGCGAGCCGAATCCGAACCTGGGCAGCGAACTGTGGCGAATCAGTCTCCGCGTGGGCGCGTTGCAGGACGTCGACTACGGCGAATTCGTCGGCGAGCTGAAACGCGTCGTCGAGCCGGTGCTGACGGCCTATCGTTTCCGCGCGCAGGTGCTGAGCGAATTGGACGCGCGCAGCGAGGGCAAGGGCGTCGTCAGGTCGCGGGTGGCCTTCCTGGGTTTGAGCGATCCGGCGCAGGGCGCCGCCAGAGCCGAGGCGCCCGGCGCGCCGCAGGAACGCCAGGACACGGCTCACGCCTCCGTCGACCAGACGCGGCTCTTCGCCAAGACGCTAAGAGACCTGATGACCTGTGCCGGCGTGCAGGCCAATGCCCCTTGCTGGCACAATCCGGCCACGGCGGAAGTCCAGCCCGAGTTCTACACCTCGGCGGCCTGGGGAGATCTACTCGGCAAGAAGTTCGACTGTGTCGTGCTGGTCCGCGACCATCCCGCGTACCAAGTCGACTTCATTCGCCAGCACGCCCGGATCTTTATCGATGCCCGCCAGCACGCCTTCGACCCGGCCTCGCCGGTGGCTCAAACCGCAGTCCAACGCGGCGACCCGATCCACGTGGTCTACACGGGCGTCGTGCCGCTGGTCTATAAGGCCCAGCGTTCGCTGCTGGACAGCTTGATCGAGAGCACGTTCTGGTCGTTCGTCACGATCACGCCCCTGATGATGTTCCTGTCACGGAACATCATCGCCGGGATCGTCGTCATGTTGCCCAACGTGCTGCCGGTGGTCGTGATCTTCGGCGGCATGGGCTTGCTGCGGATCGACGTCGACGTGGGCTCGATGATGACCGCCAGCATCGCCCTGGGCGTGGCCGTGGACGATACCATTCATTACTTGACTTGGTACCGTCAGGACTACGAACGGCTGAGGGACCGCAATCAGGCGATCCTCGCGGCCTATCGCCGCTGCGCCTTGCCCACCATGCAGGCCGCGGCGATCAGCGGGCTGGGGCTGTCCGTGTTCGCCCTCAGCACGTTCACGCCCACCCAGCGGTTCGGCTACCTGATGCTGACGATCCTGTTGGCCGGTTTGGTGGCCGAACTGATCATGCTGCCGGCGCTGTTGGCCGGTCCGCTGGGCCGGTTCTGCAACCCGCGCGTCTCCAACAAGAAGGGCCCGGCGAGCCGATCGGCGGCGGAAAAGCAGGCTGGCGACGGGCCGGCGGCGGATGCAGAGCCGCCGACGGGTAACGGATTCGCCCAGCCGCACATCACGGGCGACGTGCGCCCGTCCCGCGACGGGGCCGTGATCCGCCGCGACCGGGGACACGACACCCGCGGGCGCTAGGATTCCGCCCTCTTTTCGGGGCTGCTATCTCTTGACCGGGACCGGTGCATCGAGAGAGACGCGATCTCCGTTTCGGCTACGGTTCCGTTGCGATGATCCGCACCGTCCAAGGTTCGATCGTCGGGAGCGTGAAGTGCCGATACGGCCCGTCGGATCGTCCGGCAGGAATGACGGTTTCTCGGCCACGCATGTCGAACACACGAATCTGTCCGCTGCGCGTCAGCAGCACCAACTCCGGCTCGACGGCCGGATCGAAACTGGAATTGACCAGCGCCACCGCCAGCCGTCCTGCGCCCGGCTGCCGCGCCCACAGGTTCACCTTGTGGAACGAAGCCACGTGGGCCGGCAACCGGTCGCGCGACAGCCACCGCATGACCGACTTCATCTGGGTGGACTTGCTCAGATTATGGAGAAAGCTCCAGGGATAATAGCCGCACACCGCGACCCGGCCGCCCAGCGGGTTCTCGAACACAGCCATGCTCGTTGCGGCTTTCTCCTGGCCGCCGTAGTCCACCAACCGAGCCAACGTCTGTGCTTTTCCGTCCGCCGGTTTCAGGGCATGACCCGGAACGTGGTAGAACGACTGCCGGCAGTCGCGTTGCCGCCCGGCGAACGGGGTGTTCAGCGGATGGTCCGTCAGCTCATCGATGCAGTCCTCGTGAATTGCCTTCTCGACGGTCAGACCTGTCAATTCGCCGAAGCCACGGTCGTTGAGCGTGTCGAGCGTCTCGGCGTCCATGTACACGGCCCCGGCGAGCAAACGCTGAATCTCGTCATCGGACATGGTCGCGACGCTCTGCCGGAACAGCATGGTCACCGCGGCCCCCTCCGGACCGTAGGCCGTCGGCAGCCCGATTTCCCACACCGCAGGCGCTTGGCCGAGCATCCCGGTATCGGCCGCCCAGGAGTCCTTGTTCCAGGCCGCCCAGAGTCCAACGGGCCGGGCGCGTCCGAGGTGTTTGGCGGCCAGATCGAACAGCGGCCGCGCGTTGCGGATCGCGGCCACCAGCGGCTCGAATTCGTCCAGCGGCTCGTCGTTGCCCGACAACACGTTGAACGCCGCGCCCGTGCAGCCGGCGGCCATGTGCGAGGCGGCTTCCAGGACCGTGATGTGCGCCGCCTTCTTCAAGCGGTGATAGGGAAAGTTCTCGATCTCCGACTGGATCGAAACGACTTCCGGCGGCAACAGCGACACTTGCCGGCCGATCTCGTGCGATTTGCCCGCCAGGCCGCCGGTCCAGCTGTCTTCGTAGAAACCGCCGCCGGGCCGCCAGTAGACCGGCGCGCCGGACGGCCCCGCCAGCACGCGCGCCCAGCGGTCGAAATCGTAACCTTCGTAGAACCGTTCCCCCGACATGAACCCCAGGGGCATCCCCGGCCGGACTTCGTGTACCGTGCGTTCGATCAGCGCCAGCAGCCGCTCGATCGTCGCCCGGTTGTGCGCCAGCCACGCCTTGCGCAGCGCCAGTCGCGGCTCCGCCGGACCATCGAACAAGCCGGCTTTCAGACTCGCCCGCGTGTATTTCGTGCCCGACTCCTGCTCGAAGATCGCCACGCAGCGGTCGCAGAAGCACGTTTGCCCGACCGGCATGTGCCCGGCCAACCGCACGTCGTCGTCGACCCAGATGTAGTCGGGTTTGGCGGCGGCCACCATCCGGTACAACTCGCGGGCATAATCCTGGAATCGCGGGTCATTGGGACAGAACGACCCCAGCGACACATTGCCATCGACGTCCGTCACACGCGTGTAGTCCCCGGACAGTGAATTCGGCAAGTTCTCGTTGTGATGTCCCATCGTCGCCAGCACGTTGATCCCGGCCCGGTACCCCAGGGACTTGGCCTGCGGAATCCGCCGCGCCAGGATTTCGCACCGCCGCTTGATTTCGTCCAACGGCAGCGGCGGATGCGTGGCCGAAGTGAAAAACGTGATCTCGTCGGTCACCCCCATGTACTTCTCGAACAGCGCCAGCAGTTCCCGGTATCGGCCTTCCGGCATCCACTGGGGCACTCCGATGCGAAACGAGATGAACGCCTTTTCCACTGCCGGCGCGGCCTGCGGAGCAGTGGCCTGCGCGCCGACCGATAGCTCAGCCGCCAAGGCTTGCACGCACCCGGCCAGCACGCACACCAGCGCCCAAGCCAACCGCCGGCTCCGGTGGCACGAACCGATAGATTGCCGAGCGTCTGGAATGATGCTACGAGTTCGAATCTGACGTTCGTTCTTCATCGTCGCAAACTGCCATCGAAGCCCATCAACTCACAGCGCTGTGCGAGAGTTGCCGCGGAGCCAAGTTGGTTCGTGGCCGCCCGCGGAAGCAACGTCACGTCGGCTCCTGAATCCAGCAGTACCTCCACATCGGGCACTTGGTTTCCCGTTCGGGGACAGCGCAGGGTGACACGGGCCACGGGCGCGGGCGGGTCGAAGTGCATGTCGTCATACGCCGGCATCGCTCTGCACCTCCAGCACCTCTTTGGCAAACTCACCAGCCTGTTCAGGATGGACCAGACGGGGGCTGCGCATTCTCGCGGGCTGGTCGTCCGCGAACTCCGGCACAACCACGTACACCCGAGTCTTGTCCGGAAGGGTGACGTTTCCCCGCAGGCGAATCAGGCCGTTTTCGACGCTACCCTCGAAGGTCTTGACGCTCGTCATGGGAAGAAACTCCAGTTCTATTTCGACCGAGGCCGCCGGGCCGCCAAGGCAAGTGTCATTGTACCATGCTCATCTTCATTTTTTCCGCGGACGGAAACTCAACAGCTGTTCTCCCGTGGCGTTCGGCGTAAGCAAGTCAACGGTCACCATGCGCGGGTTTCGCCGGGGACGGCGGCGGGGTAGGCGCCGGTGGCGTCGGCTTTGGTCGGCGGGTCGGCGTCCCAGGCGTAGCGTGTGGGGCCGAGCCGCAGATCGGATTGGACGGCTTCGTCCCAGGTGATCAATTGGCCGGAGTAGGTGGCCATGCGGCCCATCACGGCCGTCATGCTGCTGGTGGCTCCGTATTCGGCGTCCAAGCGGTACGGGCCGGTGCCGAGAATGCTGGCGATCAAGTTCTCGTGCTCGCGCTGGTAGGGGTTTTCCGCCACGCGTTTCCGGTCGCGCAGGTCGCGAGGCGTGAGCTTGCCGAAGCCCCACGCGCCGGTGCCCAGCGTCTGGACGCCCTGGCTGCCGTGGACCGTCTCCGACACGTGGTCCCAAGTGCCGGACATCTGCCGAGCCTGGCAGAAGTAACGCACGCCGCCCTCGTACTCGAATTCGATCGTGTGGTGGTCCCAGATGTCTCCGTTGCCGGGCCCGCAACGTTTCTCCCGGCCGCCCAGGCCGCTGGCCCGCACGGGGTGCGCGTCCATGACCCAGTTGGCGACGTCGATCTCGTGAGTCGATTGCTCGACCAGGTGATCGCCGCACAGCCACAGGAAAACGCCCCAGTGGCGGATCTGATACTCCAGTTCGCTCATGCCCTCCGGCCGCAGCCAGCCGGCGCGGCCGCCGCCTTGCACGTTGTAGTAGGTGCGAATGAACCGCACGTCGCCGATGCCCCCGTCGCGGATCTTCTGGATGCCGTCCAGATAGTTCCGCTGATGGCGGCGCTGCAGGCCGACCACGACCGAGAGCTTCTTCCGCCGTGCCTCCTCGTTCGCCGCCACCAGCATCCGATATCCGGGCGCGTCGACGCAGCACGGCTTTTCCAGGAACGCGTGCTTGCCGGCTTGGACGGCTGCTGCGTAGTGGATCGGCCGGAAGTGGGGCGGCGTGGTCAGTAGCACCAGGTCGACGCCGGCGCCGATCACCTGCTGGTAGGCGTCAAAGCCGACGAACCGGCGCTCGGCCGGGACGTCGATCTTGGGCGCCAAGTCCGCGTACTTCGTCAAGTTCTTCAGGCTGATTTCGATGCGTTCCGGGAACAGATCACCGATCGCCACCAGTTTCGCCTGACCAGCGGCCAGCAGCGCTTCGCGGCAAGCGCCCGTGCCGCGGTTGCCGCAACCGACCATGCCGACGCGAATCACGTCGCTGCCGGCGGCGTGCGCACAGCGGGCGATGCTCAGACCCGCGGCCAGCGAAGCCGAGGCGGCCACGGTGGTCGAGGCGGCCAACGGAGAACCGGCCGGCTGAACCGCTTTGTTGTCAAACTGCATTTGAATGCCCCCTATGCCACCGGCTTGCCCGGTGGATCGTTACGCGTCTGTGTGGCGTAAGCTTCCAGCTTGCGGCAGAAAGTCGCACCGCAAGCTGGAAGCTTGCGCCACTTGTTCCTCGACCGGTGCTAACTCAGCTTGCCACCGCCGTATCGCTGGGCAAAGCCGGCGTCCTCGCCCGGTTGGTCGCTGTAGCGGTCGTAGATGCCGACGATCACGGCATCGCTGGGCTTGATGCCTTGGAACGTCTCGCGGAACGCCCGCTCGACGGTTTCTCTGCGGTCGCAGAGGCGTCCGGCGGCCAGAATCTTGAAAGCCAGGCACGGCCGCGGGGCGTTCCGCATCGCCTGGAACATCCGCGGCGGGTCCTCTTCCAGGTACACTTCGCGGGGCGGGATGGGGACGCAGCCCAGCAGTTTCTTCAGCTCCTCGTTGCTGCGGTTCCGCTCGTACACGCACGTCATGTAGTAATCCGGCTCCCAGCCCTTCGACTCGATCGCATCGACCACGGCCGGCATGTGCGTGGACACGCCGGCCAGCATGCCCGCGTCCCGCACGCGGCTCAGGAAGTCGCGGACCTCGTCCAGCTTGCCGGCCTTGAACAGATTGTCGGTGACTTCGCCGTGATGCGCCACGGCCAGGCAGCCGCCCTTGGCCAGGGCGGGAAAGTCGGCCGGGTCGCGGCCCAGCGAGATCGCGTGCATCCGGCTGCCTTCGTCGATCAGTTGCCGATACAAGTCCATGTTCGCCAGTCCGGAAGTCTGCCAGCAGTTGATGCCGGCTTGCTCGCACCGCCGCAACGTCTTGAGGATCTGCTCGGGCGTGTAGTAGCTGCGCATCTCCTGGTTGACGAAACTCGACAAGTGCGAGCCCGCGTTGAACGGATTCGAGCCGCAGATGACCCGCGACAAGCGCACCTTGCCGAAGGCGACTTGCGGCACCTTGGGCTGCTCGCCCGCCGCCGCCGGCTCGGCGCCGATGTGCGCCATGGCCAAGCCGACGGAGATCGTCCCCAGCGACTGGAGGAAGTCTCGCCGATCGCTTTGTGGCTGGGTCGGGTGACCGGCCGCGTCGAACGGTCCGCGGGGGGCGCTTGGTGCTTCGTGGAACGTGCAATGGTCCATGATCTGTTTCCTTCAAGCGGTAAGACACCGTCAGGGCGACAAATGGGACTAGAACGACAGGTCCGTGGCTCGGTGCCGCGGACTTCCGGGCAGCTTAATGCTGGCGTCCGCTACGGCGGTGCTCCGGCCCTCCAAGATACGCTCTTCCGACTCGTCGTTCAACGTGGATTCCAGCGAGAATTCCCTTACCTCACAATCCCTTGCCCCGCATTCCTCTGCCCCGCATTCCCTTGCACTTCCAAGTTGGTCGAAGCCAAGCTTGCAATCCTCCTCCGGGACCGCTACAACGGCCCCGTGGCCGAAGGCGGTGGCCGCTCTGAAATCCAAGCAGCCCGGCGCGGCGTTCAGGCTTCGTCGTCCGTCCTCTTCCCTGTGGCGAGGTGTTCATGAAAGCCATCCCGATGTGCGTCTCATCTTTTGCCGAAGTCACTTCGGGGCTCCGGAAAGGCGTTCCGTTCGCAGCGCTCGCGGGTTGGCTGTGCTCGGCGGTCATCCTGTTCTGCCCTGGGGGCTCGCTGGCTGCGAAGCCGAACGTGATTGTCATCATGGCGGATGACCAGGGAAGCGTCGACCTGGGCTGCTACGGGGCCAAGGACCTGCACACGCCGCATGTGGATGCGCTGGCGGCGCGAGGCGTGCGGTTCACCCAGTTCTACTCGGGCGCACCGGTGTGCTCGCCGTCGCGCGCCTGCCTGCTGACCGGACGTTACCCGGTCCGCGCCGGCGTGCCGGGCAACTGTGCCTCGCAGCGCGGCGGTAAAGGGGCGTTGCCGGAGACAGAAGTGACGTTGGCGGAGACATTCAAGGCCCCAACGCCGACTGGGCGGTGCGCGAAGGCGATTGGAAACTGATCGGCAACACCCGCGACACCAGCGCGGGCGACGGCCCCAGCCAGCGCGTCTCAATGTTCCTGGCCAACCTCCGCGACGATCCCGGCGAGACCACCGACCTGGCCGGCCAACACCCGGACCTCGTCGCCCGCCTGCGCCGGTTGCACGAAGAACACCTGGAGTGACCAGCCGCGACCGCGTCGGACTGCCTCCGCCGCGACGAGACAGTCTATCTGTTGCGCATCGCCGTTGCCTTTCGCAGCTTCGGCGATTATATTATATTGCAAGGGGGGGAGCCCGTGGCTTTTTACATCTTCATTTGGGACGGCAAGAACCAACGGCACGTGGCGGAGCACGGCGTCACACAAGACGAGTTCGCCGAGGTGGTGTGCAACGCGGATCGGGTCGAGAAGAGCCGGTCATCCGGCCGGACGGTTGCCTTCGGATACACGTCCACAGACAAGTACCTCGCCTGCGTTTTCGAGATGCTGGACGACGACACCGTGTACCCCGTCACGGCCTATGAGGTGGAGGACTGAGAACATGGAACGGAGACAAGCCAAACACGTCTATCGGCAGCTAACGCCCGAAGAGCAGGGCCGGGTGAAAAACGCGCGTGAGCAAGCCGACGCCGAGAAAGAGGAAATCATCGCGCGAGGGCGGCAGTGCAAGGCGAAGCACGATGCAGCCCAGGGAACGCTGTCGGAGGCGTCTCGACTGCTCAAGGCAGAGCGCGTCGCCCAGGGCCTGACACTGGGCGACATCGAGCGGACGACGGGCATCAACCGCCCCGCCCTGTCGCGCCTCGAACGCGACGCGGAGGCCAACCCCACGATCGCCACCCTCACGCGCTACGCCGACGCCTTGGGGAAACGGTTGGTGATCTCGCTGGCGGACAAGGAATAGTGCGCGGTCATCGCGGCCATTCGGCCACCTGCAACCTTTGCAGCGACAATTTGCAGCGATCAGGAATTGCGTTAGGCTGGCCGGATGGTCCGGCGACGGCAGCCGATCCACGCCGGCACAGGACGAGAACGGACCCAGCGAATGCGGGAAAGTTGACCGTCGAGGGGCAATGCGAGATACTGAGGCATTCCTGTTCCCAGATTTCGCCCGGCGACTGAGCCCACGACCACGACGACCAGCCCTCAGACCATTTGTGAGTGAGACGCCGCCATGACATACGGGTCATCCATTGCAGGGCACGCGTGCGACGGCGGTTGGCCACGGTCGCCGATCTCACGGATACGAAGCTTCCCGACAACGCGGGCCAAGACAGTTTCAGCTTCCTGCCGGAAATCCTGGGCACGGGCCGCGTCGGCGCCGTTGGGGCTGCGCGTCCTGGATCATGTCATTGTGGCGGAGGAAGCCACGTACAGTTTCGCCGACAGCGGACTGCTGGACGAATTGGCCCTGGAAGCCGGCGTGCTGTGAGGTTCCGGGGGCAAGGCGGTCGTGGCATGCTGATGGCGAAGGAGACGGAACCATGATTGAAAACTTGGAGCAGCGGCTGCGAACGGTCCTGTCCGACTTGGCGCCGGAAGACGTCCATGCGGTAGCCGCGTTCGCCGACTTCCTCACTCAACAGCGACACACTCGACGTGCCAACCGGCACGTGCAGCTTGCGGAGCGAGCGCATGCCGACATCGTCGCCGCCCTCGACGAAGTGGCGGGCATGACGATGGAACAGGGCCCGCCCGTCAGTAACCGCGACCACGACAGGTACCTGTACGGAGGCGAGTAAAGGCCATCTTCGTGGACACAGGAGCGTGGTTTGCCTACTTTGTGCGTCGTGATTCCGATCATCCCGCTGCCGTGGAATGGATGCGCCAGAATCGCCAGCCGCTCGTCACGACAGACTTCGTGTTTGACGAACTGGTGACCCTGCTCGCACTGCGCGAAAGTCGTCGCGTGGCCGTGGCCGCCGGGGAATTGCTGTGGACGCAGCAAGTTGCCGATTTGGAGCAGGTTGCCCAGGGCGACTTGGCCGAAGCCTGGGATGTGTTCCGTCGATATCAGGACAAGGAATGGAGCTTTACCGATTGGACCAGCAAAGTCGTGATTGCGCGGTTGGGGATCACCGAGGCCTTCGCGTTCGATCATCATTTTGAACAGTTCGGGACCGTCACCCGGGTGCCGTGACCCAAGAGCAGCAGGACCAAGCCACAGCCGGGAGGATCGTCTTCTATCGGGTGCGGCAGAAGCGAGGACGAGCATGAACCCCGAACAACGCCAGGAAGTGATCCGGCTTCTAAACGGCCGCCACCGAGACGACGCTGGTCGACGAACAGCTTGAGTTCTTTCGCGAGGTCCAGGACCCCGATGGGGATTTCCGCATCGGCCGTGAGGAATTGCCGAATACTGCGGACTTCAAGACGCCGGCCAATTTGGTCATCGCCGACCAGATGCCCGAGCGCAAGTTCGTGCGCGGACTCTGCGACCGGGAGAACTCACGCGAACTGGATGCGTGGCTGAAGAACACGCCGGTCGGGTTCTACTCGATCGAATTCGCCTGGAAGAAGCGCGAGCACCCGAAACGCGGCGAATTCAGCCCGGACTTCTTCATCAAGCAGAGCAACGAGATCTTCGTCGTAGAAATCAAGGAAGACGGCGAGATCTCCGAGCCGTCGGCGGAGAACATCAAGAAGCACGAATACGCCACCGAGCACATCCGGCGGCTAAACGAATGGCTGGAGCGGGAAGGAAGCCCCATCCGCTACCAGTTCAACATGCTGACCCCGCGCGATTTCAACAAGTTCTTTCAAAAGCTCCGAAAACACGACCTCGCCGAATTCCGCTCGCAACTGGACGTGGCCGTGCGGAAGGCGAATGGGGCGGCGTGAAACTCGCTAAGGGGCCGTGTCGGCTGCGGTTAGGCTGACCGCGTCGATAATCGAAGACCGTCGCAACGGTTGCGGGGACCGGCCACGAGCGCGGCATGGGAAAAAACTTGCCGTGCGGGTTGAATGCCTACTGGCAGCCTCGCAGCGGCGGGCGTAGACTTGATTGCCGGAAGACGCCTAGCGGCGGCCGGCGCAGACTTGAGCTAACGCAAACACTTCGGTCCGCGGTGGGCTGTGCGGCGGCCGCAAGCAGTGAGCGGCCACTGGCGGGGCGAGTTGATCCAATGGAAGTCAGACCGGATGAAGACAAAACCCGAAGGATGGAACATCGTGCTGGCCGGCTTCTGGAACCGGGCGATTTTTACCCCCGAATGGGTAGGGAATTGGTTGTTCCAACAGTCCGAAGTCGAGACTCTGATTTCGGTCATGCCGTACCTGCCGATCGTCTACCGGAACGCGCAGGTAGCGATCGAAGTATCGCAGGTCCGTTTGGTATTCCGGCCAAGGCAAATCGACGAAGTGTGCCTGCGTGCCGCCGAAGAAATGGCCCATACGGTCGTCGGCAAGCTTAAAGATACACCGCTGATCGGCGTGGGCGTGAATTTTGCGTTTGTGGAAGACAGCCCTCGCGCTGATCTGGTCGAGCTATTCAACCTCCCCGACGATCCCGCCTTGGCGGACAACGGATGGGCGGTCAGAGAAAGGCGATTGGTCCGACAGGTCCGGCGAGAAGACGACACGCTGAACATGTCCCTCATTTTCGACGGTCAGAAGATCGCCATCGAATTCAATTTCCACACAGAGACGAGTGAAAACGGCGCGGCGCTCCAGGCAGTGAATCAGCGGGCGATTGGTCTTCGGGATGCAGCCGTAAAGCTGTTGAACGACGTTTACAAATTGGAGCCTTCCGAAGGAGGGGACGGCCATGTCTGAAACGAGCACAACTCCCAGCCCCCAGACACAACTCTTTTCTGATGCCGCGATGGAGAACGTCACGATTGAAAAAAGCGGTCGGGCGGAACTACCGACGTCGCCTGCCATCGAGTCTCCAAGGTTTCCAGTGCGGGTAAGAGACAGCGAGCAACCGATTCTATTGCGTCTGGATACCAGACTTCTTGCTGAGCAGCGGACAATCACGGAGGCTAACGAGTCGATCGTTCGCCGGTCCCAAAGTTGAGGCTTGGGATTCCAACGAGTGAGCCCATGCCTGCCCACTACGTCTACCAAGAACCGGACAAGAAGACTCTGTGTCAGGGAGACGTCCTCCGCAGGACACCGGCTCTCGTGACCCATCTCGAACAATACCATCCGTATTACAGTAAGCATACGGACTACAAGTACTTCATAGTTCTGACACAAAGCTGCGACCTTGTACGGCGAGACGGCAAGCCTCCCTCGTCGCCGTACATCACCCTGGCTGCAGTGAGGCCGGTCGAGGAAGCCCTCCGCCGTGAGGCAGCCAAGAGTCAGACGCCGTGGCAGCGCGAGGCCCGCGTCATCGGGACGAAGGCTCTGGCGAAACTCGCGATGTTCACGGAAAGCCTCCTCGACAACAACAAGGACGGCTATTTCTACCTTCACCACGACGTCGGCTTGGGCATTTCGCAGGACTGCTGCGCCTTTCTACCGTTGTCCGTGGCCCTTAAGGTCGAGCATTACGACCTGTGTCTCGACGCGAAGATCGCGGAACTGAAGGAGCCATTCCAAGCCAAGTTGGGCTACCTCGTCGGGCACATGTACAGTCGCGTGGGCACGGCGGAGTGGAGTGACAATTACCCGGAGAACGCCGTCGGAAAAGCCGCAGCCAGCTTGTTGAAACGGACATTCATCGTCTTCGACGACGCGCAGATTCAGGAGGGAGTCGCGGAGTTGAAGCGCGATGGGGTCCTGGAGGAGAGGACGCCCAAGGAAATCAAGGACTACATCGACAAGACGAAAGTCGTTTCGAGACATCGGAAGTTCCACGAGCGGGCGTTCAAGGTACTTTCGGAAGAACTCAAGCCGATCGACATGATCTGCGGACGAATCAGCGGCCCGTTGACCGCCGACGTTGGTCTACGAGACCGCATTGAAGAACTACTCGCGGAGGCTGGCGTCGAGGAGGGTGACCGTAAACCGCTTCTGGAAAGCCTGGTCGCGAGGTTCATCGAAGGCCTGCGGGGCTACCTCTCCGACGACAAAATGCCGGGGAAGGCAGACACACTGGAAAAGGTCCTCGCGAAGCTGCTACAAGACCCCCAGATCCTGACGATCATGCGATAAGGCGAACCCCTTCTTCCATGTGTTCATCCGCTACCTGGAACACCACCGGCCGCATCACAAGCCCCCTGCGCTGAAGAGAGTCGCGAGACTCGGCGTATCCTGGCAGTCCACCAGACGCGGATGATTCGAGCCGCGAGTTACTTCCACGGCCCGGCCTTGTTCTGCCGCACGCACAAGAGGTGCTGCGGTTCGGTGACCGCGACCGCCACCGGGGAATGGGTGCTGATCCAAACCTGGGAGTTCGGCAGTGTTGAATTCGATTCCGGCACGGTTTCGATGGCCTTCGGGTGGATGCCGGTCTTTGGATCACCCGGTGGGCGAGGTCTGCGGGCGGCTGTGCCGGACACATCGCCGCGAAGTCCAGCGAGATCGGTCAAGCGTCCAAGCTCTGGATGGCTTCCGCTGTCCGTGAGAAGCTTGCAGTCCTGGCGGGCGACATGTAAAACTCCGCTGTAGTTGCCGTTGACTGCCGACCATCCGATATCGGCGAGGCGGGGTCGTTGGGCTTCGTGGTCAGCCTCGCTGCGCGTGATGAGGTGTGGTTCATGAAAGCCGTTTTAATGTTTGTCTCATCCGGTGCCTCGTTTGCTTCGCTGCTGCGAAGGGGCGTCTCTTTCGCCAGGCTGGCCGTCTGGCTGTGCTCGGCGGTCATTCTGCTAAGCCCTGCGGCATCGCTTGCCGCGAAGCCGAACGTGATCCTGATCATGGCCGACGATTTTGGGTACGAGTGCGTGACGGCCAACGGCGGGCAGAGTTACCAGACACCCAACCTGGACCGGCTGGCCGCCGCGGGTGTCCGCTTCGAGCACTGTCACGTCCAGCCGCTGTGTACGCCGACGCGCGTGCAGCTGATGACGGGACGGTACAACGTGCGTAACTACTTGAAGTTCGGCACGCTGATGCGATCGGAGACGACGTTCGCGCAGCTGGTCAAACAGGCCGGCTACGCCACGGGCATTTGCGGCAAGTGGCAGTTGGGGCGAGAGAAGGATTCGCCGCAGCACTTCGGCTTTGACGAAGCGTGCTTGTGGCAGCACACGCGCCGCCCGCCGCGCTACGCCAATCCCGGGCTGGAATACGACGGAGTGGAAAAAGACTTCACCGACGGCCAGTACGGGCCGGAGTTAGTCAACGATTTCGCGCTCGACTTCATCACCCGCCACAAGGACCGGCCGTTCTTCCTCTACTACCCGATGATCCTCACGCACGCTCCGTTCCAGCCCACGCCGGACAGTCCGGACTGGGAGCCGAAAGCGGTCGGGGAACAAGTCAACCAGCACGTAAGCCATTTCGCCGACATGACCGCCTGGATGGACAAGATGATCGGCCGTGTGGATGCCAAGCTCGGCGAACTGGGCATCCGCGACAAGACGCTGCTGATGTTCCTCGGGGACAATGGAACCGGCGGCGGCGTCACCAGCCGCTTCCAGGACAGCGACTATCGCGGCGGCAAGGGCAGCACCACGCGCCGGGGCACGCACGTGCCGCTGATCGTCAGCTGGCCTGCCGCGATCCAAGCCGGGCGGGTCTGCGGCGACCTGATCAGCAGTGCCGACTTTCTGCCCACGATCTGCGAGGCGGCCGGCGCGAGCGTGCCCGCAGGGATCGACGGCGTGAGCTTCCTGCCGCAACTGCGGGGCGAGCGGGGGACTCCGCGCCGGTGGCTGTACTGCTGGTACTCGCCGCGCCAGCGGGCGGACTTGACCGTGCGCGAGTTCGCCGCGGACCACCATCACAAGCTGTACCGAGACGGACGGTTCTTCGACCTGACGGCCGATCCGGATGAGGCGACACCGCAGGAGGTCTCCCGGTTAGAGGGCGAGGCCGCGGCGGCGGCGAAGAAGCTGCAAGCGGTGCTCGATCAGTTCCAGGACGCCCGTCCGGCGGAACTCGATCGGCAGTTTCCGCAGTCCGCGAAGGACGAACCAGCCCGCAAAGCGAAAAAGAGACGGAAACCGTAGGACTCTCGGTCCGCGAGAGGAAATCCGCTCGCGGAGCGAGCGGTCTACGATGTCGGTCCACGATGGTAACCAGGAACTTTAGCCCCACAGGTATCAAACCATGAATCGTTGCCTTTTCATTGCGTTGGCATTGGCGAGCTTGCTGGCCGCGCAGCGTTCGGCCTGGGCCGCGGCGCCGCGGCCGAACGTGCTGTTCATTGCCATCGACGACCAGAACGATTGGATCGGCCACTTGGGCGGCCATCCGCTGGTTAAGACGCCACACATCGACGGCTTGGCGGCGCGCGGGACCGCGTTTCTGAACGCCCATATCCAATCGCCGCTGTGCAATCCCTGCCGCACCAGCCTGCTGCTCGGCCTGCGGCCCACGACCACCGGCATCTACGGCCTGGCGCCGTGGTTCCGCAACGTCCCGGCGTGGAAGGACCGCGTGGCGCTACCTCAGCACTTCGCCGCCCACGGCTACCGCACGCTGGCTACGGGCAAGATCTACCACGGCGGAACGGGCGGCCCAGGGCCCAAGGTCAAGGCGAAACCCGGCGGCCAAACCGCGGCAC
>CAYUFW010000082.1:0-1749 GCA_964443915.1 uncultured Pirellulaceae bacterium
AGGACATGCCGCCCATCGACGCCGGGCGGATCTATCTGTTGGGCTACTCGTTGGGCGGCACGGTCGCCCTGCACGCAGCGGCGCTGGACTCACGCGTGGCGGGCGTGGCCTGTTTTGCGGGCTTCACGCCCATGCGCACCGACACCGAGTCCAAGCCTACCAGCGGCGGACGTGTTGGCCGTGATCAACTTCGTCAACGGCAGCATCGCCGGCAGCGCGGCTGGCGAAGGCGAAGGTGAGGCGTACGTCGCGGAGGACTTGACGGTGGCTGTCGCCCCCGCGATCGCGCCTGTCGCAGTGGCCGACTCCGCGAGCAACGTTCAGTACGCGGGCCTGCTGGCGGAGCCGTCGTCGGCCCCAGCCGCCGCCACGGTGCCGTCCGCTGCGGCTCAGGTCGACCAGTACTTCGCCGCTGACGCGGAGCGGGCGGACGACCTGTCGGTCTATGCCGGCGACCTGGCCGCCGCAGTCCTGGCCGGCGCGGCCCAGACTCGGGATGCTGCCGGTGCCGCGGTGGAGGATGACCTGGTGACGGACTTGGCAGCCGACGAAGGCCGGTCGGTGGAGGAAGAGGAAGCCGATGGGTTCTTTGCCCAAGTCGGCCGCTTCTTCCGGCGGCTGGTTTAGCCCGCGGCGCGGCCGTGCATCGGCGTGATCCAGAAGCCCGGCTTTTTCCGACAAGCCGGGCTTCTTTGTTGCTGGGGGCAGATGGGTACCGCACGACCTGATAGAAGGAATGCTCCGACTCGACGGGCAACGACTTGAACCGCCCCTGATAGACGTGCCCGTAGCCGACCCGACGCCTCGCGCGACTCCAACGCGTCACGTGCGTGACGCTCAGCCGCTGGAAGAACAGGCCCAACTGCCCATCCTCTTCGGGCCAGACGACGAAATGCCAGTGGTTGGGCATCACACTGAAGCCGCAGATCCGCAAGGGGATCTTCGCCAGCGTCTCGCCCAGAATCTCCTCGAATGCTTCGTAGTCGCGCGGCTTGTCGAACAGACGCATTCGCCCTACGCCACGATTCAACACGTGGTACACGTAACCTCCCGGCGCTGCACGTCTGGTTCTCGGCATGGCCTGATCCTGCCATCGCCCGCTCACCACGTCAACCAGAAAATGGACCCGTCCCCTTTTCACTCCGGCGCGGCCTTGGCTGGGAGGCTGGCCAGGCCGCGATACGAACCGAAATGGGCGGCAGGGATCGCCTCCAAGCGTTCCGCCGCCTCGGGCAACCGCCAGCCGAGCCGTAGCGAGCCGCCGACATCGCCTTTGTAAAAGTGTAGGATCTCGAAGTAGCAAGGCTTGCCGGCGTCCAGGGAAACGCGGGGCGACGTCGCGGCTTGGTCCGGCTGGTTCACGACGATTTCTTGCAGGGTGTCCTCCAAGGGGCCGGAACGCTGCAGGTACAGGGTCGCGCGCCCGCTGCCATGCAGCAGGAACGTGTAGTCGCCGCTGGCCGGCGGGAAGAGGAATCCCTGGATCCGGTCCAGCCGATCGCCAGTGCCGAAGGGTGCGAGGTAGGACAAGCTGGCCTCGATCACATTCGTTGCGTCCGGTTTGTTGCGCAGGAAACCTTCCGCCTCGCGGCGCGAACTCGCGGGCGGCACGTCGAACCACGTTTCGCAAGCGAGCGCGCCGTCGGCCGTCTGCGGCGGATCGTAGGCGAGTGGCCGCAGGGTGCGCTGCACGGTGGGCACCGCTAGGCCGGGACGCGTGTAGAAGGTGCCCGCGCCCTTGCGCGTGCC
>CAYUFW010000082.1:1759-27007 GCA_964443915.1 uncultured Pirellulaceae bacterium
GCGGCGGCAGGGGAGGTGGCTGGAACGTACCGTCAAAGAGGGCCTTCACGTCGCCATTTGCGAGCCGATAGTTGAAGATCCGGATCTCATCCAGCACGCCCGTCAGGCCCGTGATGACCACGCGGTTCCAGGCGGCAGGCGTCGCTTCGGCATACTGCTGGCAGCCGCGGCGCTCGCCATTGAGATAATAATGGACCTGCCGGAACCGCGCCGCGTAAACGAACCCCAGATGCACCCAGGCCCCGGCATGGGGCGACAAGTCGATGCCGCGGAATCCGCCGGTGGCCGGATCGGTATCGGGACCGGCCAACGGCTTGCGGCCGCTGATCTCGACACGCGGAAAGCCGCCTTGCACGAAGATCGCGACCGTCTCGCCGTTGAGGAGCGGCGCGCCGTCAGCCGGGAAACTCGGCAGGTTGACCCAGAGGGCCAGCGAGAATTCACTGGCGTTGTTCAACAGCGGGTCGGCGGCGTCAAATCGCACTTCCGGCGTGAACTGCAGGCCCGTGCCGACCCGGCCTGGGACATAGCTGGTCGTCCCGCTGGAACTGAAGGCGATCCCGTCATGCCTCAGCCCCGAACTGTCGCCGCCGTCGCCATTGAAGAGCCAGGCCGCGACCATCTGCCCAGAACCTCCGGTGAGACCATGGGCCGCCGCCTGAATCTCGGCAGCGGTGGGTTGTTGAGCCGGACTTGGGGGTGGAAGGACCGCCGGCTCCGGCTTCGGCCCTTCGCTGGCCATCGGCACCGGCGCCGGAGGCGGTACTGCGTCCGTCTTCTCCACCGGCATCTCCGGCAGCGGCTTCGTCTCCGGCAGCAAAGGCGGCAGGGGAGCGATCGAACCAGCGGCATCTTTGCCCGCAACGGGAACGTGTGCCAGCTCTCGTCTCCAGCGGGGACGGTATTCGCGGCGCACGCCCTTGACCAGCGTGATTCGGTCGAAAACTTCCTCGAAACCGTTGCGACGGAGGATGATGTGGTGCCGGCCTGGCTGGACGTTCATCTCCGCGGGTGGAGGCAAAGGCTGCGGCTGGTCGTCCACGTAGAACGCCGTGATTTCCCGCCGTTCCTCGTCCGTGAGCACGAGCGTGAGTACCGGCAGTGCCGATGGTTCCCGGACCGCGCCATGGACAGGTGGGGGTTTCGCGAGGCTGTCATCCAGCGGGGAACGCAGGAGCAAGATTCCCGCGATAATGGCGATGGCGGCGACCGCCGCGACGGCGATCGCCACTACATACAACACCTTCGTGGACGAACGCCGAGCCCCCCATGGCCGAGCCGTTCCGTGGGCGGACTGATCGTCTTCCTGCAAATCCTGTTCTTCCTGGCCGGTACGGTCAGCTAAGACGGGCGAGGTGCGCACCTTCAATGGCGGCGGCTTCCGACGAGGTTCCGCTCGCGGTGCGGGGGGGCCAATCTCGATTTGCGGCGGAATCGCCAGCGCGGGCGGCTCAACGATGGGAGGAAAAGAAGGCGCAGAGGCTTGCGGAGGCTGCGTGGTTTCGGGCGACTGGGCAGCCGCATCCTCTTCCTCTGCCTGCAACTTGGCCTTCAGTTCGCGATCGTAGGCTGCTTTCTTTTCTTTGTTCAGCAGGCAAAGCCGCGCACGGGAGATTTCGTTGAGCAGTTTCTGCGAGTGGGCGGCATCGTCGCCCGCGGCCAGTTCCTTGAGGTATCCCATCAGGCGATTGGCGGCCGCGTCGATGACGTCCCGATCGGCTTCAAACCGCTCGATCCCCAACAGCCGGTAGTGGTGCGGCGGCTGATCCTTGGGCGGAATTCCCAGCCATTTGTAGTAGGGGTCGAACTTCTCGGCCATGCGTCGTTACAACCCTTCAGAATTCGAGATCGGAAAACACTTCCGAGTTCGATTCTTCCTCCTCGAAGACGTGAGGTCCCTCGATTTCCAGGTTCTCCTGCGACGTTGCCGCCGGCGCGCCCAGTGCGAAAGCCGGCCCGGCCGCGGCGAGGGGGGGCGGTGCCGGCGGCGTCTGCAGCACCCGCCCCGTCGCGAGACGCTGCTCCCACTCCTGCAGCGCCTCTTCGCTCATTCCGGATGCGCGTTCGATGGTCACGGACGATTCCAGCCCCGTTTCGGGCAGGGATGCCTTGACGCTCAGCCGCCCGTTGGCCGAATAAAAGAACTGGACGATGACCGGCGTCTTGGCAGGCAGTTTCGCCGGCAGGTTGGAGACGAGGCACTTGCCGATCGCCGTGGCGTTCTTGCCGCTGTCGTCGCCGCCCTCGACCACGTGGACGGCCACGCTGCGCTGGTTGCCCCGGTGGGTCACGAACGTGCTCTTGCTCCGCGCCGGCAGCGTCGTGTTGCGGGGGATCATGATCCTCCGCCGCTTCATGCCGGTTGCCTTCTCGATGCCCAACACGCCCAGGTCGTGGGAGTTGACGTTCTTGACGACCAGACTGCGGTCGGCGGCCTTGCTGCCCTGCCGCAAGAAGCCGGCGTACAGGGCCGCACCGTGGGCCACGGCCTCGTCGGGGGACATCGATCGATCGACGCTCTGGCCGGAAACCTGTTCCAGCGTTTGTTGGACCATGGGCATCCGCGTGGAGCCGCCGATCAGCAGAATGCGGGTCACATCGCTGAACTGCAGCCGTGCCGCCCGCAACAGGCGTTCGACGGTGAACACCGTGCGCTGCAGCAGATCGCTGGTCAAGGCCTCGAACTCCTCGCGCGTGAGGGGGACCTGCACCCGTTTGCCCTGGTAGTTGAAGCGGACCGTGACGTTGGTCCGGGTACTCAAGGCTCGTTTGGCGTCCTCGGCTTCCTGGAGCAGCATCTGCAGGGAAATCTGGTCCTGTCGCGGGTCGACCCCGTGCTGTTCCATGAAGTGGTCGGCCACCAAATCGACAATCCGCCGGTCCCAATCGATGCCGCCCAACTGGACGTCGCCGTCGGTTGCCACGGCGGTATATTGGCAGCCCTCCAGCTGCATCAAGGTCACGTCGAAGGTACCGCCGCCGAGGTCATAAACCAGGATCTTCTGCGGTTGTTTGGCTTCGCCGGAGGTGGAGACGAAACCGGCTTGCACGCCGTACGCGATGGCGGCCGCGGTCGGCTCGTTGATGATGTCCAAGACTTTCAGCCCTGCCAGCCGTCCCGCATCCATCGTGGCCTTGCGGCGCGGCTCGTTGAAAAACGCCGGAACCGTGATCACCGCCTCCTGCACATCGCCCAACTTGGTCTGGGCGTCGGACCGCAGTTTTTGCAGAATCGCGGCTTGGACCACTTCCGGAGGGAGACGCGTGCCGCGAATGGACTTGTCGCACGCGGGTTTCCCCATTTCCCGTTTGACGTGCTGCAGGACCGATTCGGGCTCGTAGACCGACGCCTTCAGAGCCTCCTTGCCGACCACGACTTGGTTCTGTTCGAAATACACCACGGTCGGAGTGCTCAAGTCGCCCTCCGAGTTCAGGATCGTCTGTGGCGTGCCGCTACGGTCCAAGCAGGCCACCACGGAAAACGTGGTGCCAAGGTCGATGCCGATCACAGAGTCCTGCCGGCTGCTCACCGCACAATGCCCTCAAATCACAAGGAGTCCACTTGCCAAAATACTCCACGAATACGCATCGTACGCGCCGGACGGCTTAGGTTGAAGGGGGGATGGGAGGCACAGGCCGCCGTGCGAGGGTTCTCGCCGGATGAAATGCCCCCACGAAGTCCAGGGGCTGCCAGAAGCCCGGCTTAGTTGCGAAAGGCCGGGCTTCTCTCCCTGGAAGGAATGCTGCGCCGGCACCTATTCGCCCAAACCCATGGCGTCCCGGGCAAAATCCTCCTCGAAGTCATAGGCGCAGAAGAACTTGGCCACGTGTCGCGACAGGACTTCGACGAACAACGAACGAAAACGGGCTTCGCTCATTTCCGTCGCATGCCGTGGCCCGTTCTGGGGGAACGTAAAGTCCGGAATGGTTCGCCGGAAGGCCACCTTGCCCCCGTTCTCCATGTCGTACACCGTCGCCGTCAACGTGACGTGGCCCTGGTACAGCGTTTGCCCTTCGTGCAACCGCAGGTCCCCCAAATCCAGCCCCAAGACCATGTCGGCATTCACGCCCCGCCCGATCTCGCGATAGTCCATCTGATTCCAATCATTGCTGTCGATCCAGTCCGCGATCTCGTCGGGCGGCACGACTTCGATCTTGTCCCCTTGCTCCCTGAACGCCGCGCCCACCCTGTGTTGCAGCAGCGAACAGAAGGAATTCGGCCCGTAAGAGGAGTCGTTCGAGACGCAGACCACGGCGACTCGTTTGCCCTTCAGGCCCTCGAATTCCGGATCGATTTTGTTCCCGCCCTTAACCCAATACAGCAGTTGAGCGGTCAAACCGACGCAGCCGCCGCTGGTCGCCAAGATCACGGCCAGTCCCAGGAACACGGCGAGTCGGCACGACCGGCGGTGAAGGACGAACATGGGCACATCCCTGTGTCAAGTTGCAAGGAAAAAGCGGACACCCCAGTCGATCAGCGTGACGGCCAGCCACAGCCAGACGGCCACGATCACCAGCCGTGGTTCGATTGGCCTCACCAGCCAGCGGCCCCGCCAACCGGAGATCAACGCCCACGGGGCGAGCCATAAACTCGCCAATCCCAACAGCGCACCACCCGCATTGTCCCCCCAGGCGGCCACGATCCGCCCCCGCACCAGATGCGCCCACGCGGTCGTCATCCCGCAGGACGGACAGCGGTGTCCCGTGAACTGCTGAAACGTGCACGGCGGCAATCCCAGCCGTTGATGCGTCCCGAAGCCGCGGGGGTCAGGCTCCAGCACGCCGGCGACCGCCAGCAGCAACAGTAGCCCGGCGCCAACGGCCGCCAGCACCGTTCGCTGGGCCCGGGGAAGCAACGTCGGATGGGATTGCAATGGTTCCACGACTAACAAAAGACGGAGCGAAGGATAACGGCGGCGGCTTGTGCCCGCAAGGTCGATTCTGTCTCAGGCCAGCAGACTCGCCAAGCTCAGCCCGGCGGCGTTCTCCCGCTGTACACGCTGCAGGCTTTCCAGCAGTTCCGCCGTGCGCGGGTCGTCCACGGGCTGCTGCGTCAGGCTGTGAGCGACTGCTAGCAGTGCCTCGATACTGATTTCCTCCGGCGGCCGGGCCAGCGCGATGCTCCCCTCCGGTTCTGCTAACCGGTGCAGCAGTCTTTCCGCGACGAGCGCGTCCACCACGTGCTGGGCCAGCGGCTCCGGCAGGCCGGCCGCACCGGCCACTTCCTCGACATCGGCAGCCCTGCCGGCGCGAAACCGTTGCGCCGCCTGCTGCATCATCACGATCACCCAGTTCGGGTCGACCATCTCGGCGGCGGCGGTCCCTTGCGGCAATTCGGTCAGGTCCCGGCCGTGCAATTGCTGCAGCGTGGAACTGACCTGCAAACCGAACAGCACCGCCAGCCACATCAAATAGACCCAGAACATGAACAGCGGAATCAACCCCAGCGAGCCGTACAGTTGGCTGAGCGACAGGGCGTTCTGCAGGTACAGGCCCATTGTCCGCTTGCCGATCTCCAGCAGCACGGCAGCCACCAACGCTCCGATCATGGCGGGGCGCAGATGCACCTTGGCGTTGGGAAACAGCGTGTAGACGGCCCCCATCAGGAGCCAGATCACGAAGGTGCTCCACAGCCAGGTCAGACCGGTCAATCCCCACTGCGGGGCGTGCGAGCCCGCCAGCAGATCCTGAAACCGGATGTCGATATGGTTGCCCACCACGATCAACAACGGACTCAGCGTCAGCAGAAACCAGTACACCGGCACGCGGCTCGTCCAGGGCCGGCCTTGAGCCGCTCGGTAAATGATGTTGAAACACTCCTCAATCGTCACCATCAAACTGATGGCCGCGTAAATCGTCACGGCCACGCCGACCCAGCCGATCGCGGCGAAATTCACCTGCTCGGCCTCTCGCACGCGGTCCTGCAGCCAATTGCTTAGCGGAACGCTGGCCGCCTGGCCGATCTCCGTCGGCGGGACAATCTTCACCTGCTCCAGTCCCCAAAACTCGAATAACTTGTCCAGCGGCCCCAAGTAGTGCTCCTGCATGCCCAGTGCCTTGACCAGGACCGTGGCCACCACCAGGACCGGCAGCAAGCCGAAGAGGGTGCGAAAGGCCAGCGCCGCCGCCATCTGCGTGGCCCGGTCGTTCTGCAATTGCCGCGCCCCGAAACGCCCCAGGTCGTAGCCGAAGCGGGCCGCCGTCTGCCAGCGGTCCAACTCTTCACGCGGTTGCGTCACCACGCGTTTCAGCCAGTGACTGATCGCTTCCAGAGTTCGTTTCATGGACGGATGACTCCCAATACGGTTTGGCCGTTTTCGTGTATTGTACGTACCCGTTCACGGGTTTGGGGGTGTAGAAGCGGAGCTTTCTCGAAAAGCCGGGCTGGCTGATTGCGTGGGCCGAGTGCTTTCGGGAAAATGACGCGAACTCAGTTCTCCAATTGTTAAGGAGCCAACGGCTATGAAGAATCGCAAATCATCACGCCCGCAGCACGGCGGTTCGGCACGGGCGGGCATTTCTCGTCGCTCGTTTTTGGGTGGCCTTTCGGCGGCCACGGCGTTCACCATCGTTCCCCGGCACGTGTTGGGCGGCGAGGGAAACGTCGCGCCCAGCGACAAGACGACGTTGGCGGGGATCGGCGTCGGCGGACAAGGGCTGCAGAACATGCAGGCGTTCCTGGAATTCCCGGAGATTCAAGTCGTCGCGGTCTGCGACGTCAATCGCGAGAGCGGCGGATACCTCTCGTGGAACTGGACGCAGGGCAAAGAGCAACGGACGGCGGGCCGCGAGCCGGCCCGGCGTCTGGTCGACGAACACTACGCCAAGCAGAGAGAATCCGGGACGTACCGGGGCTGCCGGGCCTACAGCGACTTCCGCGAACTGCTCGCCAAGGAAGACGTCGACGCCGTGATGGTCGCCACGCCGGACCATACGCACGCCGTGATTACGATGGCCGCTCTGAAGAAGGGAAAGCACGTCTATTGCGAAAAGCCGCTCACGTATTCGGTCGCCGAGGCTCGGCAGGTCGCCGAGGCGGCGCGCAAGGCGGGGGTCGCCACGCAACTGGGCAACCAGGGACAGGCGTCGGAAGAAGCCCGCCTGACGTGCGAGTTCATCTGGGACGGCGCGATCGGCGGCGTCCACGAGGTGCAGGTCTGGAGTTCGGCCCGGTTCTGGGCTTGGCCGGAGTGGGACGGCCGTCCGCCGGAAACGCCGCCGGTGCCGGACGGGCTGGACTGGGACCTGTGGCTGGGACCGGCGCCCGAGCGGCCTTACCATCCCGCCTATCACCCGTGGGTCTGGCGCAACTGGTGGGATTTCGGCACGGGACTGCTGGGCGATCTGGGCTGCCACAAGCTGTCGACGGTTTTCAAGGCCCTCAAGCTGGGCCATCCGACGAGCATCGAAGCGAGCAGCACCAAGCTCAATCCGGAAACGTACCCGCTGGGCGTTATCGCCCGCTTCGAGTTCCCCGCGCGCGGTGACATGCCGCCCGTGACGCTGCACTGGTACGACGGGGGGCTCAAGCCGGCTTATCCCAAAGACCTGGAACCCAATCGCGGCATGGGGGACGTGACTTACTTGGGCGACAAGGGCACGCTGATGGGCCACCGCATCATCCCCGAATCGAAAATGAAGACCTACGGCAAGCCGCCCCAACGGCTGCCGCGTTCCGTCGGGCACTACAAGGAGTGGGTGGACGCTTGCCGAGGCGGCCCCCCGGCGGGAGCGAATTTTGTGGACCATGCGGGCCTGCTGACCGAAGTCTGCATGTTGGGCAACGTCGCGCTCCGCGCCGGCAAGAAGCTGGCCTGGGACGGACCGAACCTGCGCGTCACGAACGACGAGGCCGCCAACGGATTCCTGCAGCGCGAGTACCGATCCGGCTGGACGCTGTGAAGGATGAGGGATGAAGGATGAGGGATGAAGGAAAGGCCGAACGGACGGATGGGCTGCGGGAGGTTGGCCGCTCGACGAGACCATAAAGAAACCCGGCCTCGAGGCGAGACCGGGTTCGAGTGGTGCCGACTCGCCAAGCCGCCGGTCGCTGGTCACACGGGGCGCGACACGAAGACTTGGCTCAAGGACAACTAGGTCTTCTTTTCGGCTTCTTTTTCCTTCTTAGGCGCCTTGGGTGCTTTCTTGGCCTTGGCCTTCCAATACGCCTTCATCTCCTCGAGCGACACGGCCTTGTCCTTGTTCGTGTCCATCTCCGCAAACTGCTTTTCGCGTTGCTTGATCGTCTCTTCCTTGGTCGCCCGGCCCTTGAACTCGTCGAAGCTCAACTTGCCGTCCTTGTCCTTGTCCATCGCCTTGAACCGCTCCTCGGGCGTGACCTTCTTGGCCGCCGGTTTCTTCCCCTCGCCTTCTTTCTTCTTGGCCTCGTCGGCGGCCCAAGCCGTACCGGCGACGCTCAGGGCGAACACCGCAGCCAGCAACATCGTAAGCAATCTCATCATACGAAGCTCCTTGTACGGAAAAAGAAACAACTCAGAAACCGCAGGTCGAAAACTACGTGTAACGATGCGCGACGGGACACACTTATTGCGGCCCCGATGCCAATACGATCAAGGATCGCGGCGCACCGGTTAGATCCTGGCACGTCACACGCGTCTTCGGGCACAGAACAGGCCAAGCATCGTAGCATGTCGCCCGGCGCTTGTGAATCAAGGCAGCGGCCAAATTCTACGGCTTGATTTGGGATCTCAGTTCTTTCTGCCCACCATCGGCCTTTCGGTGTCGGTGTTTCGCCCGGGGGCTCTACGGGACCGCTTGCCGCGCTCGCATCACCCGCCATAGTTCTTGCAGGCGGCTGACGCGGTCGCGCGGCAGGCCGCCCGTGGAATAGGCCGCACAGCAGTACAAATCCGCCAGATTGCCGGCCTCGCGTCCCAAGGCTGTTTCGCAGGCGGTCAAGCGTCCGGCGAATTCATGCGGCGTCTGCTCCTGGCCCCGCTGGCAGCCGTGTTCGCGGCCCCAGGCTTCCAGGGCCTGAAAGCTGTAGGCAACCAAATCTCGCGGCGACCAACGCTGGGCGTCGCCCGTGGTGAACGGGTCGGGGAAATCCGCAAACGGACGCGGCGGCGCGACGGGAACGGCCGCCGCTTCTTCGCCGGCCGGTTCGGCTCGCCGGCCACCGAACAGGTTCGCCCAAAAGTCCAGAATCGCCTGCCAGAAGCTCCGTAGCGCCTCCAGCACGCGCTCGCGGTTTCGCCAAATCAGATAGCCGACGATCGCGATGAAGATCAGGTTGTACAACCACTTGAGGCCGTGCGGAATCAAGCCCAACACGCTGTTCAGCATCTGCGACGGATTGGGCATCCAGGATGACGGTTCGGACGGGGCTTCGCTGGGACTGACCTCGGTTTCGAAAGGGTTTTCCTCGGACGCGGGCTGCGGTTCGTTCGCGCCGTGGGGCGAATCGGTGGGCTGGCTCTGACCGGTCTGACTGGTCTGGCCATTCTGCCGGCCATTTTCCGGCGAGGCCGGCACTTGGTCGGGTTTGGCTTGGCCCTGGTTCGAGCCGCCCGCCCCGCTCTGGTTCTGGTCTTCCGCCGCGCTCTGGCCATCGGACTTCTGCTTTCCGCCTCCCTGCGAGCCGGACGACGACTGTCCAGACTTTCCCCCGCCAGCCGACTGCCCGTTGGATTGCTGGCTGCCGGATTGTTGTCCACCCGCTTGTTGTTCACCCGTTTGTCGTTCGCCAGATTGCTGTCCAGCGGATTCCTGGCCGCCGGACTGCTGTCCGCCGGACTGCTGTCCGCCGGACTGCTGTCCGCCGGATTGCTGCCCGCCAGACTGTCTTCCGTCTCCTTGGCTACCGCCAGGCGATTTCCCGGATCCCTGTTCCTCCTTGGCCTGTCCCGGACGGCTGCGGCCCTCCGAACTCTCGCCACCCGGACGGCCTTCCTGCTCCTTTTGCGCCGGCGCTGTCGCCGGAGCTTGCTGGTCCGGGTCCTTCGCTCCTTCGTTGCCCCAGCCGTGCCGCGAGGCTTCCAGATTGCCGGGCGAACTGATCTGGAACGGCACTTGAGTGATGGAGTACTCCGGGCTGGGCCGCGGCAGGAGCCAGCACACGAACAGCAGCGCCACGATCATCACGCTGCCCAGGCTCAACCAGACGCCGGCCATTTCCAGCGGCATTTCCAACCGCCGCTGGCGCAAGTACCGCCGCAGGCCGAGGAAACTGGTCGTCATCAGCAGGCCCAAACCGCTGGCCGTGTAGACGCACAGCAGCTTGAACGCGTAGCGGCGCGCGTCCACTTGATCCGCCGGGATAAACCGCTGGCCGATGCCGAACAGCGGCAGCGCCGCCAGCGAGAAGTAGATCACCCACACGCCCGGCGCGTGCGGGCGTTTACGGTGTTCGACAAACCGTTCCCACCAGGTCTTCGGGGCGGGCGGCTTGTCGCGCGACGTCGTCGCCTCCAAATCGCGTCCGGCCGCGGACGGGCTTGCCGCTGCCGAGTCCTTTGAACCTTCCAAGCCCACCGTCTGCAAGAGGCC
Source organism: uncultured Pirellulaceae bacterium (assembly GCA_964443915.1). Taxonomy (GTDB): domain Bacteria; phylum Planctomycetota; class Planctomycetia; order Pirellulales; family Pirellulaceae; genus Anammoximicrobium. The sequence goes on from CAYUFW010000082.1 coordinate 12,269, forward strand.
CTCGCCGGAGGCATCCTCCTGCTCGTCGATCACCGTGCAGTCCCACGTCAGCTTGTCGGCGCACCACCAGATAATGCCGAGCATGATGATGTTGAACAGCGTCGAGGAGGACGTGAATCGACCCAGGACCAGCAGCATGGCCAGGGCGAGCGGGATCGCATACATCATCGAGTATTCGCGGCCTTCCTCGATCGAGATGCGGGCGATCAGCACCGCGGCGAACACAAACAGGGCGAAGATGTATTCCAGGCGTCCCTGAAAGCCGCCGTGGTAGAACACGGCAATGAGGAAGTAGACGAGACTCCCGACCAGCGTCATGATCAACGCCGGACTGATGGCGATCACCATGTAGTCGGTGAGCGTTTTCTGGAGACGGGCCATAGATCACGCGTTCAGTTTTCGCAGCACATAGGCCATGTTGTGCGCCAGATTCTTGATGGTCTGCATGCCTTCCTCGTCCTTGGCGGCCTCGCCCTTCTCGCGGCCGAAGGTTACGTTCCGGTCGATTCGAGCTTGCTCATGGTCATCGATCCTTTCAGCCTTCATGATTACAGGTTGTCAGCGATTAGCACCAGAGGGCTTGGCAGGCAAGGCATCACACGCCGGCTGACATTCCCAGCGGCGTCGCCGCCGACGAGGATGCGAACACCAGTTGGTGCGGATCAGGATCGTCGCCGTCCGGCAACGGAACGATCGTCAGCCGGGCCAATTTTCCCGGAGTCAACGAGCCGAAGTCGGCGTCCAACCCCAGCGCGGCCGCTCCGTTGAGCGTCCCCATGCGCAACACGTCGGCGGGAGCCACGCCGCCAAAATGCCGATGGACGAAACGCAAATCATCCCAGAAGTTCAAATCCGGGCTGGAAGCCCGCGAGTCCGTGCCGAGGGCGACGTTGACGCCGGCCGCCAAGAGGGACGGCAAAGGATAAGGCTCGTGCCCGAAATAGGCGTGCGTGCGCGGACAGTAAACCACGGACATGCGAGCGGTCCGCGCCCCGAGAAACGCGATTTCGTCGGCGCTGAGGTAATTGCCGTGGATCACCAGCGCCCGGTGCGATTGAGCCATGATGCGCAGGTAATCCAAGGGCCGAGTCCCGCGCGGAATCACATCGGGATACCAAGCGTTAAAAGACTGCAACATGGGGACAAACGGTCCCGTGCCCGATTGCAGCAACTCCAATTCCTCGCGGGTCTCGGCCAAGTGCATCGCCAGGGGCGCTCGATACTGCCGGCACAGCGGGCACAACCTGGCCAGTAGTTCCGGGTGGACGGTGTAGGGCGCGTGAGGACTCAGGCCGCCACGCCACTTCGTCTGTGCGGCGGCGCCGGTCAAGTGCGCGCCGGCATTGGCCAACAAGGGCTCTACACGGTCGGGCGCCAACCCCAGCAACTCGAAGAACACCGTACAGTCCACCAGACCGGCGTGGAAAGCTGCCTCCGGCCAGCCGGGCGGAGCGATCTCGCCCACCGCCGCCGTGCCGGTCCGTTCGACCTCCCGCAGCCCCTGCTCGACCGCCCGGTACCGCTGCTGAGGCCAGTCGGCCGCGGCGGACTGCTCTCGCCGCCGGTTCACGATCGACGCGATCCACTCGGTGAAGGCCACGCCCGGTCGTCCCAGGGGAGCGGACAGATCGCAGAATTCCAAATGGGCATGCGCGTTGATCAAGCCGGGCAACAAGGCGACGTTGCCCAAATCACGCGGCGGATCGCTGGACACGTTTTCCCCCACCGCAACGATGCGTCCATCGGCCACCGTCAGCACACCGTCCGGGATCGGCGGACCGTCGATGGGGAACAGGTAACGGGCTTTCAGAGCGTAGGCTTGCATGTCGAGTGTCCGGTGATCGGTGATCGGTGGTCAGTGGTCAGTGATCGGTGATCGGGGGACCGGGGGGGCGGAAAACAACGTGCATCCCGCATCCCGCAACCCTCATCCTTTATCCCTCATCCTTTATCCCTCATCCTTCTCCCCCCGGTACCAGACGCGGACGATTTGGTGCCAGAAGCTGGGCGAATCGCCGCTGATGCCCAGCGAGCCGTCGGTGGAACCTTCCTCGAAGCGGCTCCAGATGTTCGGCAGCACCACGGTCTCGACGTGCATGACGTCGATCCGCTGCTGGTCGATCCACCGATTGGCCGCCGCGACTGCCTCGCCGAAGGTTTCGTATTCGCCCACCTTGAAAAACGCCGGGGCCGAGACCATCTTGGGGACGAAGTCACGGAACTGGATCATGCCTGACTTTCCTCGGTGCTGTAAAGACCTTGCGTCCGGATGTACATCTCGACCGCCCGCGGCGTCTGGTATCGGATGCTCTGGCCCGCGGCGACGGCCCGGCGGATGGCGGTGCTGCTGAAATCGACCAGCGGCATCTGCACCTGGTGACGCCGGATCTCTAGCAGACGTTCGGCGGGGATCAGGCCGGCCAACACGCCGAAATCTGGTTCCGGCGTGTCGCCGCGGCGGACCACGATAGGCACGGCCAACGAGCAAATCCTGGCCGCCTCGCGCCACGTCGGCAGATCGCGGAGCGAATCGGCGCCCATCAGAAAGAACAGCTCGTCCTGCGGCTGCTGTTCCCGCAGCGCCGTCAGCGTATCCACCGTGTACGTGACCCCGCCGCGCCGGATCTCCAATTCCGACACCGCGAACGCCTCGTGGCCGATGATTGCCAGACGCAGCATCTCGACGCGTCTGTCTGCTGGCGTCAAACGCCACTGTTGTTTGTGCGGCGGAATCGACGCCGGCAGGAACAGCACGTGGTCCAAGCGGCATTGCTCGCGGCAGGTCTCCGCCAGCAGCAAATGCCCATAATGGACCGGATCGAAGGTTCCGCCGAAGATGCCGATTCGCATAGTTCGTCTGCCCGAAATTCCGTTGGCGTGGTATGGTAACACAATCATGGGCAAGCAACAACAATCCCTGTTCCAGACGGACGCCCCGGCCTGGGAGATCGACGACGCCGCGGAAGCGTATGTGGCCACGGTCGTGTTTTCCGAGGCGCCGCACGGCCCTTACGATTACGCCGTGCCGGAGCGGTTGCGGGCGGCCGTGTCGCCGGGCCGCCGGGTGCGCGTGCCGTTGGGCCGCGGCGGCCGGACGATGCTCGGCTATTGCATCCGGCTGGAGCATCGTGCCACGGGCGGGCGGCCGCTCAAGGACGTGTGCGGGATCGTCGACGACCGCCCGCTGCTGACGCCGGGCATGTTGCGATTGACCGAATGGATGGCGGACTACTACCTCTGCCCCTGGGGCGTGGTGTTGGACGCCGTCGTGCCGGCGGGCGTGAGGGGTCAAGCCGGGACGCGCGGCGTGACGTTTCTCCGCGTGCCCACCCACGTGGCGGCGAAACTGAGCCAGTTGGAGTTGCCCCCCAAGCAACTGCAGGCGCTCCAGATCCTGGCCGGCTCGCCCCAGCCGCTCACTCCTCAACAGTTGGCGCGGGCCGCCGGCTGTACGATAGCGCCGATCGCTCGACTGCGTGCGCTGAAGCTGGTCGCGGAGGAATCGCGGCGAGTTCACAAGGACGACCTGGAAGACAAGCCCCACGCCCGCGAACCGCGGCACGATTTGAATCCCGATCAGCAGCGGGCCCTGGACCGCATGTTGCAGGCCCTGAACTCGGGCCGGCACCAAACGCTGCTGATCCACGGCGTGACCGGCAGCGGCAAGACGGAGGTCTACATCCGGGCGATCGAAGAGATGATCGGGTTCGGACGGCAAGCGATCGTGCTGGTGCCGGAGATCAGCCTGACGCCGCAGACCTGCCAGCGCTTCCGCGCCCGCTTTGACCGCGTGGCCGTGCTGCACAGCCACCTAAGCGACGCCGAACGGCACTGGCATTGGCTGCGGATCGCCAGCGGCGAAGTCCAGGTGGTGGTGGGGGCCCGCAGCGCCGTCTTCGCGCCGACGCCGCACCTGGGCATGATCGTGCTGGACGAGGAGCACGACGGCTCGTTCAAACAGGACACGGCCCCCCGCTATCACGCCCGCGACGTGGCGTTGTGGCGGGCCCGCGCCGAAAACGTCCCCCTGGTCCTGGGCTCCGCCACGCCGGCTCTGGACAGCTGGCAGCGGGCCCGGTCCGGCGAATTCGAGCTGGTCGAGATGCCGCGCCGCGTGCTGGACCGGCCGCTGCCCGACGTGACGGTCGTCGATTTGCGGGTGGCCGCCAAGGGCTATCATCACGGCGGCGCGATCAGCCGGCGGCTGCAGCAGGCGATGCATCAAGCGCTGAAAGAAGACGGCCAAATCATCCTGCTGCTGAACCGCCGCGGCTACTCGACGAGCATCCAGTGCCCCCATTGTGGGCACGTTGTCCGCTGTACGGATTGCGACATTGCGCTGACGCACCATCGCGAACACAACCGGGCCATTTGCCACTACTGCGACTACTCGATCCCCGCCCCCAGCATCTGTCCGAAGTGCGGCTCGGCCGGCATCCGCTACGCCGGACTGGGGACGCAGAAGCTGGAGCAGGAAGTGCGGGCGAGGTTCCCGCACGCCCCGTGCTTGAGGATGGATTCGGACAGCATGCAGCGGCCGGGCAGCCACGAACAGGCGCTGGCCCGCTTTCGCGCCGGCGAGATCAAGATCCTGTTGGGCACGCAGATGATCGCCAAGGGTCTGGATTTTCCCAACGTCACGCTGGTCGGCGTGATCAACGCGGATACGGCGTTGCACTTCCCGGATTTCCGGGCTGCGGAACGTACGTTTCAGCTAGTGACGCAGGTGGCCGGCCGCACGGGCCGGGGAGACAAAGGCGGATTGGTGCTGGTCCAGACGTTCAGCCCCGAGCACTTCGCCGTCCAGGCCGCCGCCCGGCACGATTTCGCGGCGTTCGCCCAGCAGGAATTGCCGGTCCGCGCCGAGTTCCATTATCCTCCCACGGCGGCTATGATCCGCGTGGTCGTCCGCGGCGCGGCGGAACTGGCGGCGGAGCACTTCGCCGAGCACGTGGTCGCCAAGCTGCGCGAATCCGCTGCCGCGGCCGGCGCCGACGTCCGCATCCTGGGCCCGGCCCCCGCGCCGATCGCCAAACTGCGCGGCATGTTCCGCTTCCACGCCCTGCTGCAGGATTCGGATCGAGACCGTCTGCGGACGGTGGTACGCCAGGCCACGGCCGAACTGAAACCGCCGGACGACGTGCAGTGGATTGTGGACGTCGATCCGCTGGATGTATTGTGAGCTGGAAGTAGGGTGGGCCGTCCGCGTCCAATGGTCCGCTTTGCCACACGCGGAATTGCCCTACAATCAAACTGCTTCAAGACTCCTGCTGGGAAAGGGTTCGCCATGAGAAGTCGCTTTGCATCGGGGCGTCTGGAACTGGGAGTGGGTGTTTGCGTCGCCATCGCGGTCGCCGCGATGGGCGTTCAGGCGGCGGAGACCGACACGCTGCGGCTGGTGCCGTATCCCAAGAAGGTCACGTTGGGCGACGGAACGTTTGATCTGCAACGGTCGCTGGTGCTGGAGAAATCGCAGGGCGTCGGCGAGACGGAGATGGCCTTGATCGTCGGCGAGATGCAGCGGGCCGGGTTGCCGGCGCCGAAGGTGGCGCCAGTCGCGGCCGATGGGTTCCTGCTGCGGCTGACGGCCCAACCGGCCGCGCCCGCGCCTGCGTGCCGATTCCGGGACGGCGCTGGGGACGAAGATCATCAATTGCGCGTCGAGCGCGAAGCCGTCACGTGTTGCGGCCAAGGACCGGCCGGCTTGTTCTATGCCGCGCAGACGTTGTGCCAGCTCATCCGGGCCAACCGGGACGGCTCGAAACTCCCTTGCCTGGCGATCGAAGACTGGCCGTCGCTCCGTTGGCGCTGCGCGCAAGACGATCTGACGCGGGGGCCGAGTTCAACGCTCGCGACACTTCAGCGCGGCGTCGAGATCGGGGCGTCGCTGAAGCTGAACATGTGGACCTACTACATGGAGTACCAGTTCGCGTTCGCCAAGCACCCCGACATCGGCCCGCCGGACGGTTCGCTGGAACCGGCCGATTTGAAGGCGTTGATGTCCCAGGCCCAGAAATACCACACGGAGGTGCTCGGCAACCAGCAGTCGTTCGGGCATTTCGGCCACATTCTCCGCAAGGAGCCGTACGCGGCCCTGGGCGAGAACAGCGGCGTGCTCAGCCCGGTCAAGGAAGGGACATATCAGCTGTTGGACGACATGTATTCGGACGTCTGTCCGTTGTTGCCGTTCGAGATGTTCAATGTCTGTTGCGACGAGACGTATGGGCTAGGCGAAGGGCCGTCGAAAGAGTTGGCCAAGCAGATCGGCACGGGCGGCGTGTACGTCCAGCACATCCGCCGCGTCCACGACCTGCTACAGACGAAGTACAAGAAACGGATGATGATGTGGGGCGACATCATCCTGCAGCACCCGGACAAGCTGGACCAAATCCCCAAAGACACGGTGATGCTCACCTGGGGCTACGGTCCTCGCGAAAGCTTCGAGGACCAGATCCTGCCGTTCAAGAATTTGGGCTACGAGTTCTTCGTCTGTCCGGGGATCAGCAACTGGAGCCGGATTCTGCCCGACTTTGCTGTGGCGACCACGAACATCCGCAACTTTGTCCGCGACGGCGCCAAGCTGGGCGCGATCGGGATGCTGAACACCGATTGGGAAGACGACGGCGAGGCGTTGCAGGGTTACCGCTGGCACGGCCATGCTTGGGGCGCCGAGTGCGCGTGGAACGCCTCGGCCACGACGCCGGAAGACTTCAACCGGCGCATCGGTGCCGTGTTGTTTGGCGAGCCCGGTGACCGTTTCGGCCAGGCGATCGAATTGTTGGCCCAGACGCATTCGCTGCCCGGCATGCAAGGAATGCAGAACCGGCGGTTCTGGGAACAGGACTTCCAGCCCAACCGCAGTCCGGCCGCGATCGAGAAATCGGCGGCACGGCTGCTGGAACTCGTCCGGCCGGCAATCGAGCACCTGGAAGCCTGCCGCAAGGAAGCCACCGTCAACGCCGATTTCTTGGACGCGTTTCTGCAGGGCGCCCGGCGGATGGAGTTGATCGGCACGCGAATGCTGGACGGATTCAAGGCGGCTCAGCGGTACACCCAGGTGTGCGACCGTGACCCTCGCGAGGCCCTGCCGGCACTGAAGGAAATCGAAGAATTGGTCCGGACGAATCGCGACGCCCACGAAACGTTGGGGCGCGAGTTCGAGCGGCTGTGGCGAGCCGACTGCAAACCGTACTCGCTGGACAAGACGATGCAGCGCTACGCGGCCACGGTCCAGTGGTACGACGGCGTGTTGGCTCAGTTGGCCACCGCCCGGCAAGCGGCGGAGGAAGGCAAACCGCTGCCGCCGCCGGAGCAAGTGGGACTCGCGCTGCCGGAGTGGTTCACACGACGCTACCGGCCGCATCGCACGGAAACGGCGCCGCTGGACGCCGCCGCACCCTGGGCCGACGCGCAGGCCACGCACCGGCTGGGGCTGGTCGTGAAGGCGGGAGCGGTTTCGCGAGCCGAACTGCCGGTACAGCTGGATGTCGTGTTGCCGGCCGAAGTCGCCAGCCGCTCCGTACGGGCATTCTGCGTAATCGGATCCAGCCAGGCGGAGGAGACTCTCGCGCAGTTGGATCCGTCGGAGAACGAAGGCAAGACGCGGCTGACGCTGTTGATCCAGCCGCCTGCGCCGTTGCCCACCGCGGTCCGCACCCGCGATGCCGACGAAGACATGCGGTGGATCGAAAACGACAGACTGCGTTTGCTCCTGGGACCGGAAGGCGCTCACCTGTACCGCTGGGAAGTGAAGTCACTTGCCAACCGCGACTTGACGCAGCCCGGCCAGGGTGGCTGGGCCGGGTTCGCCGACGCCGGCTTTACCGGCCGAAGCTTGCCCAACAAACTGGTCTGCACGCGGCGTGGGCCGGCCTTGGTCCAGTACCGCTGCACCGATGAGGCGGGCTTGGAAAAGACCATCAACTGCTTCGGCGGCACGTCGTGGGTGGAGGTGATCCTGAACGAGCCGGTGACATACTACTGGGACTTCGACAACCCGGCCAACTTCGCCGCCGACGGACCAGCGCCGGGCGAGTATTTGTTCTCCAACGGCCACACCGGCCCGGTCGGCAAACAGGCCGACGGCGTCTCCGCCCAGGTGAAAGCGGCCGGCACCCAATGGGTCGTGAAGTTCAACCGCGAGGGACTGGTGCTCGGCCTGTTGGCCCCCGAAGCGCCGGCCAACTTCGTCGTCGCCCCCGGCGCCGGCGCCGGCGGAGTGGGCATCGAGTCCTCACCGCCCATCAGCCATTTCGTCACCTACGGCGGACAGTTCACCGAACAGCCCAAGCAGCTGATGGAACGTCTGCGGCAAACGCTCGCCTTCCGCGACCAGCCGGAGACGGTACTTCATGCGTTGGAAACAAAGTAATCGGTGGTTCAGGGCGAAGGCCGGATGCCTGGTCCCCCCTTGCATCCGCTGTCCGGAATCCCGAGGATGCCGTTTGCGTCTTTGTTTGTATCATGCGCGCGGCGTGCGCGCATCCTGGCGTGGCGAACGGGGTGGCGTGAGCCCCTCGGTTCCCCGCAAGTCGTTCGGTTCAGAACCGGGGGGGCTCACGCCACCCCGTTCGCCAGCTGGGTTGCGGGCATCAGCCCGCGCTGAGTGCGCAGCCACCGTGATTCAAATCGCCAGCGAAGAGGGAGACATGACAGCGTGGATCTCGGCTTGACAGACAAAGTCGTCCTGGTGACCGGCGGCTCGCGAGGGCTGGGCAAGACGATCTGCCGGATGTTGGCGGAAGAAGGGGCCCAAGTCGCCGTCAACTACCGCAGCCGGCGCGAGGAAGCGGAATCCGTCGTGCGCGGCATTCAGGAGGACTTCGGCCGGCCAGCTGCGGCGGTCTACGGCGACGTGTCCCGCGAAGCCGACGTGATCTCGTTGTTTGACGAGGCCCAGAGGCAGCTGGGGCCGGTCGACGTGCTGGTGAACAACGCCGCGGTTTGTCCGGTCGGCGCTACGGCGGAACTGCCAGTCGAAGAATTCAGTCAGGCGTTGCAAGTGAACATGACCGGCACGTTCTTGGCCAGCCGCGAACTTGTCCGCCGGCTCTTGGCGGCGCAACGCCACGGCCAGATCGTCAACATTTCCTCGCAAGCAGCCTTTCGCGGCTCGCAGTCGGGCAAGACGGCATACGACGCCAGCAAAGCGGGGATTATCGGTTTCACGGTCTCCTTGGCCCGCGAGTTGGCCCCCCACGGAATCAACGTGAATTGCGTCGCGCCGGGTCTGATGTATACCGAGATGGTGGCCGAAGCCGTCGACGCGGCCCCGGAGCGGTTCAACCAACGCGTGCCGCTGGGGCGGATCGGACGGACGGAAGAGATTGCCGCTGTGGTCGTGTTTCTGTGTTCTCACCGCGCCGGCTACATGACCGGTGCGACGGTGGACGTTAGCGGCGGACTGGCGATGCACTAGAAAGGCCGAGTGGTTGGCATGGTTCTCGCGGCTCGCCATGATCGCCGGCCTCTTGCTGGCCGTCGGCTGGATTCTGATCAAGCTCTTGTTCTACAGCGTCGCGGTGTGGTATCTTCGGAGGCCGGTCGTGTGTCAGTACCTGGACAGCCCTAGGGCACCTCGATGAACAGTCCCTCCCCGCCGCGCGTCGCCGTTTACACCGGCACCTTCGATCCGATCACGCTGGGCCACCTGAACGTCATTCAACGCAGCGCTCGCCTGTTCGAGCAGCTGATCGTGGGAGTGGGCATCAACACCAAGAAGAAACCGCTCTTTACCGCCGACGAGCGGGTGCGCTTCGTGCGCCGCGTGTGCGCTCCGATCCGCAACGTGGAGATCCGCACCTTCCACGGGCTGGCGGTCGAGTTCGTCCGCCAGTGCGGCGCCCGGACGATGATTCGCGGCGTCCGCCCGCTGACCGACATCGCGGCCGAGTTCACGATGATGATGGCCAACAAGCAGTTGGACCCCGACATCGAGACCGTGTTCTTGATGGCGGACGAAGAGTATTCGCACGTTTCCAGTTCGTTGATCAAGGAGATCACGCCGCTGGCCACCGACGAGATGCTGACGCGGTTCTTGCCGCAGGAGATCATCCACGATCTGCGAAAACGGCTCGAAACCGCGTCTCCGCAGTACGGGTGACGGGCCGCCTAGCGTTTCACCAGCCGAAAGGCACACTGGCCGCCCCAGCCGCCGAAGATCGCCAAGTGGATGTACAGCATCCCCAGCGACTCCAAGTAGCGGGCGTTCTGGAGCGGCCCGGCGTCCACCGGTTCCATCTCCAGGTCGTCGGTCAGTTGACGGACGATGCCTTTGGCACGCTCGTCGTCACCGCAGAAGAACATGGCCGCTTTCTGGCCCCCGTACCACGGATTGACCATCGTCGCATCGCTGACGGTATTGAAGGCTTTGACGACCTTCGCACCCGGCGCCCACGCGGCGATTTCTTCCGCCGTGGAAGGAGCGGAGCCCAGGCTCAGTCCAGAGAAATCCGGCTTGATCGGGTTGATGCAATCCACCAGGATCTTGCCGTCCAGAGCCCCCGCCGACTCAATCACTTCCCGCGTGACGTCCCAGGGTACGGCCAACACGATCACTTGGCTGGCCGCAGCCGCTTCCCGGACATTGGCCGCCGAAGCGTTGGGGCCGGACTTGTCGAGCACTTTGCGGACTTCCGCGGCCTCCACTGCCGGCACCCCGTACACGATGCGGTGGCCCTTGGCAGCCCAACGCGGCCCCAGCGCGCCGCCCACGCGTCCTGTTCCCAGAATGGCAATGTCCATGTTCGTGCGTCCCCTGTTCGAGCGTGCGTGTAACCCAAAGTGCCCTGGCGGAACGGTCAGCCTATTCCGGCTCCCGTTCCTGCGTCTGGGCCAACAGTGCTTCCAGCCGGTCCAGGAAGGGCAGTTGGTCGCGGTGGATCAGGCGGCGTGCCTGCTCGATCGGCACGAATTCAGCCTTATCGACCTCCCACGACGCGCAATTCGGCTGCGCGTCCGCCGGCGCGGGACCGGTGAAGCAATGCACCCGTTTTTGGGCTCGGTGATATTAGATGTAGTCCAGCGAGCGGAGTTCGCCGCTCACGGGAACCCCCGTTTCTTCCAGCGTCTCGCGCCGCGCCGCCTGTTCCAGGTCCTCGCCTTCGTCCGGAACGCCCTTGGGAATGCCCCACGGCGAGCGGCGATTGTAGTGGCCCGAGGGGTGAATCAGCAGCACCTCGAGACGGCCATCGCAATGGCGGTACAGCAGTGTTCCGGCAGAATGGACCATGGACAAATAATATCATACCGACGGCGGTCAGGGCAACCGGAGAGAGGGGACGTTGTCCAGGGAGCCGATGTGGAACAGCCCGGGGGCGGAAAAGTCCGACCTTTTCAGAGAAGCCTGGCTTGTTCGAAAAAGCCGCGCTTCTGAATGCCTCCGGATGTTCCGTCATGCCCAAATCTCGTTCAGTCGCCGGATCCAGTTTCCGTGCAGGATGGCTTCGATGTCCGGCTGCGCGTAGCCGCGGGCGGCCAGCAGGCCGGTGAGACGCTGCAGGTCGGCGATCGTTTCCAGGTCCTCGGGGCACTGCTCGCGGCCGTAGCCGCCGTCCAGGTCGGAACCGATGCCACCGTGGCGAGCGTTGCCCGCCAGTTGGCAGATGTGATCGATGTGCTCCACGATGCACTCGATCTTCAGGCCCGCCGCTGCGGGCGTCGTCTGACCGCGGATCCAGCCGGGGTGCATCATCCAGGCGTCGAAGGCCACCCCGATCACGGCGCCGCGCTGGATCAGCGCGCGAATCTGTTCATCGCTGAACTGGCGGCTGTCGGGCACGAGCGCCCGGCAGTTGTTGTGGCTGGCCCACACCGGTCCGTCGAACAGGTCCAAGGCTTCCCAGAAAGCCTGGTCGGTCAGGTGCGTCGCGTCCAGCACCATGCCCAAGCGGCGCATTTCGCCCAGCAATTCGCGGCCCGCCGGCGTCAGACCGCCCTCGGCGGCCGTGCCCGGCGCGTAGCGGCCGGGGCCATAGTGCGCGGGTCCCACGGCCCGCAAGCCATCGGCATAGGCCCGTTCCAGGTGGGCCGGCGTGAGAATGGAATCCGCGCCCTCCAAGCTCAGCACGTACCCAATCGGCGCGTCGGCCGGAGGGTCGTGCCGCCACAAGTCCACCAGCCGGTTCAGTCCCGGCCGATCAACGATTTGCACCATCTGACCGGCCTCTTCCATCGCCCGGTACCACGCCAGCTGGGCTTGGGTGACGGCCCAGGCGATCTCCGGGCTGTTCCAGCCGGGCAGCGGGTTATCCGGGGCGACGTAGCGGGCGATCTGCGTGGCGATACAGAGGCCGACTTGCCCGCGCCGCATTTCGCCGAACGTCACCACGTTCTGCCCCCGGTCTGCCTTGTCCGTCAGTCCCCGCTCGCGCAGCCGTACTTCGGCCAGCGGCCGCGTGTAGTCCCGGTTCCATTCCACAGCGTTCATGGCCAAATCGAGATGGCCGTCGAAAATCAACATGGCGGTGGTGCTCCCTCGTCCCGCGGCACGGCTCGGCAACCAAGACGAAAGCGGCCGAACCGCCGGCGTCTTCTTTCGAGGCCGTCACTGTACGATGGCGGACTGCTAGCGTCCAGTCGCCCGGCCCAAAACCGGGATTTCGGCCTGTCGCGTCAACAAGAAACGATTATCATGGCAGCATGGTGAAAAGGTAAGGAACTTGCAAGAGGGACTCGCAAGATGGTTTGGGAAGCCTGGGTCACGATCGCGGTGGTGATCCTGTTTATCGTCGGGTTGGCTCGCGGCTGGACGACGCCGGACCTGCTGAGCATGGCCTGTTTGGCACTGCTGGTCGCCATCGGTGCCATCTCGGGCAGCGATCGCCTGCCGACGGCCGCCCAAGCGCTGTCCGGCATGGGCAATTCCGGTTTGATCACGGTCGGCGCGTTGTTCGTTGTGGTGGCCGGGCTGACGCAAACCGGCGCGATGGGGTTGATCGTGCAACCGTTGTTGGGACGCCCCCGCACGACGCTGGCGGCGCAAGTGCGACTGCTCTTGCCCGTGGCGACGATGAGCGCCTTTCTGAACAACACGCCCGTGGTCGCCATGTTCATGCCCGTGGTGGACGAGATCTGTAAGAAGACCCGGATCAGCCCGTCCAAATTGTTCCTGCCCTTGGTCTATGCCGCGACGTTCGGCGGCGTGTGTACGATGATTGGGACGAGCACCAATCTGGTCGTCGCCGGGCTGATTGACAGAGCCAAGCTGCCCGACCTGCGGACCATCGAGATGTTTGACATCACCTGGGTCGGCTTGCCCTGCGCGGCGGCCGGCGTGATCTTCGTCCTGCTCTTCAGCCGCCGGCTGTTGCCGGACCGTCGGCCGGCGATCAGTCTGACCGATGACCCTCGGCAGTACACCGTGGAAATGCTGGTCCAGCCAAGTGGCCCGCTCGTCGGGCAGACCGTGGCCCAGGCAGGCCTGCGGCGTTTGGCGGGCCTGTATCTGGCGGAAATCGACCGCCAGGGCACGATCCTGCCCGCGGTCGGGCCGAGGGAGCGGTTGCAGGCCGGCGACCGGCTGGTGTTCGTGGGCATTATCGAATCCGTGGTGGATCTGCAGAGGACGCGCGGTCTGGCTCCGGCCACGGACCAGACGTTCAAGCTGGACGCGCCGCGCACGAAGCGGTGCCTGATCGAAGCGGTGGTCTCGGACCGCTGTCCGCTGGTCGGCAAGAGCATCCGCGAGGGCCGTTTTCGCTCGGAATACAACGCCGCGGTGATCGCCGTGGCCCGTAGCGGCAAACGGATTTCGGCTCGGATCGGCGACATCGTGCTCCAGCCCGGCGACACGCTGTTGCTGGAGGCCCATCAGGGATTCGTGCAAGAGCGCCGCAATTCGAGTCATTTCTTCCTGGTCAGCGGCGTCGAGAACTCGGCGCCCACGCGGCACGAACGGGCTTGGCTGGCGCTGGCCATCCTGGCCGCGATGGTGATCGCCGCCGGCTTCGGCTGGCTGGACATGCTGGCCGCCGCGTTGCTGGCCGGCCTGCTGATGATCCTCGCCCGCTGCTGCACGGGGGATGAAGCCCGCCAGAGCATCGACTGGTCGGTGCTGCTGGTGATCGGCGCATCGTTGGGCATTGGCGGGGCGTTGGACTCCAGCGGCGCGGCGCAGGCCGTGGCCAGCAATCTGATCAGCCTGGCCAGCGGTCACCCCTGGCTGGTTTTGGCGATGGTGTACTTCGTGACGATGATCTTCACCGAATTGATCACCAACAACGCGGCGGCCGTGTTGGTCTTCCCGATCGCGCTGGCCGCCGCGCGCTCGCTGGGCGTCAGTTTCATGCCCTTTGCGATCGTCATCATGGTGGCAGCGTCGGGCGGTTTTGCCACGCCCATCGGCTACCAGACCAACCTGATGGTGTACGGGCCCGGCGGCTACCGCTTCAGCGACTATGCGCGGCTGGGCGTGCCGCTGGATTTGGTGTTCATGACCGTGGCCGTTCTGCTCGCCCCCTTGGTTTACCCCTTTCACCCCGCTTGACATGGAACTTGGCCGCCCCTGGTTCGTCAAATTTTGACAAGTTGGCGATGATCGCTAAGCTTGAGTGGAGGAGTCCGTTGCGCCGCGAGTGGTGGAAAGGGGCATGACATGCGTACTTGGATGAGTTGGCTCGCGAACCTGAATCTGCGTGCCGGCTTGGGGCAGGGCCGACGCGGGCGGCCGTGCGGCCTGCTCGGGATGCAGCCTGGCCGCCGCGTGCTCGGTTCCCACTGTGCGGGACCGTTTACCTCTCC
>CAYUFW010000083.1:0-8105 GCA_964443915.1 uncultured Pirellulaceae bacterium
TCACGACGGCGCGCTTGGCGTTCTTTCACCGCGATCAGCTGACGGAGCCGGAAATACCGGCGTCCCAAGTGTAGGTTGGCCCTTCCGGGCCGACCGGACGGCCTGGAAAGGCCATCCTACCAAAAAAGATGAGAGGGCAAACCATGAGCAGCAAGAACGAGTCGTACGTCGAGGAAGCCCATCGCAAGGCCCGGCACTTCATCGATCACGAAACCCAATTCCACTTGGGAGTGCTGCCCACGGAGCAGTCGAACCCCAAGACGGCCGGTCTGGCGGAGACGGCTCAACGCGATTTGGAGGCGGCCATCGGCATGTTGCAGGCGGTCGACGCCGATGTCTTGCCCAAAGCCGAGGAGGTCTTCGCCGGCGCGGAATTCGAGAGCTTGGTCCGCGCCCTGCGGCGGGCGATCGCTGGCCAGGGCCGCATCTGCTTCTCCGGCTGTGGCGCGACCGGCCGGTTGAGCATTTTGCTGGAAGTGTCCTGGCGCCAGTTCTGGCAGGACCTGCAGGTGCGGCACCCGGCGATCGCGGCCAAGTTGCCCCCGCTGGAGCATCGGGTCGTGAGCATCATGACCGGCGGCGACTACGCCCTGATCCGGTCGGTCGAGAACTTTGAGGATCATCAAGTGTTCGGCCGGCAGCAGGTGCGGGAGGCGGGACTTGGCAAAGGCGATGTGCTGGTGGCGATCTCCGAGGGCGGGGAGACGTCCTCGGTGATCGGCACGATCTGGCAGGCGCTGGACAACGGGGCCGAGGTCTTCTTTGCTTTCAACAATCCGGCCGCACTGCTGGCGCAGCACATCGAACGCTCGCGCCAGGTGATCGAAGATTCCCGCGTCACGATCCTCGATCTGAGCAGCGGTCCGATGGGCGTCGCCGGCTCAACGCGGATGCAAGCCACGACCTCCGAATTGCTCGTCGTGGGGGCGGCCCTGGAAATGGCCCTGAACCAGGTGCTGCGGGAGAAGTTGGACGCCGCGGACCTGGCTTGTCTTGGGATTGCCGAGCCCGCACCGGCGGACTATTCGCGGTGGTTCGGCGAACTGCTGCGGGAATTAAGCCAGCCGGCCGCCGTCGCGGCGCTGGCGGCGATGGTCCGCTACGAGGAGCAGCTGTACCGGTCCCACGGGCTGGTGACCTACATGGCGGACCAGTGTCTGCTGGACATCTTCACCGATACGACGGAGCGGTCGCCCACGTTCATGCTGCCGAAGTTCCGCCGCTGCGACGATCCGGTCTCGCCGCCACCGTGGGCTTTCGTCAAGAACCCGCAGCTGCCGACACCGCAGGCCTGGCGCGCGGTCCTGCACCGCGATCCGCGCTGTCTCAGCTGGAATGCCGAGACGTACCGCGAACTGGGCGCCCCCGCCAGCATCCAGGCCAATCCGCCGCATCTGGCGAGCGACGACATGTTCCAGTTCCTGATCGGCAACGAAGACGATCCGTCCCGATACCGCGTCGCCGCCAACGCGGGGATTTGCATCGTCCTGGGCGACGAGATACCGCGGTTGGCCCAGCCGGACGATCCGCTCCGCGTGGCGTTCGGCATCGGAGCCCGGCCGTTTGCCCAGCGGGCGGTGCTGGCGGTTGGTCCTGCGGCGCCGCCGGGCGATGTCGCTCCCGTGTCGTGGCACGTCGGGGTTCGAACCGGCACCTCGCCGCTACGGCTCCGAGAACATCTGGCGATCAAGCTCGTGCTGAACAACGTTTCCACCGCCACCATGGCCCGCCTGGGCCGGTTGATCAGCAACTGGATGGCCCACGTCGAGCCCACCAACAAGAAGTTGATCGATCGCGGGACACGCCTGGTGGCCGAACTCGCCGGCGTGGACTACTCGACCGCCTGCTACGCCTTGCACGAGACGGTCGAGGAGCTGGCGCAGACCTACAAACCAAGCCAGGAAAAACCTTCGCCCGTCGCGCTGACCATCGCGCGGCTCAAGGACCGGCAGGCGTCCGCAGCCGTGGAAAGGTGAACAACATCATGCCGCACGCTCAACCACGAGTCATCCGCAGGCAGTTCTTGAAGACAGCGGCTGCGAGCCTGGGCGGACTGCTGGCCGGGCCGGTGTCCGGGAGCGGTTCGGCGGCCGAGGCGATCGAACTCTCGCCGCAACACATGGACGCCGTCAATCGCCGTCGGCGGATCGTCGTCCAGTACGATGCGCAAGAGTTGTACGGAATCGATTTCGCGACGTGGCTGGATTATCGCTTCCGCTACATCGACGAACCGGGCACGCAGATTGACAGCGTGTGGTGGGACGTGGGGCGGTTGGGGCAAGTCTTGTATCCCAGCCAGTTCCTGGATCGGCTGGAAAACGCCGATCTGCAAAAGTGGCGGGATCAAGGGATCGACTTCGTGGGGCGGCTGATCGCAGAGACGCGCAAGCGCGGACTGGAAGTCTTCTGGCATCACCGGGTCAGCGAGGTGGACATCAACACGCAGGGAACGGGCGTGGCCTGGAAGGACGGCCCCGCGCCGTTGAAGCGAGCGCATCCCGACTGGGTTCTGAAGACAGACTGGTGGCGGCACGGCCTGTGGGATTTCTCTGTGCCGGCGGTGCGCGAGGTCACGGTGCGGGCTTTGCGTGAGGTGGCCGAGATGTACGAGTTGGACGGGATTCAGCTCGACTTCGCCCGGCACATTCCCTGCCTGCCGCCGGGCCGCCAGTGGGAACTCCGCCACCACGTGACCGAGTTGATGCAGAGTGTACGGCGAATGTTGCTGGATGTCGAACGGAAGCGCGGACGGCCGTGCCTGCTGGCCGCCAAAGTCTGCCGGACGCTCGACGGCTGCCGCACCGACGGACTGGACGTGGAGACTTGGGCCCGGCAGAACCTGGTGGACATCTTCACGCTCGGCTCGCGGTCCGTCGATATCGACGTCGCCGCCTTTCGCCGCCTCACGGCGGGGCGGAGCATCAAGCTCCAGCCGTGTTTCGACGATCATCACACGACGGACGGCTACCGCTATGCGCCGATCGAAGTCCTCCGCGGCGTGTTCGCCAATTGGTGGCAACAAGGAGCGGACAGCGTCATGACGTTCAACTGGTCCAATGCTCCGCCTGACACCTGCCGAGCCGCCGGCGCCTTGCCCGGCCCGCTGGCGCATCGCCAAGCCTATCAGGAAATCGGCGACCCGAAGACGATGGAGTTCAAGGACAAGACGTTTGTCGTCGAGCGGCGTGGCGGCTATCCCTGGGCGGAAGGTTTCTTCAATCGCAACGACACCGCCCCGCTGCCGCTGATATTGCCGCCGGATGGGACTCCAGCCAAAATCCGAGTGCGGATCAGCGACGACTTGGCGAAGCACCCTGCGCGGGTGAAGTCGATTCTCCTCCGAGCCGTTCTATTCAACGCCGCGGACGACCAGCGCGTCGAGGTCCGCCTCAATGGAGTTCCCCTGCCGCCGCTGGAAAGAGACCCGCAGTGGAAGGACCCTCAAATCTTCTCGCCCCAGCCGCAACCCGCGTCAGGCGGCACCGGCGACTACCGCGTGAATCCCCGCCAGCGGCTCCTGAGGCTGGATTTCTCGATCGCACCCAGCCAGTGCAGGCTGGGTGAGAACACGGTCACCCTCCGCTTGGTCGGCCCTGCACCAGGATCCACCGATACGAAAGTTGCCTTGGAGAAGCTCGAAGTCCACGTCCGGTACGCGCAGCAGTCGGCCGGATAAAGTTCCGAGACCAGATCGGCGCGTTGCAGTAGGCGACGATCTTCTCCCACTGCGATTCGTGCTGTTCCGAGCAAACACGGTATTCACCAGCAAGGCCGAGAAAGTACTTGTCAATTTTCTTTTCAGCGGTCCCACGTACAGGGTTTTGTATTACCCGCTCGCTAGCCCTTCACGCCCGAGTGGAGTCTACTGGGCGGTCATCGAGACGGTCACGCCGGCGGCATGAGCTAGTCGATCCAAGACATCGGACCGGAGCGTGCGTTCGCCTTCGAGAAAGTCGCACAGGACGGTCGGGGCGATGCCGGCTTCCTGAGCGATGTCTCGCAGCGGCCGGCGACTGCGATGAACGGCTCGCCGCAGATGTCCGCACAGGGTGTCCTCAGCAGCCGCTTCCTGCATCCGCGCGTCCCGCACGGCCAGGTCCGGCAACTCCTCGGCGATCCGTTGTCGATCGCGAATCATCTGCGACAGCAGTTCGTGCGGAATCTCCGTCGTACTCATGATCGTTCACCTTCCCGCCGCCTACTCTCCAGGCCGGCGGACTTCGTAAGCAGTGAAGGGAATGATGCGTATCTCATCGAGGTACTCGTAGACGCAAATCAAGTAGCGACCATCCTTCGTTTCGCCCCAACAGCACGGCCTGCCTGTGGAGCGGCTTTGACCGCGCCGCTCCGGCCCGCGAACGACCTCTTCGAACTCGGCGGGATCCACATCGTGTTCCGCCAAGTGCTCGACAAGTTCGTCCGTCCAGAGAAAGCGAAAGTACGGCATTCGGCGCCCAACTTGATCATCTTGTCCTGCAGGCATTCCCGACGGTCTCACTTGAGTATAGCGGGCAACGGATGCGTGCCGCAATAGACGAACCGTCGGGTTGCGAGACTGGCGCCGGGCCACGTGCCAACGCGAGAAGAGTCCTGCTCCGGCTACCAGCCTGTCGTCATGGTTTGTTGCTCGCAGTGACCCGCACGACCCAGACGCTGTTCGCTTCGGGCGAGTCCTGCGGAATTCGCGACCAGCTGTGGGGGATGCGGTCGTAGATGTACAGCAGGTGCGTGTCGTCCAGCACGATGACCTCGGTGTAGGACGAGGTGTTTCCCGCGCCCTTAATCGCTTCCACCGGCTGGAATTGGTTGTGATTGGCCAGCACGTCGATCTTCTGCCACGACTCGCCGCGGCGATCCGTACACAGCCACAGGAACAGACCGGGGCGGCCGCCGGACAGGGCCAGCGTGCCGTCGGGCAGCACGGCAAGGCTGGGCTGGACTGAGAACGGACCGGACATCGCTACGGGCTTCGTCCAGGTCCGGCCCTCATCGCTGCTGTACGACTGCCCATAGGGCTTGCCAGGTTCCATGCGAAACACGCACAGGATGCGGCAATCGGCCAGCCGGCAGAGGGCCGACTCGCACGGCCCCTCTTTTCCCTCCAGCTCGCAGCTCTCGTTCGCGATGACAGCACGGATCTTCCAGCTGACGCCGTCCGGCGATTCCGAGGCCACCAGGCTGTAGCGCGACGTGCCTGCGAAGTGGCCGTACAGCGTGGCCAGGTAGCCGCCGGCCTTCAAGGGGACAATCTGGCCGTTGCACACGAAGCCCGATAGACCCAGCTTGGGATCGAACGAGCGGTCGGGACGCGGCCAGCCGCTGATCGTGATTCCGGGCCGGACGGCCCTGAGCTCCTGGCTGCCCGGAGTGCAAAGCTGATACGGCGCACCCATGACGCCCTGGCCAAGCGGTCGCAGGTAGTACGGCATCAGCAATGCCTCGCCGCTGGGCAGCGTGAGTGCCCCGTCCCCGTACAGCGCCGCCCGCTGCGGCCCCCAAGTCAAGCCGCCGTCCGTGGACCACGCTGCGCTGCACGTGGAAGCCGTCGTGTGCTCGTCTGCATAGTTCGACATCAGCGCGAGCAGATGCCCGTTCGGCAGGCGGACCACGGTCGGAAACCAGAGAAAGCCTTTGCTGCGGCCGACTAACACGGGCTGCGACAGGGTCACCCGCACGCCATTCAACTCGGCGGAGTTGCCGGCCTGCCATTTCGCGTCTTCGGCCCTGGCGGAGGCCAGTGCCAAGAGGCAACATGCGAGCGTCCCCAGACTGCAACTCAGCAGGCGGACCGCCGACAGGATCAACTCGCGATGCGTGGAAGAGCATTGGTGGCTCATGTTCGTTACTCCGTCCGCAGTTTGACTCAAACGTGCCATCAGGCGCGGCGGAGGATCTTGAGCGATCGCGGGGGCAGCGTCCACTGCTTCGCCCCAGCAGCGGCAGCGTTGTCCACTGTCACGTAGGCATCCGTCATCGCGATCTGGGCCGGGTTCCGTCCGTAGTTCGCCAGCACCAGGTACAGCTCTCGGTTGGCGAAGGCGGACGCCACCGTCTCCTTCGGCAGCGGACCGGCAAACAGGTCGGAGTCTCCGACCTCCAGCCAAGCCCACGTGCCGTCCTCGACCAGCGGCAGGTACTGCTTCAGCCAACGGGCGTGCGTGGGGCGAGTCTCCGGCCTCTCCGGCACCGCGTCCCAGCCGCCGTAGGTGTAAGGCCCTTGCGGATTCGCCTGATAGTACTTCCACGCCTCGCGGCAGCGGCGGACCCAGAAATCCTGGTCCGAAGCATATTGGACGCCGGGAATCAGGCCCCGTTCGCCGGTAAAGGGGCGGCCGGCCTGCAGGATCGGGAACTGCATGTACGGAATGGCGTGCAGGTACGGCTCGTCGGCGCTCTCGATCTTCGCAAAGGTCATGTCGATACAGGGCACGACGTAGGGCGGGAAGTTCTTGACCGCTTCCCGCAGCGGGTCCACTTGGCCCACCCCCTCGCCGACCCAGAGATAGTCGTACACTTTCAACCCCGCCGTGCGCGGCTGATCGGCCCCGTCGACGTGCAGTTTCAGGATTCCCCCACGGCGCTGCACCTCCGCGTACATCAGGGCCAGCAGGTCGGCGAACGCCCCGTCGTGTTCCGGCGTCTCCTCGAACGCGGGCATTTCGTCTTGAGCCGGCGACTGCTGGGGTTTGCGGTAGTTCTGGACGTAGCCGCCGTCGATGTAGATGCCGTCCAATTCGTAGGTGTCCAGGATGCGGGCGATGTGCGGCAGCAAGAACGCTCGCCAGCCGGGACTGGCGGGCGAACAACGGGCCATGTTCCAGTAGCCGACCAACAGGTTGTCGCCTTCCCGCGACCACTCCTGGCGGAAATCCGGGTCGGTCCGCTGCAGGAAGCAACTGGAGGCATAGGTGATGATCTTCATGCCGCGGCGGTGGACCATGTCGATGAACCCCCGGAAGCCCACCGGGTTGAGGGCTGTGTACTTGTCGCCGCCGAACAGCCGCAGCGAATCGTTCCACTCGTCGAAAACCTGGATCAACTGGATGCCGTGCTCCTTGAGCGCTCGTCGTATTCGCCGGGGTCCCAGGGCTGGCGACAGGGATATTCGCCCAAGTTGTAGCCGCACTGCGCCGGCAGGTAGTTCGCGATCAGGTGCTTCCGCAAGCAGGAACGGATCGCCCGCTGACAAGCCCCGATGTTCTGCAGCCGCCGCCGGTGATCTTCGGCCGTATAGCGATTCATGATCGCCGGCGTGTCCGCCGCGCTGGCACTGGTCACCGCGGCCCGACCGGCGGAAGAGGATGCGGAGACGACCGCCCCAGCGACAGCGGCCTGGGTGCTCGTTCTGAGAAAATCGCGGCGGTGCATGGCGGGAGTCCTTCTTGGTTCAGGCAAATGGCCAATGTTTGCCCATCGCTTGGCGCTGCTTTTCGGTCAATTGGGCGATGCCGCGGCGGGCGAGGCGGAGCAGCGATTGCAGTTGGTCGTCGTCGAACGTCGCTTCCTCGCCGGTGCCTTGAATCTCGACGAAACGGCCGCTGCCGGTCATGACGACGTTCATGTCGACCGAGGCGGCCACGTCCTGCTGGTAGTCCAGGTCCAGCGTCGGTTTGCCTTCCACCAAGCCGACGCTGACGGCGGCGACGCTGTCGCACAGCGGCCAACGGTTGGGATCGGGCAGCGAGGCGGAGATGCTGCGCACGGCGTCCACCAGCGCCAGAAAGCCGCCGGTGATGCTGGCCGTCCGCGTGCCGCCGTCGGCTTCCAGGACGTCGCAGTCCACCGTGATCAATTGCGGTCCCAGGGCTTCCAGGTCGGCCACGGCCCGCAGGCTGCGGCCGATTAGCCGCTGGATCTCGTTCGTGCGGCCATCCAGCGTGCCGCCGCGTTCGCGCCGCTTGCGCGGGCTGGTGCTGCCCGGCAGCATGTTGTACTCGGCCGTGATCCAGCCCTTGTTCTGCCCTTGCAGCCAAGCCGGCACCGTCGCTTCGACGCTGGCCGTGCAAAGGACCGTGGTGCCGCCGACTTGATACAGGACGCTGCCGGGGGCGGCGCGCGTGTAGCGACGTTTGATCTTGACGCGGCGGAGTTCGGAGGCGGCGCGT
>CAYUFW010000083.1:8270-22129 GCA_964443915.1 uncultured Pirellulaceae bacterium
GTGGGCCGGGAGACAGTGCAGGAAGCGAGCCCCGGCCGGCGCTTGCTTCATCAAGGCCTCGTTCACCTGGTAGCTGGCGAAGGCCTTGCTGCGGATCGCTTTCTCGGCCTCCTGCCCCATGCTCGCCCAAACGTCCGTGTACACGGCATCGGCTTCTCGGACTGCCTCGACCGGATCGCGAGTCTGCAACAGCGACAAGTCCGGGAACTCTTTCTCGACGCGGGTCACGAAAAGCGGGTCGAATTGATAGCCCGGGGGGCTGGCGATGGCAAACCGTACGCCCAATTTGGCGCAGGCCACCAGCAGGCTGTGGGCCACGTTGTTGGCGTCGCCCACGTAGGCCAGCGTCTTGCCCTGCAAGTCGCCCAACACCTCGCGAAGCGTAAACAAGTCGGCCAGGGCTTGGCAGGGATGAGCCTGGTCGGTCAAACCGTTGATGACGGGGCAATTGGAGTGCTCGGCCAACTCCTCGACCCGACGGTGCGTCTTCGCCCGGCAGACGATCACATCGACATATTGGCTGAGCACTTGCGTGAAATCGGCGATCGACTCACGCTGGCCCCAGCCCACGTCCGAGCCCAGGAAGAGGCTGGAGCCGCCCAGGTGGGCCAGGCCCGTCTCGAAGCTGACCCGCGTCCGCAGCGAAGGCTTCTCGAACAACAGCCCTGCCACGCGGCCAGCCAAGAGCGGTTCGCGCACGCCCTGCTGCAACTTCTTCTTGAGTTCCTGCGAAATCGCAAAGATGCGCTCGATGTCCGCAGTCGTCATCTCCAACAACGTAATCACATGTCGCATGGTGCTTGGTACCCTTTATTCATCGGACGTCGGGACGCCGGCTGGAATCGCCTGCAAGAAAACTCGATTGTTCGAGAAACAACGAGACTCCCGCAGACGCTTCAGCCAGCGGCCGCCAGGATGGCTTCACCCAGCAGATCGCACCCTTCCTCGGCCTCGGCGGGCGTCAGGTTCATGGCCGGCAACAGACGCAGGACCGTGCCATGCGTGCAGTTGATCAGCAGCCGGCGCTCCAGGCAGGCTTGCACGATCGGCGCGCCCGGCACGCGCAATTCAACGCCGATCATCAGGCCCAGCACGCGGACTTCCACGATCAGGTCGGTCTGCTGCCGCAGGGCTTCCAGCCGCTTGCGGAAGATGTCGCCCAGTCGCCGGGCGTTATCCAGGAGTTTCTCTCGCTCCATCATTTCCAGGGCCGCGATCCCAGCGCGCGCGGCGATCGAATTGCCGCCGAACGTCGAGGCGTGCATGCCGGCCCGCAGGCTGGGAGCGATCTCCGGCTTGGCCAGCATCGCGCCTCCGGCCAGGCCGCCGCAGAGCGCCTTGGCCAGCGTGATGACGTCGGGCGTGACGCCGAAATGCTGATACGCGAACCAGTGCCCCGTGCGGCCGCAGCCGGTTTGGACTTCGTCGAAAATCAGCAGCAGTCCGTGTTCGTCGGCGAGCTGCCGCAGGCCCTGCAGAAAACCCTCAGGCGGAATGCGGATGCCGCCTTCGCCCTGCACGGGTTCGATCATGATCGCCGCCGTCTCGGCGTCGATCAGCTTGCGGACCGCGTCCAGATCGCCGAACGGCGCGTAGACGAAGCCCGCCAGGAGCGGGTTGAGCCCTTCGTGGTACTTGGCTTGGGCCGTGGCCGAAATCGAGCCCATCGTGCGGCCGTGGAAGCCGCCGGTGAACGTGATGATCTTGTAGCGTTCGGGCGGCGTGTGCAGCCGCGCCAGTTTGATGGCCGCCTCGTTGGCTTCCGTACCGGAATTGCAGAAGAAGGCCAAACCGCCGAAGCTGCGTTCCGACAGCATCTGAGCCCATTGCCCCTGGAGTTCCATGTGCCACGTGTTCGGGACATGAATCAACGTGCCCAATTGCTCCCGGACCGCCTCGACCACGGGACCGGGGCAATGTCCCAGCAGGTTGCAGCCCCAGCCGGGAAACAGGTCCAAGTAGCGATGGCCCTCGCTGTCCCAGACCGCCGAACCCTCCCCGCGCACGATGTTCAGCGGATAACGTGTGTAGTTCGGAATCACATACCGCTGAAAAAGTTCGACGGTTTGCGGGGAGCTGAGATGTCGCGATTTGGCCACCGTGAGGTTCTCCTGTTCGTAAGTCTTTCTGCCGACTTGATGGGCAATCCAGATTCGAAATTCGAAAAACGGAATCTCCCCCAGACACCGGAACCTGGGAAAAGGTTCCCGGCCCGGCGAGGCTAGGCTGGTTGGTTCGACGCCTCCGCGGGGACGCTTTGCACGATCTCCGTGCCGACGCCGCTGGTGGTGTAGATCTCCAGCAGCAAGGAATGACGTACGCGGCCGTCGACGATGTGAATTTTCTTGACGCCGCGCTGGAGCGTTTCCAGACAGGCCTCGACCTTGGGGATCATCCCGCCGCCGACGACGCCTTCGCGGATCAGCCGCCGCGCCTCCCCGGCTCCCAGCGTGTGCACCAGCGACGTGGGATCGTCCTTGTCGCGCAGCACGCCGGGAACGTCGCTGAGGAAGACCAATTTCTCGGCGCCCAAGGCCTGCGCCACCGCCATCGCGGCCGTGTCCGCGTTGACATTCAGCTTGTGGCCGTTGTCGTCCCAGCACATGGACGGGATGACCGGGATGAGTCCGGCTTGGGACAGCTTTTCGATCAACGCGTGGTCGACGCGCGTCACCTCGCCGACGTGGCCGAGGTCGAGGGGTTGGCCCTGGTCATCCTTCAGTTTCGCCTTCTGTCCGTACAGCACGCAGGTGGTGCGGAAATTCAGACTCATGGCGCGGCCGCCCAACTCTTCGATCCGCCGCGACAGCGATTCGTTGATCTCGCCGGCCAGCACACGTTCGACAATCTCCAGCGAGCGTTCGTCGGTAAAGCGGCGTCCCTGGATGAATTGGGGTCGGATGCCCGCCGCATCCATGGCCCGGCTGATCGCCGCCCCGCCCCCGTGGACAACCACGGGCCGCATGCCGACGGTCTCCATAAAGACGATGTCGACCAGCACGTGGAGCAGCGAATCCGGCTTCTCCATCAGGCTCCCGCCCAACTTGATGACGGTCACCTTGTCGCGAAAACGGCGGATCCAGCCCAAAGCCTCGATGAGCGTATCCGCTTTTGCAATCGCCGCTTCCAAGGCTATACTCCACACGGTTTGGGTGACGGCTCGGTGAAAACGGGTTATTTTGCGCAGGTCCTCGCTCCGTGTCAACGCGACCCCAGCCGCGTCCGCGCTCCGGAGAACGCGGCACGCGGTGCGCAGAACCCTTTGCGGGAAAGGCACTTAGCATCGTTCGAGACACGAGTGTCGCCTTTCGCGGGGCGAAAGACGACGATCGGGGCAATAATTCCTTGAAGAGGCAACCGTGGAAGTCTGCAGAAAGGACATCTCATGAACCAAGTATGTCGGGTCGGATTTCTTGTCGGTCTATGCGGCGCCCTCTGTCAGGCGGCAGATCCGTCCCCGTCCGGGCTCCCGCCGCTGCCCGCGGAAGATCGGCCGCTGGCCGAACGCTTCGCGGTGCCCCCGCCCTCGGCGCGAATCCTGCGGATCATTCACGCCCAGAAGGACAATCCCGTAGAGCAGGACAAACAACTGCGGACGCTGGCGGCGCAGGGCTTCGGCGGCTTCGCGGGCAACGTGGCCTTCGACGGCTACGTGGACGACGAGACGAAATGGCCCGCCTTCCTGCGCGGCGTCCGCCTGGCCAAAGCCGCCGGCATGTCGCTGTGGCTGTACGACGAGTGCGGCTATCCGTCCGGCAGCGCCCGCGACCTCACGCTGCGCGGCCATCCCGAATGGGCCGCGCGCGGCCTGCTGGTCGCCGAGGCGAACACCAGCGGCGGGCAGGTCTCCCTCACGCTGCCGCCCGGCCGGCTCGTGCTGGCTGCGGCGCTGCCGCGGCGCGACGGCGCGATCGTGCTGGAGGAAGCGCAGGACCTCACGACCTCGATCGATGGCGGCCAAGTCGCCTGGCAGGCCCCCGCGGGCGACTGGTTCGTCGTGGTGATGACCGACGAGCTGATCTACGAAGGGACGCACGCGGCGGTCAGTCTGGCCTACAAGAAGCCGTGCATCGACCTGCTGACGCCGGAACCGACCGCGCGGTTCCTGGAGGTCACGCACGAGCGCTACGCGGAAAAACTGGGCCCGGATCTCGGCCGGTATTTTGTCTCGACGTTTACCGACGAGCCGTCGCTGCAGAACTACTGGTTCCGCCCCATGCCTTATCGCGTGCTGCCGTGGTCTTTGACCATCGAACGCGAGTTCCGCCAACGTTGCGGGCGGGAATTGCGCCCGCTGCTCCCAGCGCTGGTGGCCGAAGCCGGGCCGGCCGGCGCGCAAGTCCGCTACGACTTCTGGAACACCGTGGGTGAATTGGTCGCGGAAAACTATTTCGGCCAGATTCAGACCTGGTGCCGCAAACACAATCTGCTCTCCGGCGGTCACCTGTTGATGGAGGAAGGGCTCGTCGGACACGTGCCGCTGTACGGGCATTTTTTCCGCTGTGTGCGGCGTCTGGACGCGCCCAGTATCGACTGTCTGACCAGCCTGCCGCCGCAGGTGCCGTGGTACATCGCCCGGATGATCGGCAGCGCCGCCGACCTGGAACGTCGCACCGTCACGATGTGCGAGGTGTCCGACCACAGCCAGCGCTACCGGTCGCAGGGCGACACGCGCCCAGTTCGGATCGTGACCGAAGACGAGATCCGCGGCACCTGCAACCGCTTGGCGCGGGGCGGGATCAACGCGCTGACCAGCTACTACGCCTTCAAAGACCTGACGGACGAGCAGTTGCAGCGGCTCAATACGCACGTCGGTCGCTGCCAGACCATGCTCCGCGGTGGGCATCAAGTCACGGATATCGCCGTGCTGTACCCCATCGAAAGCGTTTGGCCGCGCTTCGTTCCGGCATACCACGGTGCGACCGCCGAGCCTGCTGCGCGCCGCGTCGAGAACGTCTTCGACGGCGTGAGTTCGGCGCTGTACGCCGCCAATCGCGATTTTGCCTACGTCGATTCGCGGGCATTGTGCGAAGCGGAAGTCGTGGACGGCGCGCTGACGCACGGCGACCTGCGCTGGCGCGTGCTGGTGCTGCCCGCCGCCGATACGCTGCCGCTGGAAGCCTGGGAAAACGTCGCCGCGTTCTGGCGCAAGGGTGGTGTCGCGATCGCGCTCGGCACGCGCCCCGCCAACAGCGAGGCAGAGTTCCCCTCACCGCGCGTGCAAGCGATCGCGCGCGAGCTGTTCGGTACGGCCGACGCCCCGTGCGTGGTCACCAATCAGGCCGGCGGCGCGAGCGTCCTGTTGCCCACCGGCATGATCTCCCTGGTGCCCAAGATCGTCGATTCGCTCGTCGAACGCGACGCCGCCTGTGCGGAGTCTAAGGCGCCGGTCAGGATCACGCGTCGCTGCATCGACGGGCACGAGGTCTGTTTCGCGATCAACGACAGCGATGCGGCTTGGGACGGAGAAATCCGGTTCTGCGGCCAAGGCGTGAGCGAACAGTGGGATCCCGCGACCGGCGTGATGACGGCGCTGGCGGACGGCACCCGCGTGAGCGTGCAACTGGGCCCGTACGGAGCGATGCTTTTCCGCTCGGCGACCGCCAGCGTTCCGAAGCGATTGGGCGGCACCGTCGGGCCCTCGCTCTCCCTGAGCTGCGAGCCGCTGCCCAAGCCGCGTAAACCGGTCGTGGGCCAGGGTCAATTCGTCCAGTCCGAACTGACCGGCGATGACGCCTCCGGTTGGCGCGCGGCGGCCACGCTGACCAAAGGCCAGGTCGACACGTTCCTGTTCCTCAACTTCGCCTACGCGGAGCCGTTGGACCTGACGAATTGCGAAGGAGTCGCCATCGACGCCTCGGTGCCGCAGGGCCAGCGGACGGGCGGCGAGTTGCTCGTGTTCCTGAACACGTCCGACGGCGGCCGATTCCTGGCGGGCACGGGACGGTATCTGAACGAGCCAGGTTCGAGCCGCGCCTACGCGATGTTCAGCCAATTCAAGCCGTTCGGCCAAACGCAAGGCGAACTCGATCTCTCGAAGATCGCATCGATCAGCGTCGGCTGGGGCGGCTACCTCGGAGCCGAGGGCGAACAGATCACCCTCACCGTGAAGCCGCCGCTACGGTTCGTCTGCGGCGCGAAATAATGTCGGGCGGCTCGCTCCCCGGCTGTTGGTATCAACGGGACGAGCAAGGGCAGGCTTCGTCGGGCGGCCCGTCGCTGGTGCTGTACCGCTGGCGCCGGGAGCCCGAAGGGCTGTACACGCGGACGGAAGATTCGTTCGCCGCCGCCAGGCGTGACCAGGTCGCCTATTTCGCTGCCTGCATCCGCACCGGCCAGTCGCCAGTCCGAACCCCCGCCACCGACTCCCGCTTGGTCCTGGTCCTGATCCTGGCCTTGGCCTCCCGCGAATCGTGCCAGACGGGAGAGACGGTCGGCATGAACCGCACTGAGAGCGGGGCACCCAATGCATCTTGCCGTCCCTGCCCGTCAAACACACACCTGATCCGACCAAGGCATCTGCCGGATCAGCTGACGCGCAATTGCGAATAAGTGGATATAGTGATCTAGAGAATTCGTTCGTGGGCGTCGCGGTGTGCCTTCGCGAAACGCCGAGTATCTCGCATGGATTGACGAGCACTTGACGATCTAGCTATATTTAGTACTTTGGATTCTTATTTCGAGACAGGCACCACCCAAGAAATCAGAAGGAAACTCAACGATGTTGAGGGCTTATTGGTTTGTCGTCTTGAACCTGGCGCTGACGGTACTTGTCACGGGTTGTTCGAGTTCCGAAGGCAACTTGCCTGACTTGGGGACGGTTTCCGGGACGGTGACCATGAATGGAAAACCGCTCGGCAAGGCTGCCGTCGCTTTCGAATCTGCCGAAGGGCATGGCGCCTACGGCGTGACCGACGAGAACGGACGGTATGAGTTGCACTTTGCCGGCCAGAACAAGGGTGCGGCGGTTGGCCCGAATACGGTTCGCATTACGACGGCCCTGGATGGCCCCACGCCAGCCGACTACAAGGAACCGATCCCTGCGAAGTACAACGAATCTTCTCAGTTGAACGTCACGGTCCAAGCGGGTCCGAACACACTCGACTTTGCTCTGGAGCCTTGATTTGCTTTCGCCTCGGTCTTGTTCTTTTTTCCTTTTTGGGAGGGGTGTTGGTATGAACCGTATCTTTATAAGGAGCCGGGCTCATGGGTCCGGCTTCACGCTGGTCGAACTGTTGGTGGTGATCGCGATCATTGGCATTCTGGTGGCACTCTTGCTTCCCGCCATTCAAGCCGCGCGCGAGGCGGCCCGGCGGACGCAGTGTACCAACAACCTGAAGCAAATCGCTATGGGCTTGCACAACTATCACGACACGTACAACGTTTTTCCGCCCGGATTCGTTGACTCCGATCCGGACCATACGAATGGAAAGACACAAGGTCCGCGAGAAAACACAAACGGTCTTGCCTGGTCGGCGTTGCTCTTGCCGTTCATCGAAATGCAGCCGCTGCACGACACGATCCGAACCGAAACGCTCGACTTCGCGCGGCACTGGGAACGTGACCTCAGCGGTGCGTCGGCCGTGATTCCGTCGGCCAGAGAGCCCATCCCTGCATACAACTGTCCTTCGGACAGCATGGGCCCCCTGAACACCAAGAGAGGGAATTACGGGAAGACCAATTACCTGGGCAATTCCGGCAACGGTGCCGCGTATGATAGGAAGGGCATCTTTTGGGTGAACTCGCGCATCCTGATGCGAGATATCATCGACGGGACCGCCAGCACCGTCCTTGTCATCGAGCGAACGGGGACGAAAGACAATCGCAGGCAGAGTTGCGGTCCGGATACCACCAATACCTGGGTGAATTGCGATTGGAACGCCGCGTTGTGGATCGGGGCGCGTTATTCGGGTAACTCCGTAAGTTGGCACCCTGGGCTTATTTCGACGGATGTCGACAGCTATGGCGGGAGTGGCGCAACCTATATGATCAACCGCGCGTATTACAATTGGGGCAGAGACTGGAGCAGCGCGAGCGATCATCCGGGAGGTCTGCAAATGGCGCTGTGCGACGGCGCGGTCAGATTCGTTTCCGAAACCATCGCCGAATTGCCCTATCGATACCTGCGTAATCGTGCGGATGGGGAGACGATTCCCCAGTACTGATTCCGAGTAGTAAACAACCTTCGCGCAGTCTGTGCCCCCAGGGCGGTCGAGCGCACCGCCTGAGGGGCGCTGGGCGGCAGGGCGACTTGCGGCGAGGCAGATGCTCACCGCCCTCGCGGCCGCTGCGTCGATCTTCGATGGACGGGGAGATAAGCCCTTCCGCGCCGGGAGGACGATGCGGAAGGGCTTCCTGCGTCCCGTCAAGCGTCCGGGATTCAGATGGCAGCGGTCGTTGTGTCGCTTCGTGGCGTCGTTGGGAAGCGTTTGCTTCGGCTGGCATGAAGGCGAGCCGCACAGGTGAACGGAGGCGGCGCATTACGGTTTAGCCAGAGCTTTGGACGCCGGGGGGCGGATGCCTGGCGTCCTCGCCGGATTCCTCCCATGGAAACCTCGCAGCCAGACCACCCGCGTCGGAGGTTCGTCCTTGTCGCGTCCGCGGCTGGTTTGTGGATCGGGTTCTCTCTGTACGTGTTGCTGCGTATCGCCCCCGAACTCTTCTACCAGGTGGACAGTCGCGTTTTTCTGTTCGAATCCTCTTACGTCCGCGGGTTCCTGGAACAGCCAGGCGGTCCGGTCGATTTCGCGTCCGCCTTCTTGTCACCTCTGTTTGCCTACGGCTGGCTCGGCGCCGCGGTGGTTACTTTGCTGACCGCGTTGATTTGCCTCGCCACCCGCTGGTTTCTTGCGGCGGTCACCGGGAGAGGCGGTCGTTTTGCGTTTCTCATCCCGATGGTGCTGATCGTTCTGCTGCTGGGGCGGTACAGCCATCCCGTGCGCCCTTGCGTGGGCTTGCTCGTCGTCCTGACGCTCGCCAATGGCTTCGTCCGCATCGAAGCCCGCCGTCCCGCGGTCTGGCTCATGATGTTTCTGATTTCGTCCATGTTGGCATATTACATCGCGGCGGGATTCTACGTGGTGTTTGCGCTGTCGTGTGGAGTTTTCGAGTGGTTGGTACGGCGGCGGCGAGGGCTGGGTGCGGCGGCGATGTTCTGCGCCGCGGTGATCCCTGTGACAGTCGGGATGGGATTGTGTGCGCTGGGCGTTTCGGACGCGTACCGAGGCTGGGGCGTTCCGTCGGCGCCCGATTCGCTGGCGATGCCGTCGTCACTGGCCATTGCCGTCACCATCCAAGCGGCCTTGTTGCTGTTTGCGCCGGTCGCGGCCATGGTTCTGAGCTGGGGCAGGTCCGTCGGCGATCTGCCTGAGCCTCCTACGGAGACTTACGATGCGCAGGAGTTTGCCGCCCCGACAGCCCCCGTTGTCGCCCGCCCCATGTCCGTGACGGTTGCGGCAATTCGGGCACTGGTGCTGGCTGCCCTGATCGCCGTCGCCGATCTGGCAGCCTTCGATTCTCCGCAAAAACACTGGCTCCAGATGGTGTACAGCGCCGACCGCCAACGATGGTCGGAGACGCTCGAACACGCGCGACGGATTCCGCCGCTGAACGCCCAGATCACCGACCTGGGCGGCGCGTTGCGCGTCATCAGGACCGTGTTCCACGTCAACCGGGCCTTGTTCTTCACCGGCAGACTGCTGGACGAGATGTTCTGCCATGCGCAAGTGCCGGACGCCCCGACGTTGACGCTCAGATTCAGCGATCTGTCCACACAGGCCAGACAGGTGCCCTTGGAAAGCAGCGACGTGCTGTTCGATCTTGGCCTGATCAACGAGTCGGAGCACATGGCGCACGAGGCCCTGGAGGTGCTGGGCGAGCGGCCCCGGACGCTGGAGCGTCTGGTCTACATCCACGTTCTGAAAGGTCACCCGGAGGCGGCGCGGAGGTTCCTTGCCTTCTTGGAACGCAGCCTGCTTCACCGCCGCTGGGCCCGCGGCCTGCTCCGGCAATTGGAGGCCGATCCGACGCTTTCCGTCGTGCCCGCCGTTGCCTCGCGCCGCAAGCTCATGGCGGTCGAGGATCTGGACGGCCAGTTGGATGACCTGGAAACGGTGCTCAAGCACTTGCTGAACAGAAACCGCCACAATCGGATGGCGTTCGAGTATCTGCTGGCCCATTACCTCTTGACACGGCAACTCGACGAAGCGGTGGCAAATCTGGAGCGCTTCGACGATTTCGGCGATCCGCACTTGCCGCGGCATTGCGAGGAAGCCCTGGCGATCTACCTGGAAAACAACGCTTCCCAGGCCGGCCGCCCCGTCAGGCGCGCGGTCGGTTCGGAAACCCAGCGACGGTGCCGCGAGTTTATGCAGAGACGGAAGTTGTTTCGGGGGGATACCGCCGGGGCTTCTGCCGCGTTGTATCGCGACTTCGGCGATACCTATTTCTTCTTCTACGCCTTCGGCCGCAATGACCTAACCTACGGCCAGTCGGGAACTCCCGAATGAAGAAATCCTCCGTTCTCCAACTCGCTTCGGCGATCATGCTCGTGACCCTGACGCTGGGGGCGTTCGCCGTTCGACACCGCATCGTCTTTGACATCGCAACCGTCGTCGACGTCGCGCGGACGCCGGGCATCCGGCCCGACTATCGCGACCTCGTCGTTCCACCCAACATCGCGCCCCTGAACTTCATGGTGGAAGAGCCGGGCACGCATTACCGCGTGCAGATCCGCTCGGCGCAAGGTGTGGCCATCGACGTCACAAGCCGCTCTTCGCAGATCGCCTTCCCCCTGACGCACTGGAGACAACTGCTGGCAGAGAACCGGGGCGGCAAGCTCTATTTCGATGTCTACGTCCGCCGGGAAAATGGGCAGTGGACGCGGTTTGCACCGATCGAGAACACGGTCGCGGACGCAGACATCGACCATTACCTGTGCTATCGGCTGATCAAGCCCCTGTTCATTCTCCGCGTCGACGTAGCCATTTATCAGCGGGACGTCCGGACCTTTGAGGAATCGACCGTGGTGAGCAACCGGACCTTCAAGGGCGGCTGCATCAACTGTCACACCTTTGCCCCCCGGCATCCCGGCCGCATGATTTTGCAGTCCCGCGACGAGGGCGAGCAGGACTACCGGAACGGGACGATCGTCGTGCGGGACGGCAAGGTCTTCAAGGCCGACACCCGGCAACTGGTCCGTCGCTTCGAGTCCGACCGCGGACTCGTTACGAAATCGCTGGCCGGTTACGCGGCCTGGCATCCGAACGGGCGTGTCGTCGCCTACTCGGCGAATGAGATCACCCAGTTCTTCCACGACGCGGGGGAGACTCGCGACGTTTTTGACAGCGCGTCGGACCTGGCTCTTTACGATGTCGATTCCAACACGGTGACGACCGCGGCGAGCATTTCTCGGCCGGATCGCCTGGAGACGTTTCCCGCCTGGTCGCCGGACGGCCGGTACCTGTACTTTTGCAGTGCCGAGCCACGTCCCCGGGATCGCTACCGGGAAGTCCGCTATGACCTGGTGCGGGTGAGCTATGACCCGGAGCGTGGAGAATGCGGCGATGTGGAGTCCGTGGTTCTGGCGAAGGACACGGGACGGAGCGTGGCGGAGCCGCGCGTCTCACCCGACGGACGCTGGGTGCTGTTCTGCATGTCGGATTACGGGGCGTTCCCGGTCTTTCAGCCCTCCAGCGACCTGTACCTGCTGGACCTGGAAACGCGAAAACACCGACGGCTGGAAGTCAACTCCCCGCGCAGCGACTCGTGGCACTGCTGGTCGAGCAACAGCCGCTGGATCGCATTTGCCAGCAAGCGTGCTGACGGCCTGTTCGCTCGTGTTTACTTCAGCTACGTCGATGAAGAGGGCCGCGTCCACAAGCCGGTCTTGCTGCCCCAGAAAGACCCGTCCTTCTACGACCGTTTCATCAAGACCTACAATGCGCCGGAATTGACGCCTTGGCCGGCCCCCGCGAGCGGCCGGACCTTGGTGCGAGCCATTCAGAGCCGCGATTTCGCGACCGCAGGCCGGTAGTTGGCCCCCTGCCCAGCCGGCGCCGAAAGAACTGTGGCAACGCTACGGACGGTTTTGTGAACTGCGATTGGAACGCCGGTTTGTGGATCGGGGCACGCTTCTTGACCACCAACCCGATCTGGCACCCTGGGGTCAATTCGACCGACGTCGACAGCTATCTGGATCTCGGCCGCCAGCGGGCACCGGGTGGCTTCCAGGTATCGTTGGTGGTTAGTCAGCGTTCGCTTGGGCTGGCGTGAAAGCGAACCGCAGAAGTGAATCAGGTCGATGCACTGTTGGGGCGTCAAAACCTTGGTCGCGGGGTGGGGACTGCCCGGCATTCCCGCCAGAATCCTCAGGCCGACGGACTCCGGGTCATGCCCGCCCTTGAAGGGGTCGTGGACCAGGTTCCGAGACGGCACCGGCAGTCCTAAGGGGTCGAACAGCGCCGTGTCCGGCACGCCGGAGCCGTCGTCGCCGTGGCAAGGCCGACAACCGCATTCGAAGTACACCGTCCTTCCTCGGACCGCGGCCGCCGCGTCCGCAGGACCGATGGCCGGCACCTGCACGGTGTCTCCCGGCAGACTGCGGAGATCCACAACCGCCCGGACGTCCGCTTCCTCGGTCTCTTCCCCTTCGGCTTGCAGCATCGCGACGTAGCTGTCGCGCAGGCCTTCCCGGCGCATTCGCCGGACTTCTTCGGCCAACCGCTGCAACTGGTCTTCGCTCAATTGGTCGAAGGCCCGCATCGACGTCCCCGGCATGCCTTGTTTGATGACCTTTGCCAAATCTTCGTTCGTCGGGACGCCGTTCTGAGTGCTCACAAGGCGGGAACTGTCCCCGCGCAGATCTCGCGGCACCGGGAACTGATGGCGCGCGGCGCGGCCGTCGCCGCCGCCCTGAGGCCCGTGACAGGCGTCGCAATGCAAGGCGTACAGGTCGGCCGCGGTCAGGCCGGCGCTCTCACGGCGGGCCAGGCCGGCCCGCTCCAGTTCGATCTGGGTAGGCTGCAGGGCGGTCGCGGCGACCGCCTCGGACAAGCGGTGGAGTTCGTCGGCGGCATCCTTCCTGTCGGGGGCCACGGCAAGCTGGGTGAGCAACTCGGAAATCCGGGACATGTTCGCCATCTCGCCATCGGCCTGTTCGAACAGCCGGTTGGCGACCGTGGCCTCTTCCTGCAGACCGAACGCCAACGCCGCGTCGCACAGCAGTTCCTGTTTCTTCTGTCCTTCGGGAGCGGGCGTCTGGCCCAGCCAGCGCAGCGCCTCTTGGTAGTTGCCCAATTCAAGCTCGATCGCCCCCATCTCGGCCTGAAACCCCGAAAACGGATCCGAGGAGGAACGCAGCAACCCGACCACGGCACGGGCTTCTTCCATGCGCGTCAGTTTGCGCAAGGCCCGGGCCAGTCCCACCACCGCTGCGTCGCTGTGCGGACAGTTGGAGGCAAAACGGGCGTAGGCCGCAAGCGACTCGGCAACCCGGTCTTGTTTTTCGTACAGTCTGGCCACGGCGATGTGCGCCAGCTCGTATCCCGCTTGCCGGCCAATCGCCTTCTCAAACTCGGCCAGCGCTTGGGCCTCGTCAGCCTGATTGAACCAGTAGACTCCTTGCAGATACGCGATGTGTGCCTCTTGGGGAAGAGACGCCGCCCAGAATTCAAGGATCTCGCGGGCCTGGGCGGGTTCGTTCCGCGCCAGATGGCCACGTACACAGGCCTCGATACCGTCGTACAGCCGCAACCCCACCCCGACCGGGCTCCTCCAGAAGTCCTCGGGCACTTCATGCGCGCCCTGCCGGATCAGACCCAAGATGCGCTCCTGCTGTAAGCGATCAGGGTCCACCCCTT
>CAYUFW010000083.1:22161-22424 GCA_964443915.1 uncultured Pirellulaceae bacterium
CCAGTTCCGTTTCCCCGCCGCCGAAGGGAAACCAAGCCGACCAGCGGAGCCATCGTTGCGCCTCGCTAATCGCGCCCGCCTCCATCTGGCGAACCGCCATCCAGCGAGCCCAGACGGGGACGGTCACGGCGGAGACCAGCGACGCCAAGCCCAGCAGCAACACGCCGCCGGCGACCAGCACGATCCGGCGACGATGCGGCTCAGGCGAATCGGCATGACCAGAAGGCACAAACTGCTCCCGACCGGCGGTCGGTCCTATCCCA
>CAYUFW010000083.1:22544-26773 GCA_964443915.1 uncultured Pirellulaceae bacterium
CGTCTTCCTTTGTCCTGCGGCCGACGGCGGGCGCGAGCATCGAAGCGTCCGCGCGAGCCGGGTATTGGACAACTCCATCGTGACGTCGCGGGGCAACATGGCCGGTGCAAAGGGATCTGTCAGCATGGCGGGGGCGCGTAACAGCGAGCCGGCGGGGCGGCGCCGCTGGTTCTCGGTCGGGTGCGCCGTGTGCTTGACGATTGCCCTCTTGACGATTGTGTTGGTCCGCTGGCGAACTGGGAACTCAGCCAACCGAGACAGGTGGCAGCAGTACGTCGCCAGCCAGGCCGATCCGGCTCGCTCCGCTTCCTTCAAGCGAGATTTCGTTCAGCAAGTCGAGGCGTTCTGCAGCGATTGTCATGGGATGCCCCTTGCCGAGACCTATCCTCGCGACGCCTGGCACGGCAAGGTGCGGCGGGCCTACGAATACTATGCCCGCTCGGGCCGGAACGACTTGGATCCGCCGCCGATCCACCGGACGGCGGCCTACTTCCGCGCCCAAGCGCCGGAGCAACTCGTGTTGCCGCAACCGCCGGAGGCAACAACGCCAGCGGGGACCACGTTCCTTCCTCAGCCTCTGCATCTAAGCCAGGAAAAGGACGTCCAGCCGGGGGTTTCCTATCTGCGTTGGACCGAATTGGAGCCGGGCGGCCAGCCTGTCCTGTTGGTGTGCGACATGCGGCGAGGCCACGTGTCCGCGTTGGATCTGCGCGGCGCAGGCCCGCTTCCTCGGATTCTGGCCCAACTGGACAACCCGTGCCACGCCGAGCCTTGCGACCTGGATGGGGACGGGGTGGGCGATCTCGTCGTGGCTGACCTGGGCAGCTTTCTCGCCGGCGACCACGACCGGGGTCAAGTGGTCTGGCTGCGCGGCCAGCAGGCCGGTGCGGAATACGAAAAGATCGTGATCGCTTCGGGCTTGGGGCGAGTGGCCGACGTCCAACCGGTGGACATCGACGGGGACGGCGACCTCGACCTGCTCGTCGCGGAATTCGGGTATCACAAGACGGGAAAGATCGCGCTGTTCAGGAACGTCGCCACCGCCCGCGATCGACCGCAGTTCGAGCTTCAGGTGCTGGACCCTCGACCGGGCGCCAGCCACATCCTGGTCCACGACCTGAACGATGACGGTCGTCCGGACTTTCTCGCTCTGGTCAGTCAAGAGTACGAATGGGTGGCGCGATTCCTCAACCAGGGCAATGGACAGTTTCACCGGCAGACGGTCTGGGCCGCGCCCGAGGTAACCTTTGGACTAACCGGCATTCGGCGGGTCGACATGGACCGCGACGGAGACGACGATCTCCTGCTTACCAACGGCGACACTTTCGACGATCAATATATCAAGCCGTCTCATGGAGTCCAATGGCTCGAGAATCTGGGCGGTCAGGGATTCGCCCACCGACCGCTCACCTCGTTGTCGGGCGTCCATGGTGCGCGGGCCGAGGATTTCGATCGGGATGGAGACCTGGAGGTGATTGCCGTCTCCTGGATTCACGACCAACCGTACCCGGTAACGGTGGCCCACCAACCGCTGGCGTCGATCGTCTACCTGGAGCAAACGTCCCCTGGAGTCTTTGGACGTCACACACTGGAGGTAGGGTTTCCGTGTCACGCTGCTTTGGAAGTGGCGGATTTCGACAGCGACGGCGACCTCGATTTCGTAGTGGGCTGGCAGTTGTCCCGAAGATGGCACGATCTGCCGCACCTCACTGTCTGGCGGAACCAGTTGGTGACGCCCACGAAGGGTCACCAACCACCCGACTAGCGCGACGACGTGCGGGATCGTCTCCTTCTCCAGTTGATACCGATGGTCCGCTCCAGCGATCCGCGACCCTGCATTCGAACAAGCCCCACCCAGCGTGCCAACGTCATGGGCACACGCGCTCGGGAGCCGTGTCCAACCAGACGGTACGATTCTAATTTTGGATCGCTGCTCGGCCTATCCCAGACGCATTTCACGGGAGCATTCTCGAGTCCTTCTGAATTGGTGAACGGAGAGACTCACAGTATCGACTGCCTGACCGGTTTGCCATCATCTTTCCAGAAATTCATCGATCAGCATCGGCTGGTGCAGCTACTTAGGGACCGCTGCCCAGCAGATCACCGTCAAGGTGAAACCGCCGCAGCCATTCACCTGCGGCGCGAAATAGAGCCCGCCGCGGCGATCGCTCGCGAGAAGGGCCGTTCCGCCCGAGTCGCCGGAAGATTCCAGGCGGGTCAAGAACCGCTCACGAATCCGGCCACGGGACGTAGCCGGTCTTGGCGGCGTCCACACTCGACGGCATCCATCCGGCCTCGCCGCGCGAAAAAATCAATCACAAAGGACCTGTTCCTGACGCCAGTCTTTGTCCTTATCGTAGCGAAAGGCATTCACGCGGGGACGGCGTTCGCGGAGGCGGACGGAGTTGACCCGATTCGAATCCTTCAGTCCTGCTCACAGCCGACCCAGGCGGCGTCGTTCATGTACGTGCGGACGTACTCGTAGGTCATCGCGCCGTCTTGCGGCCCCTGACTTGTGTTTTGCATCAGGAAGACGCCACCCCCAAGTTGCGAGGTGTCATCGCGAAAGCCGACCAACAGGACACTATGTCCATCGCGCACCTTGTCGCGCGGCGCCATTTGCAGGACGCCGGCATCCCATTCCGGGTCCTTGGGCCAGAGAAAGCCGCCGCAGACGGGCCAGCCCTGCCGGAGTGTCTCCTTGACGGCCGCGAACTGGGCGTCGGTCAAGCCCCGCTGAGGATCCCACGGCTTGATCCAGTGCAATTTCAAGCCGGCGTCCAGACGCTGCCGGGCTTGGGCCAAGGCCGCGGGCGAGGGACGCAAGCCCACGTCGAACTCCGCCACGTAGGGCATCTCCCCCTCGTCGCAGATCCCGTAGCGCTCGAATCCTCTCCAGAGATCGGAGAAGAACCCGCCGTCGCGTTTCTCCCGGACGACACGGTTCGAGGCCCAGTTCAAGAACTCGACGCTCAATCGCGCGTCGGGCCGGTGCTGTTTTCCCAAGGCGAATTCGATCGCTTGAGTCACCGTGAAGACCGAGCAGGTTCCTCGGCTCCCTTGCGCCCGAGTCGAAAGGCCCAGGTCTTTGAAGACGGGCCGGAGATCGACACCGCCTTCAGCCGTTTCGGCACCGGTCGCCGCGGCTCCAGAACGTAACCGGCTCTGCCCCTCCGTCGATTTCTCCCGCGAGCCAACGCCGGATTGACTCAACGCCCCAGATGACATCGACAGGAAGATCGAGGCCATCAGCACGCCGCAAAGTCCGTGCCAGCGTAGTGTACCGAACGCCATCGATCATCCCCAACCAATGTGCCAATTGAAATCGCCAACAGGATGCCACGCACCGAGACAACCCGCTCCAGTATAATGCCCTGAAGCGGTGGAGACAGGGGGAACCGGTCCCCCGTTCACGATCCGCCACGGTTCTCCCATGGTAGGCACTCGAACGAGAAGGTGATAAATTGCGTCGACACGGCGACGGGGCCGTGGGGTCACATCAACTTCGGCGGGATGTACGAGGACCCTCTGAAGCCGTTCGAAAACTGAGGTTCGTTCTTCACAAGCCCGTCATAGGAATTGGGGGAAAGGTCGCATGAGACGTTGCTGTTATTCTCTTCTGTTCGTACCGTTCTGCGGCGTTTTGCTGGCGGCCGATATACACGTCTCGCCGACCGGCTCCGACGATCACGCGGGGACCCTCGATGCACCGGTCCAGACGTTGGAGAAAGCCCGCGTCCTGGCCCAATCGCTTCGCAAGGGCCGCCCCACCGAGGCCGTCAACATTCTCCTGCATCCCGGAACGCACAGGATCCGGAAGACGGTCGCGTTCCAACCGGGAGATTCCGGCACGGCGGAGGCGCCGTTGAACATCCTTGCCTGGCACGTCGCGTCGGCCCCGGACGCGCGGCCGCTCCTTGTGGGCGGCGAAGTCGTCGCTGGCTGGAAGAAGACCACATTCAACGGCCGTGCGGACGTCTGGGAGGCCGATCTGAAACCGCTGGCGCTCACGGTCCCCTTCCGGCAGGTGTATCTCAACGGCAAGCGTCTGACTTGGGCCCGCTATCCCAACGCGGATCCGACCCGCCCTTATTCCGGCGGCTGGGCCTACGTGGACGGCGTCCGTCCGCCCATGTACCAGGACATCGAGGGTGAACGCACCGACACGGTGGTGCTGAGGGCCCCAGACGCCCGCCCGTGGTCGCGGCCGCAGGATGGCGAGGTCTGCA
>CAYUFW010000084.1:0-22488 GCA_964443915.1 uncultured Pirellulaceae bacterium
GGAGCGTTTCGAGCGGGCCGGGCGCAGCACCTACCAGGCGCAGTGCCGCCAACTGGCCCTCATGGGCTGCATCGTCTGGCAGTGGGACATGCTGAGCGATTCGGATTCGATTCAATTCTCCCGCCAGGTCGTCCACGGTTTCGCCAAGCAGCGGCCGGAGATGAACGCGACGGAGAACTGGGGCCTGTACAGCCCGCAGGCCGAGGCGCATTGCCAGAACATCATGGGCCTGCAGACGCTCAATGCCGTGCGCGGCCTCGACTTCCTGCTCAGCCTGCCCGAGGTGGACCCGCAGCGTACCGCGGTGACCGGCGGCAGCGGCGGCGGCACGCAGTCGATGATCCTGGCGGCCATCGACGACCGCATCCAACTCTCGTTCCCCGTCGTCATGGTCAGCACCGCGATGCAGGGCGGGTGTACGTGCGAAAACGCCAGCTTGCTGCGGGTGAACACGGGCAACGTCGACTTCGCCGCGCTGTTCGCCCCCAAACCGCAGGGCATGAACAGCGCGGACGATTGGACCAAG
This sequence comes from uncultured Pirellulaceae bacterium, assembly GCA_964443915.1. Taxonomy (GTDB): domain Bacteria; phylum Planctomycetota; class Planctomycetia; order Pirellulales; family Pirellulaceae; genus Anammoximicrobium. The sequence continues at coordinate 527 of CAYUFW010000084.1, forward strand.
GAGATGGCCACCAAGGGCTTCCCGGAACTGCAGCAGCTGTACGCGATGTACGGCAAGAAGGACAATGTCTTCCTGAAGCGAGGCGAGCATTTCCCGCACAACTACAACGCCGTCACGCGTTCCGCCTTCTACACCTTCCTGAACAAACACTTCAAGCTCGGTTTCCCAGCACCCGTGATCGAGACGGATTTCGATCCCCTGCCGCCCGAACGACTCAGCGTCTGGGACGATCAGCATCCCGCGCCGAAGGCCGCCGATCCGGAGTTCGAGCGTCAGTTGCTGGCGTGGTTCACCGCAGACGCCGAACGCCAAATCGGCGCTGCCGCCGCGACGCCGGAAGGGCTGCAGAAGGTGATCCGTCCCGCGGTCGAGGTGCTCATCGGCCGCACGCTGGCCAACGCGGGCGACGTGGAATGGAAGCTCAAGGACGAGCAAGATCGCGGCGAGTTCTTGGAACGGACCGGCACGCTGTTAAACAAGACCTACGGCGAGGAAGTCCGTGTCGTCTGTCTGTCTCCGCAGCAATCCAACGGCCGCGCCGTCATCTGGCTCGACGACCAGGGCCAGGCCGCGCTCCGCAACGCCGACGGCAGCGTGAAACCGGCTGTGCTGAAGCTGGTGCAAGCGGGCGCCACGGTACTCGGCGCCGACCTGTTGTTCCAGGGCGGCGACCCGGTTAAGCAGACCCGCGTCGTGGCCAATCCGCGCGAATTCGCCGGCTACACGTTCGGCTACAACCACGCGCTGTTCGCCCAACGCACGCACGATGTTCTCTCCATCGTGAGTCTGCTCCGGCGCACGAAAGCCGGCCCCTGTCCGAATCCGAAAACCATCGCCCTCGCGGGCTGGGGCAGCGCCGGTCCCATCGTGGCTGCTGGCGGTGCCCTCGCGGGCCAGGCCATCGACCGCGTCGCGGTGGACACGCAGGGCTTTCGCTTCGGCAAGCTGCTCGACTACCGCGACCCGATGTTCCTCCCTGGGGGAGCCAAGTACCTCGACGTGCCCGGCCTGCTGGCCCTGCACGCCCCGCGGCCGCTTTGGCTCGCCGGCGAGGGCGCAGAGCCCGCGATCGTCACCGCCGCGTATCGAGCCGCTTCCCAGGCCGACGCCCTCGTAATCTTCACCGGCGAGGCCGCGCAACAGCAAGCCGCGGCCGGCCAGTGGCTGCTGAAGTAGAGGAAATCGCTCGCCGCCGAAGAGGGAAACAAATGGGCCGGCATCGTCATCCAGTTGCTTTTGTTCCCGCTGTTAGCAAACGAGCAACTCGCGGTGCGAGTAGACTTGCTCCATGAGGTCGCGCATTTCATCGGCGATCTCGGCCGGAGGATCACCTGCCAGGCCGACCGCCAGCAGCTTTTCTGCGAGACGATACTCTTCACAATTGAGGGCGAGCGAGGCTGCGCTGCGATGAAGAACCGACCGCATCGGCTCTTCGCCAACGTAGGAGGCAATTCTGGCAGCCGCCTGCCTGGCCAGCTGCAACGCTTCCTGAAATCGTTCGCGCGAGGTCGCCTCATCCCCTTCGGTTCGAGCGACGATGGCGGCTTCGGCAAGGCTCATGGCCCGTTCATGAAGATCGTTGATCTGCTCCAGGTTCATAGCCGGTCTTTGCGTTGAAGAAACGAGAGGGGATGGCTGAATTCAACGACCGCAATCAAGGCCGGCAAGACGCCGTCACTCCGATCGGTCTGACGGGCCTTCTGCCGGATACGCGCTTGCAGTCGCCGGGCGTCTGCCGCCCGCAGGCCAGAAATCTCCAACCGGGCGTCATGGCGATACGGCGGTGCGCCGGCTCGGCTCAGCCAGTAATCGAAACCGGTCCCTTTCATCGAGCGACGTACGACGCTGTAATCGGTAACGGCTTTCACGGTCAACAAGGCGACCGCAATCGCCCCGTATTCCGTGGCGACCTCCGCATCGGCATAGGTATCGCTGGTTTGCGCGGCAAGCGACATCCACAGCACGCGCGACTCGGCGTCGGCCAGCCCACGAATCTCCATGACAACTCCCGGCGTGTGTCCCTGTTCTTCCAGGCAGACGACGCACGCTTCCGCAATCATGCGGCAGAACGCTTCTGACAGCGCCGGGCAAAGCTCCGGCAAGGCCTGAAGATCGAAGTCAATTCTGTCAAGAGCGGCCAAGACGCGTTCCTTTCCATGCGGGGCGACGCAACTCTGGAATTATGGGCCGTCGAGGCGAGTCTGGCAAGACAACGTGTTCGCGAATCGAGAAAGGGCGCCGCTGTGGTTCCGAGAATGAGCTTGACAAATCGCTCTCATGCCACAAATCTAGCCAGATGCGCAGAACTGCCGAAGGACATGATCGCCGCCGGTTGCCTGGGCTTGTGGATCGCCGTTGCGATTGGCGCCGAACCGGCCGTCCATTTGCCGCTCGTGTCGCCGTGGCACAAACGGATGGCCGACGAATTACACGAGACGTTCGTGTTCGGCCGGGGCGGTCCTGCCGTCACTTGGCCTGCACGCTCAGGGCACTGATCGTCGCGCAGGCTTTGGCGCCTTGTTCCACGCCGCTGCTGCTGGAAAGCGTGACGTGAATGTCGAACGCTTGCACCCCGGTCAGTTCCTCTGGCGGCACGTCCAAACGCAACGGGCCGTCGTGACGGGCTGGCGTGCGGACGATCCAGCGCGGGGGGCCGTTGCGCGGCGCCACGCTCAGGGTCACGCTGCCGCCCAGATTCTGGCTGTCGGCGTAGCAGTCCGCGGTCACCGCGAGTTCCTTCAGCGGCCGGGGCGAGTCGACGCGCTGCACCAGGTGCGTGGACGTGGAGGTGCCTCCTTTCAGGCCCACCCAGAAGCCGCCGTCGCGATAGCCGCCGTGAGTCGGATGAGCGACCTCCAAGCGGCCCAGGTGCGGCCAGCGCGTCGCGCGGAAATCGTCCTGATAGCTCAAATTGCCGTTTGCATCGCTTGCGAGCACGGCTGCCGCTCCCGGCGGCGGAATCCGGTGCGTGCAGCGGACCCGCAGCCGGTCCAGGCGGTTGCCGGAAACGTCCGCCTTCCCACCGGGACGCTCCATGGCCACGCGAACGAAGAAGACGTGCTTCCCTCGAACCACACGCTCGTCGCGCAATTCGAGCGGCGAGACGGAATCGCTGCCTTGTTGAACTTCCTCCCGCGGCCAGTTCTCGTCCCGTTCGTCTACCGCGATGGCCAGCGTATTGCGGGCTCCGGCGGCGGCGGGGGCGGCCGCGTCGAGGGTGACATGCACCGAGTTGAGCGGGAAGTAGGATTCGCCGCGGTACACGAGCGACGCGCGGGCAGGGCCGTCGCGCTGCGGAATCAAGGTCAGGAAGCCTGGTTCGTCCGGGCGGCTCGTCAGTTTCAGATGGAGGAACCCGCGCACGTCGGCATCGTGCAGCCAGCCGAATCCGGAAAAGGACTCCTCGTACTCGCTGGGCGCGCCGGGATCGCCGCCGACGCTGAGCGCCCGATCCCGAGCCGAGAAGCCGGCCGACGTCTGCGGCAATTCGCCGGGACGGACCGCGTGCATTGCCTCGCGGCGGATTCGCAGCGCATTTCGCAGAGTCAGCATGTCCGGCGAATTGCAGCCGGCCCAGGTGTTCACGGAACCATGGGGGCCCGCCACGGCGAACGCCGCGCAGGAAACGTTGAATTCGCGGCAGATGTCGAACTGACACCATTCGCGATCGATCAGTGCCGCCGCGTCGGGATACTGCGTCCACTGAGGCCAGTGTGGATCGGTCGCCCAAGGGACGCAGATCGCCGGTTTGCCCAGCACGACGAACTTCATCAGGTGCCTGCGAAACCGCACGCTGTCCCAGCCGTACGAGTCCCAGATCCAACCGTCGGCGGTCAATGCGGGATCGGGGGCCAGCGGGTCGCTGTACCACTGCATGACGGGGATGCCGTACTGGTCACGGACATGCCGCGCCAGGGCGTCGAGAGCTTCTCGGTGTGCCCCAACGTTTTCTTCGCCCAGGCAGATCGCCGGGATCAGCTCGGGGTGAGTCGGACAGTCCGCTTCCGGCTGAAGCCAAGCGTCGAGCCGCTTCTTTGCGGTCTCGGCATTCCCTTCTCGCTCACCGCAATAGACGATGTAAACGTCGAAGCGGTGAGCATCGTCCCGTGCCGCACGCTGCGACTTGAGATCAGCCCACCAGGCGGCCTTGTTGGGAAACGAATCGCCCAGGCTGATCTTCCTCAAGAAATAGTCAAAGTAGCGTTCGGGGCCACCGGCGTAGACGCCCAGCCACCGATGACCGGGATAGGGGTACGGCCGCACGCCGGTCTGAGCCAGCGTGGGAACGGCCGGACTGGTCACGACCGCGAGGCACGCGAATCCAATGATCAGTGAGCGAATCACTGGTGTTCACCTGGTGTGTTGGCGTGATCGCCTACCATGCAGAGCCTGACACTTGCACGAAAGCGGCGGTGCATCCACGTCTGCGCCGAGCGCAAGAGAACGCGTTGCGCAGCCAGTTCGTCAGTCCCCGCATGATGACGTCATGCGGCATATTGTCGAAAGATCGTTCAGAGTCATGCCTCGCCCTACTCCTTGAGCACCATGATCTCCACCTTGCGGAATTCGATCGGATGGCTCTCGGACTGCAGGGAGATCGTGCCTTTGCGGAGCATCTTGTCGCCGTTGACGATCAGGCGGCGGGCGTCGGCGTCGCTTTCGTCGAGTTGCGGTTGCTCGTACTCGAAGACCTTCTCCCCGTTCACAAAGTGCCGGATCTTGCCGTTGCCGTGGACTTCGATCTCCACCGTGACCCACTGGTCGCCGTGGAAAGTCTTGGAGGTCGAGTCGTTGCAGTGCCGCGTGACCAGTTTGCCGTCCATCACGAAGTGCGTTCCTGGCGAGCAGACGTTGGCCGTGGCGCGTTTTCCTTGGCCGCTGCCGCCCAGCAGTTGCACCTCGATCGAGACCGGAAAGCTCTGGTCCTTGCCCATGCTTTCGGCCGACTGGCCGTGGATCATCACGCCGCTGTTGCGCAGTGCCCAGCCGGGACCGCCGGGCACCTGCTCGCCGACGAACCGGTACTCGACCCGCAGGACGTAGTGCGAGAACTTGTCCTTGTAGAACAGGTGCCCGAACCGGTTGTCGAAACTGGTGTACTTGTCGTAGCAGACTTTCAGCACGCCGTCCTCAACGCGGAACGTGTTGCCGAAGTTGTCGCCGAGTTCAAAGCCCTTGATTTTCGGCGTCCAGCCGTCCAGATTCTGGCCGTTGAACAGCGGCACCCACTTGCCGTCGCGGGAAACGTCGTCCGCAGCAACGGCAAATCCAGACGACAGGACAAGACATAAGGTCTGCAACACCATCGCGATCACTTTCATCGTTTTCTCCTCGTTAGTACGACTCTCTTCGGCGAACGGCGGGCGTTAGCCCACCGGTGTTGATCTGGCAGTCCAACCCTTGGGAACACCGGTGGGCTAACGCCGACCGTTCGCCAAGGGGTCTTGTTTCCACGCAGAAGCCTGGCCTTTTTCGGAAGAGCCGGGCTTCTTTTCAAACGGACACGCCTGGTCCCATGTTCACAGCACCTTGGTGACGCCCGGTACGGACACCGGGTACTTGCCGTCCGCGTCGGGCAGGATGGGCGGCGTGGCGTCCCAGGCGTAGCTTTCCGGGGCCAGCTTGACGTTCGACGCCAGGGCATCGTCCCAGCGGATCCGCTGGCCGCTGTGGGTGGCCATCCGGCCCAGGATCGACAGCATCGTGCTGCGGGCGATCTGGACGCTCTCGTTGACCGGCCGTCCCTCGCGAATGCCCGCGAACATCTCGCGGAACGTGATCAGTTCCGGATGCTCCTTGTCGGGCTCGCCTTCATAGTTGGTCTCGCCGGTCAGCGTGAAGCGGTTCAGGCCGCCGGTGGTCAGCCGGCCTTTGGTGCCGTAAGCGGTCAGCGACACGTCGTTCCAGCAGTTGGCCTGCTGGCGGCAGATGCCGTAGCACCGCGCGCCCGACGCGTACTCGTACACCACCGCGTGATGGTCAAAGATGTCGCCCCATTTCGGTTCGACGCGCACCTGGCGCCCGCCCACGCCCCAGGCATCCAGTGGCGGCTCGTCGCGCACGATCCAGGCCGCGACGTCCATCAAGTGGCAGTGTTGCTCGACGTTGTGGTCGCCGGACAGCCAGGTGAAATAGTACCAGTTCCGCAGTTGGTACTGCATCTCGGTCCATTCCGGCAGGCGTCCGCGGTGCCAGAGGAAGCCGGTGTTGTAGTTGCACTGGATGGCCTGGATTTCGCCGATCGCGCCGTCGTGGATCCGCCGCATGACTGCGCGAGCGCCGGGGCGGTACCGCGTCTCGAAGCCGCTCACGAAGCTGAGTTTCTTTTCCTTCGCCTTCTCGCCGGCGGCCAGCAACCGGCGGACACCCGGCGCATCGACGCCCATCGGTTTCTCGGCAAACACGTGGACCCCGGCCTCGATGCAGGCGTCGACGTGGATCGGCCGGAAGTGCGGCGGCTCGACCAGGATCGCCACGTCCACCACGCCGCTGGCCAGCAGTTGGCGATACGCGTCCAGGCCGGAGAAGCAATGGTCGTCGTCCACGACCACCTGCTGGTCGGCTTTTTTCTTCAGCGTCTTGCGGGCGAACTCCGTGCGGTCGGCAAAGGCGTCGGCCACGGCCGTCAACTGCACGGACGGATCGACGGTCAGCGCGCTGGCAGCGGCCCCGCAACCGCGGCCGCCGCAACCGATCAGCCCGATCCGCAGCCGATCGCTGCCGGCGGCGTGGACGCTGCGCGGGACGGCCAAGCTCGCTGCCACGGGCGCGGCTGCCAAGACGGCGGATTGGGCCAGGAAGTCACGGCGAGTGGTCTGCGGCACAGCTCGTTGCCGTTGCTGGTGGGACATCTTCAGAGCCTTTCGATCGTGGAGGTAGGGTCGTGGGATGGGTCTGCCGTGCCCGATGTCCGTCGGGCCTCCGACACCCCGGATTGTAACGCAACCATGCGGCATGGCAACCTTGCGTAACAGCTTGGGGTGGCCTTGACATCCGGGGAAAACGAGCCGGGCTTTTCGAGAAAGCGGGGAATCCGAAACGACGGGAGAGAATCCACAGAGCCAGCCGGCGGCAAACAAAAGGATCGTCATATCCCTTGCGATTCGGTATTGCCGGCCTCGTTTCTGCAAACTTGGCAGGCGATCGTGCCAAGTCGGGTTGTATCTGGGCGCATCACAAGTCACAATAAGGCCGAAGCTAGGTTGGCTGCGTTGGTTCACAGTCCGATCAAACCGGGCGGACCAACAGCGGAACGCGAGCAGAGGCGTTGTCGACCGGCACGCGAAAACTTGTCCAATTTCCGGTGGAAACGCGGATTATGCCCACGGTATTGGTGGTTGACGATTCCCGCATGGACCAGCGGTTCGTTGGCGCATTGCTGAAAGAGACTCCCAAGTTGGAGGTCGAGTACGCGGCCAACGGGATCGAAGCCTTGGACCGCATCCGCCAGCAACCGCCGGATCTTGTCATCACCGACTACCTGATGCCGGAAATGGACGGCTTGGAGTTGTTGCTGAAGGTCGCCCGCGACTTCCCGCTGATTCCCGTCATCCTCGTGACCGGTTACGGTACGGAAGAAGTGGCGTTCAAAGCGGCTCGTTCCGGGGCGCGGGCCTATGTCCCAAAATCGGCGTTGGCGAAACAACTGCCTGGCATGGTGAATCAGTTGCTGACCCTGTGCAACGAAAAACGGGAGCTGAATCGTTTCTTGAAAACGATCACCGACACGGACAGCACGTTCGTCGTGGAGGACAACGACACGACGGTGATCCCGCATCTGCTGGAGTACTCGGCGGCCTGCCTGCGGAACGCGGAGATCTGCGAAGAGGGCGGCGAAGAACTCGCCTGCTTGGCGCTGGAGGAAGCGTTGCGGAACGCCGTCCACCACGGCAATTTGGAGTTGAGTTCAAAACTGCGTGAGGAATTCGACGACGACAAGTACTCCGAACTCTTCGAGGCCCGGCGCAAGCAAGAACCCTATCGCCACCGCAAAGTGTACATCAAAGTGCGGATTTCCCGCGAAGGAGCGACCTTCACGATTCGGGACGAAGGCCCCGGTTTCGATCCGAACAAGGTGCCCGATCCGACCGCTCCGGAGAACCTGGAAGCGGTGTGCGGCCGCGGCATCTGGCTGATGCGCTCGCTGATGGACGAGGTCTCCTACAACGAAACCGGCAACGAAGTCACACTGGTCAAACGCCGCCGCGCATCGTGAGCGCTCCGCTTCGCTTCGGAGCACCATGGTGGCCATTCAGCGGGGCGCACTGGTTGCCGCGATTCTCTCAAATCGCCTCCGTCAGAGCGTCTGCTTCCTCCGCCAACAGCAAGTCGATCGCGACGGCGTATTCCTTCGCTTCCTCGGACGATGCGACCTCGACGATCGAGTCCGAATCCAGGCCCGCGCCGACGAAATCCTCTTGGGCCAACACGGCATCGATGGCCTCCGACTGATCCTGGGTTGCCTGCGCATCGTCGCCGGTGACCGTCACGCTCTCGGCTCCGGTTCCGGCCGCGTCGCCATCGCTAAACAGGGGCACGAACCAGCCGACATCGGCCGTTGCCGTGGCGGGTGTGGAAGTCGTCGGTGGCACGGCCTCCGCTTCCGCGTCCGTGCTGACCGACTGCAGGATCGCAAGGTCCTCGCCCTCGCCTGCCCAAATGACCGGCGACGCGACGCTCACCATTCCGCCCTCGGGCTCCGACAGCGGCGCCGCGACAGTCGGCACGGTCAACCGGGAGGCGATCGTCTCGGGCGGGACCTCGATGACGCCGGATGTGGCCGCCGCAACGGCCGCCTCGCCTTCCCCCCCGGCGGTCGAGGAGGTGTTGCTGGTGGTCTTTGGCTGCAGATTGAATTCCGTCGGTCCGGCGTCGATCCGGAGCAAGTACGCGGTGCCCTCACTGCCCAGCCACTTGACCCGTTTCGTATCGTTGGCATTGAGTGTGCCGGTCCACTGTTGGCTCTGGCTGTCCGTGGCGGTCAGCGTGAGTTGGTTCTTGTCGGCCGACAGTCCCACGGTCAGACTCTTGTATCCCGCCCAGCCGGCTTCGATCGAATACCAATCCTGTGTCTTGCCTGGTTCGACGGCGGACAACAGCGAATTGGCCGGCGAGCGAGACGACTGGCGAGGCGCCGTGACGAGCAGATCGGCGATCGTCAGGAACTTCGCTTTCCGTCCCGGAACGTTGAGCGTATTTCCCGTGCTGCTGCTGTCGTCAGCACCTGACTCGATGGTGAGCGGATCGGAAGCGTCGATCAGGAACGTAGGCGCCCCACTCTGGAGGGCATAGACGGAATACTCGCCGGGCGCCAGGCCGTCAAAGGAGAACGAGCCGTCGGCGGCAGCATTCGTGTTCAACGTCACCGCCGCCCCGGACTCGGCCGTCCCGATCAAATCGACCCGCAGGCCGCCCAGACGGGAAACGTGATTGTATGCCAGGTAACCCTCGATGCTCCGTGGTGTGTAGTCCAATACGCGGACCGTGACCGTGGCCTGACTCGTGGCGCCGTTGCCGGCGGTGACCGTGTAGGTGAACGTGTCATTGCCCGTGTAGTCGGCAGCGGGCGTATAGCTCACGCTGCCCCCACCGGCGGTGATGCTGACCGTCCCGTGGCTGCCCTGCGTCACGGCGGTGATCGTCGGCGTCTGGCCGCCGACCGGAGTCAAATCGTTGGCCAGCACCGCCAGTGTCTGGGCGGTGGTATTCTTGGCCACATCGAAGGTGTCGTCTTTCGCAAAGGGCACGACGTGCACCGTCACCGTGGCCTGGTCCGTGCCCGCGGTGCCGACGCTGACCGTGTAGGTAAACGTCTCGTCGCCCTGAAAGCCGGCGGCTGGCGAGTAGCTCACGCTCTTCGTGTCGGCGGCGATGGTCACCGTTCCGCCTTGGCTGCCCTGCGTCACCGCGGTGATGGTCAGCGCCTGGCCGGTAGCGGGAGTCGTATCGTTGGCCAGCACGTTGAGCGTCTGGGCGGCGGAACCCTTGACCACGTCGTAGGTGTCCGCGACCGCAAAGGGCAAGACGTGGATCGTCACCGTGGCCTGGTCCGTGCCGCCGTTGCCGTCGCTGACCGTGTAGGTGAAAGTCTCGTCGCCCTTGTAGCCGGCGGCGGGCTTGTAGCTCACGCTCTTCATGTCGGTGGCGATGGTCACCATTCCGCCTTGGCTGCCCTGGGTCACCGCGGTGATGGTCAGCGTCTCGCCCGTATCGGGAGCGAACGAATCGTTGGCCAGCACGGTCAGCGTCTGTGCCGCCGAGTCCTTGAGAACGTCGTACGTGTCGTCGGCCGCCGTGGGCTGGTCGTTCACACTGTTGACGGTGACGGTCACCGTCGCCGTGGCCGAGCGCCCGCCCGCCTCCTTGACCGTGTAGGTGAACTTCTCCGTACCGTTGAAGTTCGCCGCCGGCTTGTAGACGACGTTCGCCCCGTTGGAGCCGATCACGACGGTGCCGCCTTGGTCCGGCGTCCCGACGACGGTAACGGTGAGTGCATTGCCTGCCCCACCGGGCGTATCGTTGGCCAACACGTTGATTGTCGTCTGATTGCTGTCTTCGTCCACGGTCGCCGTATCGCCCACGGCCGTAGGCTGCGGTCCGGACGTGATGTTCACGGTCACCGTCGCGGTGGAGGTCAAACCGCCCGTCCCCGTGCGGTCGCTGATCGTGTAGGTGAAGGTCTCCTGACCGCTGGCCCCTGCCTTGGGCGCGTACGTCACGTGCGTGCCGTTGGGGGCGATCGTGACCGTGCCGCCCTGGCTGGCCGTGCCGACGGCCGTGACCCGGAGCGTTTCATCCTGGTCCGGAGCAATGGAGTCGTTGAGCAGCACGTCCAGCGTGTTTTCCGTGCTGTCCGCGTCCACGGTGAACGTATCGTTGACGGCGGTCGGAGCATCATTGACGGGGTGTACCTGGACGGTCACCGTGCCCACGTCAGTGACCGTCCCATTGCTGATGGTGTAGGTGAAGTGCTCTTCGCCGAAGTAGTTCGCCGCCGGGCGGTAGGTGAGGCTGCCGCCGCCTGCCGCGACCGTGACCGTGCCGCCGTGGTTCGTGCTGCCGACTTGGGTAATCGTCAGGCTTCCACCCAGGTTGTTCGTGTCGTTGCTCAGCACGTTCAACACGGTCCCCGTGCTGTCCTCGTCTACGTTGTACAGGTCGTCGGCAGCGTTGATCCCCGCGGTGACGTTTAGGCTCGCCGGAATGATCGTTACCGCGTCCCAATCGACTGCCGTATCGTCGCCGAACACCAGGAGCTGGTGCCCCGTGTCGTCGGCCGGGTCGCCCACGAACTGAACTTGGCCCGTGTCGTCTGCTTTCATCCGCACGGAGAACACCAGATATTCATCGCCGCCCAGTTGAGTGAAGCCTGCAAAAGCTCCGCCCTCGTCGATCAACCCCGCCTGCGTCGCGTCGCCTGACTTGCCGTTCTCGTACTCATCGCCGTAGACCAGAGTTGTATTCGCAACCGAGACCAGATCCGGGTCGTAGGTCACATCGACGTACGCGGCGAAGACACCCTTGGGGCTCGTCCGGAGATCCTTGGTGCGGACGTTCAGAAGGAACTCGCCGCCGCTGGCGACCGTGCTGATGGGGTTGCCGCTGAGGTCCGTCGTCTCCAGCCGCAACTGGGCCACCTGGGTGACGTTGGTGACTTGCACGTTCAGCTCTTGCGTGACGGAGTTGCCGGCCAGGTCCATGGCGCGGATTTGGAACGGGTTGGCGCCGGCTTGGGCCGCTGTGGGCGTCCAAGCCAGCACGCCGGTCGCCGCGTCGATCGTTGCGCCCGTGGGGGCCCCGACCAGCGAGTAGCTGAACCCGGCCGTGCCCTCGGCCGGATTCTGTGCGTCGTAGCTGAGGAAATGCCCCGTCACGGCGGTCGTCGGAGGCGTCGACGTGAAAGCGGGCGGCGGCGTCGTGTCCAGGGTAACCTGCACGGCATCCGACAACGTGCCGGCCACGCTGTTGAGGATCTGCACCGCGGTCAACGAGTACACGCCGTCGCCCAACGAAGCCAAATTGTTCGTCGTGATGTCGATCGTCGAGCCGTTCGCCGTGCCTTGCCCGATGACCGTGTTGCCGCGCAGGATCTGCACGGTGGCTCCCGTGGTCACGTTCGACACGCGAAATTGCAGGTTGGTGACGTTGGTGACATTGTCGGTGGGGATGTTCGAATCCGAAGCGTCCAGAAGATCCAGCGTGGGCTTGCTCGGCAGCACGGTCAGCGGCACCGACTGGGAATCCCACGTGTCCGACGTGTTGGATCCGTTCGCGGCGCGGACGGCCACGCGGACCGTGGTCTGTCCGCTGAAGCCGGAATTCGGGGTCACGGTGACCAATCCCGTGTCGTGGTTGACGCTGACCGTGTAATTGGCTCCAGTCACGGCGCTGGCGTCGTAGTAGACGGCGTCGCCCTCGACATCGACGGCCGACAACTGTATGTTCACCGGGGTATTGAACGGGGTCGTGACGGGATCGATGTCCTGCAAGAATGGACCGCCGTTGGCGCCGCCGTTGGCCGTCGTGTCCGGCTTGACCGTCACTTTGAACGTGTCTTGGACGCTGTGCCCCTGGGCGTCCGTCACCGTGACCGTGATGTTCGCCTGGCCGCTGGCGCCCTCCGCCGCCTTCAGCATGACCACGCCGTTCTCCTGGTCGGTGAAGATGTTGACCGATTCCATGGCGATGTCGTACGTGGGGCGGTCGCTGGAGTTGGTGGCCGTGCTGCCAATCGCGTCCAGAACGTGCGAGCCCTCGGTCAGGACGCCAAAAATCGAGTGGTTGAAGTCCAGGTGCCGAGTTGCCGCCAGCGTCACGAAGAACTGCGAATCGTTCGTGTCGTCGGTGCTCTTGGCGTACGACAGGAGACCGCTCCGGTTGTGCTGCAGATCGACGTGGAATTGATCGTCGAAGTCGCCCAATGTCGAGCCGCCCGTGCCGGTGCCCGTCGGGTCGCCGCCCTGAATGACGAAACCCTCAATCACGCGGTGGAAGATGATGCCGGAGTAGAAGTCGTCCTGAGCCAGTTCGATCACGCGCTGCGTCGGCCGCGGCGCCTTGTCCTCGAACAACTGGAACACCATGCTCCCCCAAGACGCCACCGCGATCTCCATGCTGCGGTTGCCCTGTTGCAGCGTCGGAGTCACCAGGGACGGGTTGTCGCTGGTCACGGTGTAGGTCAGCACACCGCCATTGGGATCGTAGCCGTCCAGAGGAAGCATCAGCGGGGAGCCGCCCAACAACGTCAGGTCGTCCGTGGGCTTGATGAAGGGGGTTTCTGACGTCGGAATCGCGACGCCGGACCGCTGGGAGATCGTCTCCAGCGTTTGGATCCCGGTGAGCCGCGTTTGATCCGGGAATTCCCACGTGGGAAAGCTGGTGATGTTCGCGCTGGTGCCCACCTGATTGAGCGTCCGGTCGGGATTGGTCACCTCGATGAACGGCAGGTAATCCGCACCGTCCTCGAACAGCGCTTTTTGGTCGTTGCAGTGCGCGCACCAAGCCGCCCCGTAGTACTTGACGCCAGCCGTCGTCAATCCCTTGGCAAAGGCGACTAAATCCGGCGCCGCCTCGCCCTCCGCGCCCTGGGATGCAGCGGCAGCCGTGTAAGAACTCGCCACGTCCAGAGCCTCGGACAACGGAGCGACACTGCCAGTCTCCAGCGCGGCCGCATCGAAATCCAACGATCCCGTTCCGGAGCCGTCGTACAGGTCGCCCGCCAGGAGGTTGCGGATTTCCAGCGGCTCAAATCCAAACGCCCGTCTGAAACCCGCGCTGCGTTTGCGAGTCTTCTCCCGACGGGAATCGAGATGCTTGTTTGTCAAACGACGCGAATTTCGTGCTTGCCTCTTCATAGTCTTGAATGCCGTAGCAAAAGCGGAGATCGAACTAAGTCTTCCAGTTTTTCCAGCTAACGCACTTTTACCACATCGAATATTTCTCCGGTCTCAAGTTAGCCATTCTTGCCAACCTAGCCACGCGCGAAGCTTTGCTTCGCCGTTTCAGGCGTCGCAAACCGCACAACTTAACAAACTCGATCACCCCAAGAAACTAATATCTTGACAGGAGGTGGCGACCACCCACCTTCAGGCAGGAAGCGGGCCGTCCACCAATCCGACAAACGGGCGGACGCCCGAAGCCGGCCCGCCATTCGGTTCCTCGGACAGGATCGAGCTGGTAATTGCCCCAAGACGCGAAAACGCAGCCTCGGCGGTGTGCCGGGCGGCCCTTCGTCAATTGGACGCCGGGCGGAACGGAAAGTTCCGGCTTCGTTCGGGTTGCGGGCGCTGGCGGGTTCCGCGTTCTCGCCTTGAATAACCCACGGCAAGCCCGTCGCGAAAAGGCGATGGATGGTCGATCAGATGGGAGACCATCCGCGGGGTTGCGGCACATCGCATGACAAGAGCAGATTGCTTCCCAAGGCGTGTTCTCGCAACACGATTACCATCGTTGCGGCCGAGCGATGGATGTCGTCGTTGGTATCGGGGCGAGCCAAAGCCCGCCCCGCCGAGGACGCCGGATTCGACCGAGCCTGAGGGCGTCATCCGGCCATCGAATGGCGCCCCCTGGTTGGGCTCGCTCACGCAACGCTGTCCGAGGGAAGTGCCTCAGAATCCGGGCCCCGTTGTCGGTAGAGGGATGAACGTGGACTGGGAAACCGGTGACGGCTGCGAGAATGCGGCGACGGGCGAGGCTAGCACTGGCGACGCAATTGGCCGTGGAGCCAGGATGGGCTGGACCGCCGGCTGGGGGCGTGTCATGCGAGCCTGCAGCGGCTCTTCATCGTCCTCGCGGCGTTCGAAGTCCGAAGGGACCAACTCGTCCGCGATTACCTGCAGAAGCTTCGAGATACACAGCTTGTTCATGCTGGTCTTGTGATTGTGCGCTTCATGCCGCAGGGCTTCATGAAGACTCTGCGGCAAGCGAACCGTGATCACGCGAGTGGGCTCGTCAGGCTGCTTTTGGCCGCGGTTCTTCTCCCGCAGCTTCGCCAGCATCTGCTGGATCTCGGCGTACTCGGGGGCCTCTTCAAACTTCTTCCGCTGTTCAAAGCCAGGGAACAACTGGTCGATGACACCTTCGACCCCTAGCACTTCTCGATAGAACGTAACCCAATCGGGTTCGTGACGAAACTTGTCGTTTGCCATCTGGCGAACACGTTGAATGCGATCTTCCTGCGTCGGTTGCTGGGCAACTTCCATCATCGGTTCGGCTCCTTCCATCGGTCGGCGGGAATGGGTCTGGAAAGCGGTCCAAGTCATGTGGACATGGATTTAGCCGAAACCCTTCCTTGAAGTCAAGGCCAGCATCGATGTGCTTGCACCGCTTGCACTTACGAACATGGAATTGTGCCTGCCCGATTTCAAGCGGACGTGCATTTTTTCTGGGCAGCTGGTCTCTTGCATAATTTTTAGGCAGGCCATTGGAGGCCGGTTCTTTCGCCGCGAGAAATTTTTTTCCAGATTTCTCCTTCGCCCCCAGCTCAGAAGATCCCATGTCGGCCAAGATTGCTCAGATCCCAGAAAGCGGTACTAGCCGAGCACTTCGGAATCGGCTAATATTCTCCTCTGCCGGGCGTTTAGCTCAGCTGGTTAGAGCGCTATCCTCACACGGTAGAGGTCACTGGTTCGAATCCAGTAACGCCCACCTTGCACGCCGCATCATGCGAAGTCCTGCGGTTTTTTGCGGGTTTCGCGGGGCTCACGTCCCCCGATGCGATACCTTGCGACGCGATTCCGCTACAATTTTGCAGCGATTCTTGCACTCGATCGCTGGCATTTGATGGTGGTTCAGCCGCCGCCCGCGTGAAGTGATCGTCGGTAATCTGCAGGTGATGCTTGCTCGCGACTTGGGGCTGTTGCCCAGCCAAGCACAGACGACATGGGTAGGCAACGATTCCTGCAGTTCCGTTTGCCGGCTTGATCGCAGGTTCTGAAAGAGTCTCGGCCAGACCGTCAAGCCCTCCTTGCGGATGATCTTAGTCAGCATCGTCCGCATTTACGCATTCGACTTGTCAGGGCACCAGGAACAGGCCGGTGTACAGATGCAAGGCCCTCATCCAGCGATCCCATCGCAGCCAGTGGCTCGGTTCCCTTCTCGCGACTACCTGCAAGCTCTTTTCCTGTTGAGTCAGACCGAACTCCTGCCGGGCCAACTTGTCGCTCAGCGTTGCTCCCTTCCGTGACCATATCGAATCGTCTCTGTACACGTCTCTTACCTCTCTGTCGATGGCCCTGAATGGTCCGCACCGGGGAACCGACCGCTGATACGCGAGTGACTCGTCGCCTCCCCGAAAGTTCGAAAAATACCCTGCCCAAAGGCCATCACCCGCAACGGTCGACCGTTAAATATCACGGCTCATTCCGTTACATTTCACGGTTCTCTGGCGGTTAGTCGGCGGCAACCGTTCTCTGTAGCCCGTTAGGATCAGGTAGCAGCCGGGGGCACGGCGCAGAGGCATCACTTGCGTTTCGCGTGTTCGTTGGCTTACTGTTGGCAACTGTCAGAGAGACGGTTTTTGAATTGGGAGTGGCAGAAAAACTGCGATGGTCATTGGAGGTGCAGCGCGGTTCCTACCATGCGTTCAGACGGTTACCGGGGGCCTCTGGATCGCCGATGGGGCAACTGGCACGGAAGATGCATTCGATATGCTGGACTTCCGACAAGTCAGGCCCGGCAGTACCGCTGGTCCCGATTGCCAATAGGTGCCCTTGTTTATGACAGACAACAACCGAAACGGATTCCGGTTCTTTCGGCGTCGCCGCGCGGTAAGCGGTGCAAGGGCTGCCTCCTCCGTGAACGACGGTGCCCGGGGTGATCCATCGAGGCCCGCGTTGGCCGCCGGCACTCAAGGCCGCGATTTCGGCTGGCGGTTGCATGGCAGAACGGTGGGAGTGCTCGCGGAGCGGTCGTTCAAGCTTGCTGCGCCAGAGGGTCCGGCACCAGGGGTTCTGGATTCCTACTGGGACAATCTGAACGTGCTTCAGGCGTGTCTCCAGTGCGGCACCTGCACGGCCAATTGCAGCCTCGTTGGGGAACACAGCCAGTTCCCTCGGCGACAAATGAACCTGTTTCAGTTGGGGCAGCACAAGCGGTTGCTGGAGGATCCCACGGTCTGGCACTGCTACAACTGCGGCGACTGCTCGACGCGCTGTCCTTCCGGGGCGAAGCCGGGGAGGCTAATGGGGGCCATCCGGCAAATGGCGGTCGAGCACTTCGCCTTTCCAGGATTCGTTGCTCGGTGCGTCAATCGACCGCAGCGATGGTGGCTGATGTTTGCCGTGGCGGCGGTGTTCGTGCTTGGCGTGATCGCCGTGGGAGGGACCTTTCAGCCTGCCGCCGACCGGGTCCACTTTGCCAGCCTGTTGCCTCATCTTCCGCTGAACATCTTTTTCTCCGTCCTCACCGGACTGGCGACCTTGGCTCTGGGGATCGGCGGGTTGCGGGCGTGGCGCACCTACCAAGGCGAACCGTTGTCGCAGGCCAATCTTGGGGTGTTTCTGCGAGCCCTGGGGGCGGTCGTCGGCGAGGTGGCGGCCCACCGCCGGTTCTCCGATTGTGCCGACGACCGCGCGCGCACGTATGCTCACCTGGGCATGTTCTACGGTTTCTTGGGGCTGGCCGGACTGGCGGGGATGGCGGCCCTGCTGATCGCCACGGGCGGCCAGTATCCTTTCTCGGCCCTTCACCCACTGAAGATCCTGGGCAACGCCGCGGCCGGCGTGATGATCCTGGGGACCGCGTACTACGTCTACCAGCGTTGGGTCGCCACGGTGGGTGGTGAAGCCAGCACCTACTTCGATTGGCTGCTGCTGGTGAACCTACTGCTGGTGGGGATCACCGGTGTGCTGTGCGAGCTATTTCGGTACTTGAACATTCCACTGCTAGCTTACCCGAGCTACTTCGTGCATCTGGTCCTTGTCTTCGTGTTTTTCGCTTCCTCACCTTACTCCAAGCTCGCCCACGTCTGCTACCGCACCTTGGCCTTGACGAGCCGCCAGTACGATGTCATGCTCGCGGCGCAAGCCGCCGGGCGCATGGAAGGTCGCCTCGCCGAAGCAGGCCGCGTCCTACCGGCCGTGGGCAGGATAGCAGCCACAACCCTGGCATGCTCTACGACGATAGGACCATGATGGCCATGGCAGTGCATCAAGAGTATCTCGGGCAAGGACACGAGGAGTTAAAGCACGTTTCGGATGCCGAGCTTTGCTTCACCTACGATACCCTGCGGGACGAGTGCAGCGCCACCGAAACCGGGAGGTACTTCCCCCACGTGCAGCAGTTGTGCTGCACCGCTTTTGAGCGGGAGAAGGATCGGCGCGAGGTGGACCGGTTGGTTCACGACACGCCACCGCCGGAGATGCAGGCCTGGTATGATGAGGCCCGGCGCCAGTCGTGCGTCTGGTGGCTCGACCATCACCTCATTGCCAAGCACGCCTTGAAGAGTTGTCTGTATTGTGGCGTCTGCACCGCGCAGTGCCCGGCGGCGCAGTATTACGAAGACTACAATCCTCGGACGATCGTCGACGTGGCCTTGTCGCGCGACGAGGGGCGCCTGGTCGAGCTGCTGCAATCGGACGTGTTGTGGTACTGCGGGCAATGCGGCTCGTGCAAACCCAAGTGTCCGCGGGAGAACAACCTCATGGGGTTGATTTCCTCGCTGCGGTTTCTCAGTCAGCTCAAGGGCTACCACTTGGCCAGCGTGCGGGGCCGGCAGCAGTACGCCGCCCGGCACCTGTGGGGCGCTAATTTCTGGAATCGTGCTTGCACGCTCTCGTTCCACAACGCCGACGCGGCCAGCCACCCGGACTTCGGGCCGCGTTATGCGCGTTACCGGGCCGAGGTGGCGCCGCAGATGCGCCGACTGGGCGCCACGCCCGATGCTCCCGGCGATCTGGGCGGGAGGAAAGTCAATCCCGAAACCTTAGCCGAGATCCGCCGCTGTGTGCAATGGGGCGGGACGCTTGTCCTCTGGCAGCAGCTCGACGAGCAGGCGATGGCGCACGCGGCCAGCGCCGGCCTGACCATCGACGAGTACTACGACAAGGTCCGCACAGAAGGATGAACGGATGGAACGCGTCCCGCTTGCTGCGATTCCGGAGACGGCCAAGCCGGTGAAAACCGTCAAGGAAATTCCGGCCAATGACTACTACGTGACGACGAGTTGCATCTTGGGGGCGATCAATCCGGCCACCGAGGTGCTGATCACGCGGATTTACAGTCTCTTGGGGTTGCACTGGGGGCTGGCCTCGGCGAGGCCCGAGTCTCAATGCACCTGTTGTTCGGGGATCGCCACTCACGGCGACGTGATGGCGTTCGAGAGCACCCTGTTGGTGGTCGCCCGGATCTGGTCGGTGGCGGCGGAATTGGGCTTCCAGAACATCACCACCGCCTGTGTCACTTCGTTCGGCATACACTCGGAATGCCTGGAGATGTACCACGAGGAGCCGGGGCTGGAGGAAAAGGTGGACCGCTGGCTGCACGAGGCGTGTGGGCGAAGGCTGCAAATCCCCCAGCACGTGGTCCATGCCAGCGACATCATCTACCGTTATCGAGACACGCTGGCCGAGTCGTTTCTCAAGTACCGGCTCGTGGATCATCGCACCGGGCGGCCCCTGCGGGTCGTGGACCACGTGGGCTGCCACTACAACAAGGTATTTCCCGAGCGCGCCGTGGGCGGAGTGGATTACTGCGACGTGCTGACGGGGATGATCCGCTCCTGGGGCGGTCAGACGGTGGACTATCCCGAACGGCGCCACTGCTGCGGCATGGGCTTCCGGCAATGCATGATCCGGCCGAATCGCGGCTACACCATGGCCTGTGTCCTCAAGAAGCTCGAGAGCATGGAACCGTATCGGCCGGACCTCATTCTCACCAACTGCCCGGGCTGCAACGTGTTTCTCGACAAGGAACAATGGGCGATCAAGGAATTGACCGGCAAGGACTACGGCATCCCCACGCTTTCCTACACCGAGTTGGCAGGGCTGCTCCTGGGCTGGGACCCATACGACGCGGTCGGCATCCAAGGGCATACGGTGCCCGTGGAGCCGCTCTTGGACAAGATCGGCATCCCTTATGACAGCGCGCGGGCCTGGCTCACGGACGGGGCGCACGAAAGGGTATCGTAATGGCGGCAGCGGAACGGGTGTTGATCGTGGGGGGCGGCGTGACCGGGATGCAGGCGGCCACCGTGCTGGGTCAAATGGGAATTCCCTCGATCCTGGCCGAGAAGTCGGACCGGTTGGGCGGCCGCGTGCGCCGGTTGTCGCGGACCTTCCCGTTCTTCAATGAGGACGGCTTCACCGACGGGGCGGAGTTCGTCGCCGACATCGAGCGGGAGATGCGGGCCGGCTCCCTGGTCGACGTCCGGCTCAACACGTCGGTGTGCCGCCTGGAGGGGGAATTGCCCGTGTTCCGCACCGCCTTGACCGACGGCAGCGAGGAACCGGTGAGTGCCATTGCCCTGACCACGGGGTTCGAGCCGTTCGATCCCACCTCGCTGGAAGAGTATGGCTACGGCCGCTATCCGAACGTGGTGACGGCCACCGAGCTGGAATGGATGCTCAATCCCCGCGGGCCCACCGCTGGTCAGCTTCTGCGCCCCAGCGACCGGAAGCGCGTGGACCGGCTGGCGATCGTGTTTTGTGTCGGTTCCCGGAACCGCCGGATCGGGGCGCCGTTCTGCTCGCGGATCTGCTGTTCCTACAGCACGAAACAGGCGATCACGGTGCGCGAGCGGAACCCGAAGAGCTTCGTAGCCTGTTTCTTTATCGACGTGCGCACATATGACCGGGGTTTCGAGGAGATGTATTCCCTGGCCCAGGATCGCGGCGTGAAGTACATCCGCGGCCGGGTCTCGTCGTGCAAGGAGTTGCCCGACGGGAGCATCGGCGTGAAGGCCGAGAACACCTTGATCCAGCGGCCATTCTGGGGCGAATTCGACATGGTCTCGCTCTCCACGGGGATGCGGCCTTGCGCGGACGCGGAGCAGTTGTCGCAAGTCCTGGGCGTCGACCGGAGTCCCGACGGATTCTTCATGTGCCAGGAGTGGTTTCGCCATCCCCACGAAACGACCCGCCGCGGAATCTTCATCGCCGGGTGCGCCACCGGAATGAAACCGATCCGCAATTGTCTGATCGACGCCGGGTCCATGGCGGCCCGCATGGCCATCGTTCTGCAGCGAAGACAAGGAGCATAAGGATGCGATACGGCTTCGTCATCGACCAGCGGAAGTGCATCGGCTGCCACGCCTGCTCGGTGGCGTGCAAGTCGGAGAACCGGGTGCCGCTGGGAGTCCATCGGACGTGGGTCAAGTATGTGGAGAAGGGACGCTTTCCCCATACCCGGCGGTTCTTCCAGGTCACGCGCTGCAATCATTGCAGCCATCCGCCGTGCGTTACGATCTGTCCGGTGAGCGCCATGTTCCTGCGCAAGGACGGCGTGGTGGATTTCGACTCGTCGCGATGCATCGGCTGCAAAGCCTGCATGCAGGCGTGTCCTTACGACGCCATCTACGTGGATCCGGCGACCAATACCGCGGCCAAGTGCAACTACTGTATGCACCGCGTGGAACGCGGGCTGGAGCCGGCCTGCGTGGCGATGTGCCCGCAACACGCGATCGTGGCCGGCGACTTGGATCAGCCCGACAGTGAAATCGCTCAGCTGGTGAGCAAGGAGCAGGTTCGGGTCCGCAAGCCGGAACAGGGCACGGCGCCGAAAACGTTCTATGTGGCCGCCGAGGAGGCCGCCATGTCGACGACGGCCGCACGTTATGAAAGTATGTACATGTGGTCCGACCGGAACAAGCAGATTGCCGGCGGGGGGGCCATTCACGTCGCCCCCAATGGCGACCTGCCCGTGCCGGTCCTGGCGGCCTACGACGTCGAGCACGAGCGCGGCTGGCATTGGCAGGTGCCGGTCTACTTCTGGACCAAGTCGCTGAGCACCGGCGTGCTGGCGCTGCC
>CAYUFW010000084.1:22499-25513 GCA_964443915.1 uncultured Pirellulaceae bacterium
GGTGGCCATCGCCGCGGGCTGGGTTCAGGCCGATAGGCTCTTGAACCTCGCTTTGGTGATGCTCGCCTTGGTGTTCATGGGCATCACGGTGGGGCTGTTGATCTCGGATCTTTCGCGCCGCGAGCGGTTCTTCCAGGTGCTGCTCCGGCCGCAGGGCAGCTCTTGGTTGACGCGCGGCGCTTACCTGCTGGTGGCCTATACGGGCCTGTGTGGCCTGTACGGTCTGGCGGAATTGACAGGGATGACTCCGCTCTGTTCCGTGATGCGCTGGTTGGCCGTCGCCGGCGGCGGGCTGGCGGCGCTTTACACGGCGTTCCTCTTCGGCCAATGCGAGGGCCGCGACCTCTGGCAGACGCCGCTCTTGCCACTGCACCTCTTGGTTCAAGGCTGGCTGGCCAGCGCCGCCTTGCTGGCACTCGTGGCCCCGTTGTTTGGCGACACCCCCTCGGCGATCCGGGTCGCCGCCGGGGCCTTGACCGGCGGGCTGGCCCTGCACCTGCTGACGCTGGCCACGCAGCTGCTGATGCCCCACTCGACCGATTCGGCCACTTACGCGGCCCGGCTGATCACCCGTGGGCCGTTCCGCCGGATCTTCTGGGGCGGCGCCGTCGTGCTCGGCGTGTTGCTTCCGGTCGTGCTGTTGGCCCTGGGGTGGGGACATGCAGGACTGGTCGGAGCGGCCGGGGCGCTGGTGCTGGGAGGGCTGCTGGCCTATGAGTGGTGCTTCGTCATGGCCGCCCAGGGTGTGCCGAACAGTTGACCCGACACGGTGTGGCCCACGATGGCCTTCCACCTCGCTTGATCCATAAAGGTCGAACCATGAACGATTTCTCTCGCGTCGATAGTCACTTGGCCTCCTATCCGCCAGTCGACCAATGGGATGACTTTGCAGAATGCGACTGCCAGGTCTGGCCGCGGCACGAGTTGCGGCACTACCAGCTGATCCCCACCATCTGCTTCAACTGCGAGGCGGCCTGTGGGCTGTTGGCCTACGTCGACAAGGAGACCGGCCGGATCAAGAAGTTCGAGGGCAATCCCGCTCATCCCGGAAGCCGAGGCCGGCTGTGTGCCAAGGGGCCGGCCGTGATCAACCAGATCGACGATCCCGACCGGATCCTCTATCCGCTCAAACGCGTGGGCCGGCGCGGCGAGGGCCAATGGCAGCGGGTGAGCTGGGACGAGGTGCTGGAGACCTTCGGCAAACGGGTCCGGCAAGCGATCATCGAGGGACGCGGCGAGGAGGTGATGTACCACGTAGGGCGGCCCGGCCACGACGGCTACATGGAACGCGTGCTCCAGGGCTGGGGGATCGACGGGCACAACTCCCATACCAACATTTGCTCGGCTTCGGCCAGGCTCGGCTACGTCCTCTGGACGGGCTTCGACCGGCCCTCGCCGGACCATAGCCACGCCCGCTTCATTCTCCTGCTCACTTCCCATCTGGAAACCGGTCACTATTTCAACCCGCACGCCCAGCGCATCATCGAGGGCAAGATGAAAGGGGCCAAGTTGGCGGTCATGGACCCGCGATTGTCGAACACCGCGAGCATGGCCGACTACTGGCTGCCGACCCACCCGGGCACCGAGGCCGCCCCCTTGCTGGCCATGGCCAAGGTGATCCTGGACGAGAAGCTCTACGATGCCCAATTCCTCCGCGACTGGGTGAATTGGGAAGATTTCGAGACCGACGGATTCCAGGCCCGCGGCCATTCGTTCGAGGAATTCATCGCGGCCCTCCGCCGGCATTATGAGCGCTTCACGCCCGAGTACGCCGAACAGGAGAGCGGACTGCCGGCGTCGCAGATCGTGCAGCTGGCGCGCGAGATCGGCGCGGCCGGCAGCCGATTCGCCTCGCACGCTTGGCGCGGCGCCGCTTCGGGGAACATCGGCGGGTGGCAGGCGGTGCGGGCCTTGATGTTGCTCCACGCCTTGACCGGTTCGGTGGGCACTCCCGGCGGCATGAGCCCGAATGCCTGGGACAAGTTCGTGCCCAAGCCGTTCAAGGTGCCACCACCGCAGCCTCGCTGGAATGAGCTGTTGTACCCGCCGGAGTGGCCCTTGTCGCACCACGAGCTGTCGGAACTGCTCCCTCACTTGCTCAAAGAGGGCCGCGGCAGACTCGATGTCTACTTCACCCGCGTCTTCAACCCCGTCTGGACTTACCCCGACGGGCTTTCCTGGGTCGAGGTGCTGCGCGACGAGAAACTGGTCGGCTTGCACGCCGCCCTGACCCCGGTTTGGAGCGAAACCGCCTGGTATGCCGACTACATCCTGCCGATGGGCATGAGTTCCGAACGCCACGACCTGATGAGCACGGAGACGCACGCCGGCAAGTGGATCGGCTTCCGACAGCCGGTCTTGCGCGTGTTCCAGGAAAAATGCGGCAGACCGGTAGAGTTCACCTATCAGGCCAACCCTGGCGAGGTCTGGGAGGAGGACGAGTTCTGGATCAATCTGTCCTGGGCGATCGACCCCGACGGCTCGCTGGGGATCCGGCAATGGTTCGAGTCGCCCTATCGCCCCGGCCAGCGGATCACGGTTGACGAGTATTACCAGTACATCTTCGAGAACTCGGTGCCCGGCCTGCCGGCGGCCGCAGCGCGCGAGGGGCTGACGCCGCTGGCGTACATGAAAAAGTACGCCTGCTTCGAGGTGGCCCGCGACGTGTACCGCGTCAGCGAAACACGGCTGTCGGAATCCGACAGCGCGTCCGCCAGCGTGGAAGCGGGGGGACGGCTGACGCGCGAGGGCAAGACGGTTGGCGTCCGCGTCGCGGACCAGAACGTGGTCGGCTACCACACGCCCTCCCGCAAGCTGGAGTTGTTCTCCCGCACGATGGCCGATTGGAAGTGGCCCGAGCAGGCCCTGCCCGGCTACATCGGCAGCCACGTGGGGCCCGACGCCCTGCGGGTGGCGGCGGGCGGCAAACCGGCGGGCATGTTCGATCCGGCCGTCACTCCGGCGGTCGATTGGCCGCCGCATGCGCAGGGCGAAGTGTACTGCCTGCTGCCGAT
>CAYUFW010000084.1:25523-26602 GCA_964443915.1 uncultured Pirellulaceae bacterium
ATCGATCCGTTTTGAGTAGTCATCGTCGGCCTTCGCTTGCCCACGCTGATCCACACCCGCACGAACAACGCCAAGTGGCTGTTTGAACTATCCCATAGAAACCCCCTCTGGATCGCGCCGCCGGACGCCGAGCGGTTGGGCGTAGTGACCGGCGATCTGGTCAAGGTACACACGGAGATCGGCTACTTCGTGCTCCCCGCATGGGTCACCGAAGGGCTCAAGCCCGGCATCCTGGCCTGCTCGCACCACATGGGCCGCTGGCGATTGCAGGATCAGGTGGGGATCGAACGCTACAACAGTGCCTTGGTCGATCTCCGCGAGGTGGAACCGGGCCGCTGGCGCTTACGCCAACTCCAAGGCGTCACTCCGTACAAAACCGACGACCCGGATACCCAACGCATCTGGTGGAGTAGCTCCGGTGTGAACCAGAACTTGACCTTCCCGGTGCACCCCGATCCGGTCAGCGGCATGCAGTGTTGGCACCAGGTGGTTCGGGCGGAGAAGGCCGGTTCCGACGACCGTGAAGGCGACGTGTACGTGGACACCCACCGCGCGCACGCCGTCTACCAGAAATGGAAGAGTTTCACCCGGCCCGCCCCAGGTCCCGACGGTCTGCGCCGTCCCTTGTGGATTCCCCGTGTCGCCAAACCGGCGGTGCCCGCCTACTATATGAAGGACAGTGAGGACCACCGGTCCTGACCGCCCGCTCGCCGAGTGCCGGGAATCGCCCGGCCCTCTTCGCACGGCGGGGCGATTGCGGAAGATTACGTCGTTCTCGTGAATAATCCGGGCCAGCATTTCGCCCGCTTCGGTCGGCAGCGAATCGGGGAAGCGGTTTACCGGCCTTTGCCTTGAGCGTTTTTCGACGTCCGTTCACCCTTGCGCTCGATTGCGCTCGGCGACTCTTTGCTGCTCTTTGCCGAGTTCATTGCTTGCCCTCGCCGGGCGGGCGAGGGTACAATGTACCTAGCAAGCCGCCGTACCTAGCAAGCCGGCGTTTTTCGCAGATTCTTCGAAACAAATGAACCGCAGAACCGTCAAAAGTCTCAGGGACCTGTTGTGAACTCGTCTTTGCGGAC
>CAYUFW010000085.1:0-927 GCA_964443915.1 uncultured Pirellulaceae bacterium
ATTTGCAGGCTTACGGAAGGGCGAATTCGATGCCGGCGGAAGAGAACGGAAGCTTGATCCTGGAAGGACTGAACGGCCAACAGCGGGAGGCGGTCCAGCACGGCGACCGACCGCTGCTGATCGTGGCCGGGGCGGGCACGGGCAAGACCAAGACCTTGGTCCACCGCGTCGCACATCACATCCAGCAGGGGGTTCCTCCGGGGCGGATTCTGCTGCTGACGTTCACCCGCCGCGCGGCCGCGGAAATGCTGCGCCGGGTAGACGGACTGCTGAGGCAACTGCAGGGCAGCGGCCACTCGCAACGGGGCGTGTCCTACATTCAAGCCGTCTGGGGCGGCACGTTTCACGCCATCGCCACTCGGATGCTGCGGCTGTACGCCCCCGCCGCCGGACTCGATCCGGCCTTCACCATCCTGGACCGCAGCGATTCCGAAGATTTGCTGGACGTCGTCCGCACCGAACTGGGGCTGTCCAAAACCGACCAGCGTTTTCCCCGCAAAGGCACGTGTCTGGCGATCTACAGCCACTGCGTCAACGCCCAGCGGCCGCTGGAACAAGTCCTGGCGGCCCAGTTCCCGTGGTGCCGCGACTGTGCCGCGGACCTGAAGCGATTGTTTGCGGCATACGGCGAGCGGAAAGAACAGGGCGGAATCCTGGACTATGACGATCTGCTTCTGTTCTGGCGCGGTTTGCTGGCCGAGCCGCAAGCGGGACCGCAGATCCGCAGCCGCTTCGACTGCGTGCTGGTGGACGAATACCAGGACACCAACCGGGTCCAAGCCGAAATCCTCAAGCTGCTGCGGCCCGACGGCGTGGGCTTGACGGCGGTCGGCGACGATGCCCAAGCGATCTACTCGTTCCGTGCGGCGACCGTCCGCAACATCCTCGATTTCCCACAGCGATTCCCCGGAACGCGGGTCATCACCC
>CAYUFW010000085.1:940-1355 GCA_964443915.1 uncultured Pirellulaceae bacterium
GCGACGATCGTCAAGCTGGAGCAGAACTACCGCAGCACGCAGCCCATCTTGACCGCGACCAACCACGTGATCGGCCAAGCTCAGCGGCGGTTCCGCAAGGACCTCTGGTCGGCACGCGAGGGTGGCCAGTTGCCGCAACTGGTCACCTGCCAGGACGAAAACGATCAAGCTGAGTACGTGATCCGCGAAATCCTCCAGCGGCGCGAGGAGGGCATCGACCTGCGGCGGCAAGCGGTCCTGTATCGCACGTCGCACCACAGCGTGCTGCTGGAGGGCGAGTTGACTCGCCGCAACATCCCTTACGTCAAATTCGGCGGGCTCAAGTTCCTGGAGGCGGCCCACATCAAGGACCTGCTGTCGCTGCTGCGGCTGGCCGAAAACCCGCGCGATCTGGTCGCCGGCATCCGCGTGCTGC
>CAYUFW010000085.1:1365-26516 GCA_964443915.1 uncultured Pirellulaceae bacterium
GTCCCAAACGGGCTCGGCAACTGATGGAGCAGATCGTTTCCTCGCGAGGCGATTGGCGCGTTTGGGAGCACGCTGCGGTGGGCAAAGCCGCCGGCGCGACGTGGCCCCAACTGCTGGATGTGCTCCGGCACCTCACCGCTCACCCCGTCCCCGACCTCGCGTCACAAGTTTCGCTGGCCCGCCGCTTCTACGAACCGATCCTGCAGGACAAGTACGACAACCCCGCGCCGCGGAAACGGGATTTGGAGCAAATCCAGCAGTTGGCGGCGCGGTTCGCCGACCGCCAGTCGCTGCTAACGCAATTGGCCTTGGACCCGCCGGAAAGCACCGAGGATTTCGCGGGCCCGCCGCTGCTGGACGAGGACTACCTGATCCTCAGCACCATCCATTCGGCCAAGGGGCTGGAATGGGACACTGTGTTCGTGATCCACGCGGCGGACGGCAACATCCCGTCCGACATGGCCACGGGCAGCGACGAGGAAATCGAAGAAGAGTTGCGGCTGTTCTACGTCGCCCTGACGCGGGCCAAGAACCATCTGTACGTCTGCCAGCCGCAGCGTTACTACCACGCCAACCGCGGCGGATTCACCGACCGCCACAGCTTGGCCCAACTGACACGGTTTCTGCCGCCGGCGCTCAGAACGTTTTTCGAAGCGTGCCTGGCCACCCCTTTCAACGCGGGACAGCCGCCCTCCGAGCCCGTCGCCGCCTCGCTCACCAGCCGCCACATCCGCAGCCAGATTCAGGCGATGTGGTCACCGTAGACCTCTCGCTCCGCGAGAGGAAAAGCATTCTTCTCCCCAAGGTGCCGAGCCTTTCTTCTTCTCTGCCCACTCGTCGCCGAAAGCCATTGCCGGACTGCGCTCCCTGGTATAAGATAAGATCCATGAGCACCACGGCGACATCCTAAATCCATCTGGCCGCGAACCCGAAATCGGCGTACAACCAGCTCTTCGTCCAGGGCACGCGAATCCGAGCCCGAGTCCTCTACGGCTGGTACGCATGTGAGGACCCCATGACCGTCGAAGAGATCGCCGCCGAGTACAACATCCCTGCAGAGGCGGTGCGGGAAGCCATCGCGTACTGCCAATCCGACCCGCCGGAACTTGCGGAGGACTACGCGCGGGAAGCTGCGCTCATGGAAGCGACGGGGATGAATCAGCCGAACTAGTAAACGACCACGGCCAGAGGCCGTGGCTTTAGGAAGCCCCGCAGAGCGGGGCGACCGACGTAGGGAAGGCCCCGCTGGGGCCGATGCAAGTAAGCCGCCGCTCCGCGCGCGGCCGTCGGCTTTGCTGGTGGCTCGGCCGAAGCCAGCGTCATTCGGGCGCGGGTTCCAGGTCTTGCCAGTGTTGCTCAACCGTACCATCATTCTGTCACGCAACTGAGCCCTGGAGAGGCACGCCGGACCGGCAGAGCCTTTCAGGGTCGCACGGCCAGAGGCCGTGGGTTTATAACGAACTAACGCCCACCGTTCGCCGAATTGAGCCCGTCGGACGGGGCGTCGGGAACGCGCAGGACTCGGCACGTCTCCTCGTAGCTTGCCTCCAAATCGAGCGAGACCGCCAGATCGTCCTTCAGCCAAATCGGAAGCGTCGGCAGTTTCTGGCCGACGACCAGCGGATACGCCCACGCGGCGAAGCGCGGCTCACCCTCGGCCTTGTATGCGCGGCACGTCACGGCGTACGTTGCCGGAGGCGGGGCAAACGACGGGTCCGAGCGGCCGATCCACTCCAGCAGATCGCAATAGAGATTGAATCGTCGAATCGTCACCAGGTCGACCAGCGACACGCAGACGTGCTCTTGCAGCAGCGCCGCACATTTGGCCACGAAGGCGCGGCGATTCTCCGGCCGATCCTTGTTGGCGGGGCTGACGATTTCGATCGCCGCCACCAATTTCCGGTGACGCGCGTGGTCGAAGACCAAGACCTCGTACGCGTATTGATCCTCCGAGGGCGCGTCCAAGACCAACGTGGGCTGGGGTGGCGCATAAACGGCGCTTGCCACGTAGTCCAATCCGCCGTCCGCCACCGCGTTCTCCGCGGCCGCCGCGCCGTCAGTTCGCCAATCGTCTTCCTTAAAAGCACAAACATCGATCTCGTAGTAGTCGCCCAAGTGAACGCGAGGTTCCGCTGCGTACTCCTTGGGCAATACCTTGGCCAACTGTTGGACCATGGTCATCGGCCAACCGCCGTGAAATCCTTCCCACGACGAGTGATTCCAGATCGGCGGCCGAAAGTGATCGCGCAGCGGCATGGGGTTCTCCCGTCTGTTCCTCATCTTTGATTATAGGCCGGCAAGAGTGGTATCCAATCACGGCACTTCGACTGTCATTTCCAGCGTGGCATGCGTCCGGCCGTCGCGGCTGCCCATGCTCAAGGTGAGCAGGCGGATGGCTTCCGCGATCTTCAGGCCCACGTCCAGCTCTTGAGCGGCCTGCTCGTGCGTTTTGCCTTTCTCGACCATGCTCTGCTGGATCATGTTCTCGCGGTTGGCGTTCAGGATCGACGCCACGCGGCTGCCGTCGACGGTCACGAGGCTGTGCCTGCCCGCCAGCGGCTGGACGTTTCCGGCGGCCTCTTCCTTCAGGGCGTCGATCAAGTCGCGCGCCAGGGCTTCGGTGCTGCTGATGACCACGTAGCCGTTGGGCATGGCCAGCGTGGGCTGGAAATTGAACCGCATGTCGACGGGCGTTTGATCGGTCTTGGCCGGTGCTGCGAAGGCGGCCACGGTGTACTTCACGCCCCCGTACTCCGGCCGGTCGATAATCAGGCCCGGCTCGGCCTTCTGTCCGCGGGTGAAATTGACCAGGCCTAACGCCTTTTGAAACGCCTCTTCGGCGACCAATGAGAACTTTTCAGGGTTCTTCATGCGGAAGACGGCGGCAAAGCCCGGCAGTTGGACTTGCGGTGTGCCGACTTTGGCGTCGTACTGCTGCTGGGCGACGACGAACCGCACGTGGGGCGTGGTCTCGGCCAACACTTCATCGGTCAAGTCCCGGCCGGTGAAGAAGATGCCCATCATGTTCTCGAAGAAGATCAGGCCCGAGGTTCGTTCGGGGAACAGCTGGTCTTTGGCCGCATAGAACTTGTGGAGATCGCGGTAGAAACTCAGCCCGGCGATCTGCCGCGGCACTGCGAAGTTCGGCATCGCGCCGCCGGCGGCGGATTCCGGCGTGGCGAATTCCTTGGGCGACGACGCGTCGCGGGGTGCGGCGTCCATCGCCAGTTCGAATGCCAGCTTCTGATCCTGCAAGTTCACGCCAATCGCCAGCCATTTCGCTTCGCGCATGGCCGCCAGCAGCGGCGCCAGCAGCAGCGAGGCCAACGGGTTCTCGGCGTTCTTGGCGAGCCCGGCCTGGACGTTGGGGATTTGTTTCAAGACGGCCAGATCGGCGTAGATGCTGCCTATCGCGTTGACGCCGACCGCTTGTTGCGCGGTGCGATAATTCAGTGCTTTGGCCACACTGGCGCCGTTCGGATCGGCCCGCAGGTCCACGGCCGCCTTAAGCCAGTCCGGCTTGTTGGTCAGCACCAGCCGGTTGCCGATGATCGCGTGCGCTTCGTTAGGGCCGAATTTCCAGCCCGTCACGCCGCGATATTCGGCGGACACAACTGCGTTCGGCTGGCCGCGCTTCTCCGCCTCGCCGCGGGCAACCACGCGGACGAACTCGTGGACTTCCTCCAGCAACCTCGCGTCTTCCGTGTCGACGATCAGCAGGCTGGCCTCCTTCGGGCCGATGGCCAGGGTGACGCCGCCGCCAAGCAGTTTGCCGACCAGGCCGCGGAAGTCGACCTGGTATTTCTCCTGATAGTGCTTGACCACGCCCGCCAGCTGTTTGAACTCGGGGTTGGCCGTCGCCGCCTGATACTGAGGCGAAGCCGTGACCGCGCTGGTGACGCGATCGTCCAACAGGGGAGCGATCAACTGGCGGGGCCGGGCGATATCCACGACGATCACGGCGTCCTGGGGGATCCACTCCGCGCGCGGCGGCAGCGGCTCGCCAGCCGGTGCCGCGCGACCTGCGACAAATGCGCAAACAACGACGGTCAGAACGAGAACTTGGCGGTACATGGGAATTCAACTCCTTCAAAGATCGCGCCGGCAGAAAACCCAGGTCGCCAGAGCGACGGCCGCCAGCGTAGGGATACTGTAACCGAGAAAGACTTTCCAAAACGAGAAATCTTCATAGTTGCCGCGCTCGAAAAAGTCGCCCGAGTCGCGGCGCGAGGGCTCGGGCTGCCCGCCACCGAAGACCGTCATGACCTGGTCCCACTGGCGCTGGAGCGCGGCGGCGTCCGTCTCACTCAGCTTGCGGTCGCTCCGGTCATCCGGCGCCTTCCACGGCGTCCGCAACAGCGTCGGCAGAGCCCGGTTCAGCGTGATCGGCGAGAACTCTTCCAGCTGCAGCGTGTCCAGGACGAAATTCGCCGGATACCAGACGAAGAACAGCACTACGGCGGCCACCAGCGGACGGCGGAGCAGCGTGCCGGCGAGAAAACCCAGGGAGACGAGAAACGTCAACACCAGACTGACGAGCGCGGCGGCGCTGAGCACGCCGTACCACGTCACGGAGTCGGCCGCCACGGCGGGACGTTTGGCAAACGCCGCCAGGAGCACACAGGGCGTGACGACCAGAAAGAACACGGCCAACACGGTCACAACCCGCGCCGCCCAACTGGCCAGCAGGTACTCGTAGCGCGTGATCGGGCGGCTCAAAATCCCGTCGGCCAGCGCATCCAGCCGCGATCCAGTCACCGGGCTGATCCCCAACAACATGACGATCAGGAACCAGGGGAAGACCAGAAACGGAAACAGCAGCGAGCCAGCCAGGATGGCCGTCTGCAGTTGTCCCCAAGCGCTCGTCAGCGTCAGCAGGGCAAGCAATCCGGCGACGATCAGCCACAAGCGGACCAGCCACCCGGACCACAGACTGCCCAACTCATGACGCAGAATCGCCAGGGCCGGCATCAGCGCCGTGCCGCTTCTCAAACTCGAATCGCCGGAATCCATGCGCTTGGTCCTCTTGCAGCAATTGTAGGTAGGCGTGTTCCGTGTCATTGCGGGCCGATTGCACCGAGTGCAGCGTCAGCCCGGAGGCGTCCACCAGGTCCAGCACTTTCGCCAGCGCGGCGGCCCGGCTGGCGCCCTCGGCCACCTGCACGACCAGCGTGTGCTGATCAGCGGCTCGCGCGGTCACGTCCGGCAACTGGCCAGCCCGCTGGGCCGCTCCGGACAACGATTCCGGCGGTCCCTCGACCTCCAGAATGTACTCGTCCCGCTGCAGCCGCCGCTTCACCTCCCGCATCGGCCCGCTGAAGATCATGCGGCCTTCGTACATCACCCCCACGTGGTCGCAGATCTGGTCGATGTCGCTCAGGATGTGCGTCGCGACGAGGATCGTCCGGGTCTTGCCCAAGTCCCGGATCAAGTCCAGGGTGAACCGCCGCGCGGCCGGGTCCAGGCCGGCCGTGGGCTCATCCCACAAGAGCAACGGCGGATCGGCCATCAGCGAGGCCGCAATGCCCAGCCGCGTGCGCATCCCCGTCGAAAAGGTGTCGATCCGCTGGTCCGTCGCATCCAGCAATCCGACGGCCCGCAACAGCGAAGTCAAACGGGGCTTGCGAACCTCTGCCGGCAGGCGGCAGACCTTGCCCAGCAGTTC
Organism: uncultured Pirellulaceae bacterium; assembly: GCA_964443915.1. Classification (GTDB taxonomy): domain Bacteria; phylum Planctomycetota; class Planctomycetia; order Pirellulales; family Pirellulaceae; genus Anammoximicrobium. Next base: position 7,031 of record CAYUFW010000085.1, read on the forward strand.
CAGGTATTCGACCGGCCGCAGGTGTCCCGGCAGCGTGGGATGCGTGGGCAGAAAGCCGATCATGCCGCGAACCGCCGTCGCGTTGACGCCGCAAGCATGGCCGAAGATCTCGGCTTTCCCCGCCGTGGGAGTTTGCAGTCCCAGCAGCAGCCGCAGCGTCGTCGTCTTGCCGGCCCCGTTGGGCCCCAGCAGCCCGTAAATCGAGCCGGCCGGCACCTGCAGGCTCATGTCGTTGACGGCGATCACTTTGCCGCCATAGATTTTCGTCAAGTGCTCGGTGCTAATGGCCAAGGACACGTTCCGTACCTCCATCGCCGCGCGGATGGAACTGCCAGAAAGTCTTCCAGTTCACCACGTATTCGCCTGCCAAGGCTGACTCTTGTTCCCGCGACGTCAAAAAAATCCGCGGCGCCTAGTATAGTGCAAGCCAAGTCGCCGATGGTTACACGAGCATGAGAAAGACCGGTGGACCAGAACACGACGCCGGGGCTGCCCCGTGACGGGCGCTAGACCGCGTCGGACATCGCCTGCAACTGGACGGCGGATCGAGTTTGTTCCTTTTCCAGGAACTCGCGGCCGTATTTCACGCTCAGGTGGTCCCACGGCAGCCGGGCGTCGAGGTCGTAGGGCGTGTGCAGCAGTTGAGCGACGTCCAGTCCCACGTCGGCCAGCGTCTGCCACCAGCGCTGCGGGTCGAAGTGCTCGCGCCAGCTGTCCATTCTGGCCCCGCGCCGCCAGACCAGCTCGACGGCCTCGGCCACGCGGCGGTCGCCGCGGCTCAGGACGCCTTCGACCAGGCTGGTTTCGATGTGGTGGCACTTGACGCTCACGCTGCCGCGGCGCCGGCCTCGCAAACGCCGGTGGGCCTCGTGAAAATACTCGCGGGTCTGCATCGCGTTCCACTGGTACGGCGTGTGGGCCTTGGGCACAAAGTTCGACACGCTGGCGGTGACATTGGCCCAGCGGCCGCGCTCCTCTTTGCCGAGGCGGGCGATCGTCTCGGCCATCTCCAGGATGCCGTCCAAGTCCGCCGGCCGCTCGCCGGGCAAACCGCACAAGAAGTACAGCTTGACGCTTTCGTAGTTGTGGCGAAACGCCACGCGGCAACCCTCGTACAAGTCCTCGTTCTTGATCTTCTTGCGGATCTGCTCCCGCATGTCGTCGCGGGCCACTTCCGGGGCCAGCGTCAGACTCGAACGCCGCTCGTTGCCGATCAACTCGGCGATGGTCCGCAACTGCTCGTTCACCCGCAGGCTGGGCACCGAGACGTTCACGCCCAGCGGCCCGAACACGCGTTTCAGCTCGCGGACCAGTTCCTCGAAATGCGGATAATCGCTGCTGGACAGCGAGAGCAGCGAGATTTCGTTGAAACCCGTGTTCCCGTAGCTCTCCAGTGCCCCGTCGACAATCGTCTTGACCGAGCGGAACCTCAACGGGCGCTTGATGACCGTGCTCTGGCAAAACCGGCACTGCCAGGGACAGCCGCGCATGATCTCGATGGCGATGCGGTCGTGGACGCATTCCACAAATGGCACGATCGGCTTGGTCGCCAGCGGGATGGATTCCAGGTCGGCAAGCAAGCACGGCTGGATCGTTTCCGGCACGTCCGGCCGCGTGCGGTTCAGGGCCACGAACCGTCCGTCGCGGTACTCCGGCTCGTAGAACCGCGGCACGTAGGCGAACGGCAGCTTGACAGCCACCTGGGCGAGCGCTTCCGCACGCTGCTGTTGCCCGGCAACTCCGGCCGCCAACCCGCCCAGCGAGCGGCAAGCTCCCTGCAACTCCTTCCACAGGTCGCACACTTGCGGCAAGCTCGGTTCGCCGTCGCCGGTCACAAACACGTCGATGAACGGGGCCAGCGGCTCCGGATTCTGCGCGCAGGGGCCGCCGGCGATCACCAGCGGATGGTGCATGGTCCGCGCTTCGGCTCGCAACGGAATGCCGCCCAGATCGAGCATCGTCAGGATGTTCGTGTAGCAGATCTCGTATTGCAGCGAGAAGCCGAGCACGTCGAAGTCGGCCAGCGGCGTGTACGACTCCAGGCTGTACAGCGGCAGACCGTCTCCGCGCAACTGCTGTTCCATGTCCGGCCAGGGCGTATAAGCCCGCTCGCAGTACCAGTCCGGGCGGGCGTTCATCAGCGAATACAGCACCTGCAAGCCGTGGTGGCTCATGCCGATCGTGTACGCATCGGGAAAGGCCAGGCACAGCCGTCCGCGCACGCCGCGCGGGTCCTTGCGGACGGCGTTCAGTTCGCCGCCGATGTACTGCGCCGGCATTTCGACCCGCGGCAGAACGCGATTGACCAGGTGTTCCTTCAGGTTCAAATCCGGCATGGATGGCTTTCAAAATGGGGACACGTTGCTCGCCGCACTCTTGTCCGATCCCCCCGTCGCACGGCTCGGAGAACCACGCTAGCAATGGCGGCCGAAACACTCTCCCGGAACGGAATGGCCCCCTCGAGGCGAAACCGGGAAGTTCTTTCGGCCACCGCTGCGACGGGCTGGACCGGCTGACACGGCGGTCAACCCGTCCTACAATCGGGCGTGCTATTGTTCCCGAAATCCCAAGTTTTTCCAGGGCGCTACGATGTCGGAAGCGGAATTTGTGACGGTGGCCAAGGTGGGCGACATCCCGGAAGGGCAAGGCAACTCGTACGTGGTCGGCGGCAAGGTGGTCGGGATCTTCAACGAGGGCGGCGTCTACCACGCCATTAACGACCTCTGCCCCCACATGGGCGCATCGCTAGCGGATGGCCACTTGGAAGACGGCGTCGTCACCTGTCCCTGGCACGGTTGGCGTTTCCAAGTCACCGATGGCACGTGGTGCGACAATCGCCGCATCAAGACCGACAACTACGAAGTCCGCGTCGTCGGCGATGAAATCCAGGTGCGGGTCGGGTCGTGAGGCGGACGCCGCGAAGAACGAGACTGGAATACCTGCCCCCCCCATCGATCCGCGCGATCCGCGTCGGCCCGGTGGCGGAACCTCTGACCGATTCTGGGGTTTAATCGACCGTCAGGTTCCGATTTTCCCCGGTCCTCTGGCAAATATGCTCGCCGGGGCGCGCATCTATTAGCGTAAGCCCCGTTCGAGAAATAGGTGGCGTAAGCTTCCAGCTTGCGGGGCCACGATCTACCGCAAGCTGGAAGCTTACGCCACGGCGAATCCGGACAGTTATTTCTCGAACGGTGCTAAGACCTTCCGATGCGTCGCGTCGGTCACCCGCTCACCTTCCTTGGGCTGCAATTATGGGAATGAACTCCGTCTTCTCGCTGGTTCTCACAGCGACTCTGCTCGGCGCCGGTGCGGACGAAAAAGCGACGCGAATCTTCGAAAGCCCGGCCGACGTCCCGCTCCAAGGCAAAATCGACGAACTGGTGTTCGCACGCCTGCAGCAGGCGAGGATTGAACCAGCCCGCGTTTGCTCCGACGCCGTGTTCGTTCGCCGGGTCTACCTGGATGTGATCGGCACGCTGCCTACGGCCAAGGAGGCCCGCGAATTCCTCCGCGACCAGGACCCCAATAAACGCGCGGCCTTGATCGATCGCCTGCTGCAGCGCGACGAGTTCGCCGACTACTGGGCGCTGAAGTGGAGCGATCTGCTGCGGGTCAAAGCCGAGTTTCCGATCAATTTATGGCCGAACGCCGCTCAGGCGTATCACCGCTGGATTCGGACCAGCCTGAAAGACAACCTGCCGTATGACCGTTTCGTCCGCGAGATGCTCACGGCCAACGGCAGCAATTTCCGCGTCGGCCAGGTCAACTTTTACCGGGCCGTTCAAAGCAAGACGCCGGAGGGCATCGCCCAGGCCGTGGCCTTGACGTTGATGGGGACGCGGGCCGACAAGTGGCCGAAAGACCGGCTGGCGGGCATGGCGTCGTTCTTCTCCCAGATCAGCTACAAAGAAACGGGCGAGTGGAAAGAAGAAATCGTCTCGTTCGACCCGGACAAGCCAACCGGTCAGACGGCCGGTGGCCCGGCGGCCGCGGCCATGTTTCCGGATGGCACTCCTGCCCGGCTGTCGCGCGAGCGGGACCCGCGGCAGGTTTTCGCCGATTGGCTGATCGACCCGAAGAACCCTTGGTTCGCCCGCAATATCGTCAACCGCGTCTGGTCCTGGCTGTTGGGGCGAGGCATCATTCACGAGCCCGACGACATTCGGCCGGACAATCCGCCCAGCAATCCCGAACTGCTGACGCACCTGGAGCAGGAACTGGTGGCGGCCCAGTACGACTTGAAGCACGTCTACCGTCTAATCCTGAACTCGAAGACTTACCAGCTGTCCTCGGTTCCCCGCAGCGACAAACCGGCAGCGGCGGAACACTTCGCCAGCTATCCGTTGCGGCGACTGGAAGCCGAAGTGCTGATTGACGCGCTGAACCAGATCACCGGCACGACGGAGCAGTATTCGAGCGCGATTCCGGAACCGTTTACGTACATTCCCGAAGACCAGCGTGCGATCGCCTTGCCGGACGGCAGCATCACCAGTTCGTTCCTGGAACAGTTCGGGCGTCCGCCGCGCGACACCGGTCTGGAATCGGAACGCAGCAATCGGCCGACGGCCGATCAGCGCCTGCATTTGTTGAATTCGAGCCACATCCAGCGAAAGATCGAGGGCAGCCCGCTGCTCCAATCGCTGTTTGGCTCCGCCGCGTCCAAGCCGGCCGCCAAGTTTGCCCGGGGCGGGAAGTCGGCGAAGTCCGGCAAGTTCCGCAAGCCGGATGCCTCTGGCGACGCCAAGGAGCCCAGGGAGGTCGTCGATGCCCTGTACCTGACGATCCTTTCGCGCTTTCCGACGGATGAAGAACTGAAATCCGTCGCCGAGTATGCCCAATCGACCGTGGCAAGACGCGAGGCGGCGGTGGATTTGGCCTGGGCCTTGATCAATAGCTCCGAGTTCCTGTATCGACACTGAACCACTGTGCGGAGATTGAAGCATGAGTACAGAACACGATTCCCATCCCGGATCGTACACCGACGGACGGATCTCCCGGCGCGAGGCACTCGGACACGGCATGCTGGGCGCCGCCGGACTGATCCTGGCCGACGGTCTGCAAGCCGGCGAGCAGCGTCCCACCTCCTCGGCGAGAGCCAACGCCAAGGCCAAATCGGTCATCCAAGTCTGGCTTTGGGGCGGCGCGAGCCACATCGACAACTTTGACCCCAAACCGGACGCCGGCCCCGACTTCACCGGTCCGCTGAGAAGCCCCATCGCGACCAACGTGGACGGCATCCGCATCGGCGAGCAGCTGACGGAACTGGCCAAGTGCGCCGACAAGTACTCGCTCATCCGCAGCATGACGCACGGCAACAGTGGCCACGAGACGGCGGCCTACATGGTCCAGACCGCGAGGGAACCCGGCGGCCGGGACGTGTATCCGTGTGCCGGCGCGGTGGTGTCGCTATTCAAAGGCTACGGCGCGGGATACGAGGGCCTGATTCCGCCCTACATCGTCGTGACACAGCCCCAGGGCCGGTTTTCCGAGGCGGGCTTCCTGGGCACGCGTTACAAGCCGTTTGCCACGGGCGGCGATCCCGGCCGGGTGCCATTCGTGGTCGAGGGGGTGGTGGCTCAAGGCATCACGGAGCAGCGGCAGAAGAACCGCCGCGATTTCCTCGGCAAGCTGGATTCGCTCGCGCACGCAATGCCCGGCGACGCGCAGTTGGTGGCCTTGGAGCAATGCGAACAGCAAGCCTACGACCTGATCCTGGGCGACGCGGGCAAAGTGTTCGACCTGACGCAAGAGAAAGACGAGTTGCGGGAGCGCTACGGCCGCACCACGTTCGGGCAGGCCTGCCTGTTGTCCCGTCGGCTGGTCGAGCGGGGCGTGCCCTACATCACGATCAACTACAGCGGCTGGGACACGCACAAGGGCCATTTCCAGACCGTACAGCGAAAGCACCCGGAGCTGGACAAGGGCTTGGCGACCCTGCTGGCGGATCTGTCCGACCGCGGTTTGCTCGACAGCACGATTGTCTGGTGTTGCGGCGAGTTCGGCCGGACGCCCAGGGTCCAGTGGGAACCGCCCTGGAACGGCGGCCGCGGCCATTTCGGCAAGGTCTTTTCCGTCCTGGTGGCAGGCGGCGGGTTCAAAGGCGGCCACGTCGTCGGCTCGTCCAACGCGACGGGCGAAGAAGTCAAAGATCGGCCCGTGTATCCAGTGGACCTGATCGGCAGCATGTATCAGCTGCTGGGCATCGACGCCACCGCCAAGCTGCCGCATCCCCAAGGCCAGTTGGCCACCGCGCTGCCCGCCGCCGCGGACGGCGCCAAGTCGGGCGGGCTGTTGACGGAGATTATGTGACCGTGTTGTGCGCGGGTCTCCCGACCCCGCACGAACGAGGACCGATAGGTCTGCAGAATCATGGAGACCTGCGGTCGGCCCTTTCGGCGAGGTCAGGAGACCGGCGCCGAGCGGAGAATTCCTCAGCACGTGCCTAATCGCACATAGGAGCGATCTATGATCCTGACCCGATCGTCCGCGGTTCTGGGAACGTCGGTTTTGTTGGCCCTCGCGTCCCTGGCGCAAGCCCAGCAGCAGCGCGGTATGCACATCGGCTACGTCTACCCCGCCGGCGGCCAGCAGGGCGCGACGTTCGAGGCCGTGATCGGCGGCCAATTCTTGACCGGCGTCAACTCGGTGGACGTCTCCGGCGGCGGCGTCCAGGCCACGATCGTCGAACTGATCCAGCCGATGCCGGGCAAAGTGCTGAACGAACTGCGCATCAAAGTCGATGAACTCCTCGCGAGAAAAGCCGTGGTCCGCAACGATTTTCGCGCCTTGGAGGCTTTTCGCAGCTTCAAGACCGCCAAGACGGCCAAGCCCGACCCCGCGGAACAGGACAAGGAACTGGACGAACTGAAGAAGAAGTACGCCGGCGCGACCTGGACGGCCGCGGACGAGGCGATGCTGATGGAGATCCGCACGAAGATCAGCGGGGCAGTCCGCCGGCCCGCCAACCCCGCCATCGGCGAACTGGCCGTCGTCCAGATCACCGTGGCTCCGGACGCCAAACCGGGTCAACGGGATCTGCGGATCGGCTCGCCGTCCGCGTTGTCCAACCCGCTCGTGTTCCACATCGGCCGGCTGCCCGAGTTCTCGGCCAAGGCGTCGAAGAGCCTCACCGAGCAGAAAAGCTCCATCGCCAAGACGGCGGTGGCCCCCAAGGACCGCAAGAAGGAACCGGAGATGACCGTCACGCTGCCGGCCGTCATCAACGGCCAAATCATGCCCGGCAAAGTGGACCGGTACCGGTTCACCGCGAGCAAGGGCCAGCGTTTGGTCGTGGCCGCCAACGCGCGCGAGTTGGTCCCGTACATTGCCGATGCCGTTCCCGGATGGTTCCAGGCCGTGCTCGCTGTCTATGATGCCCAAGGAAAAGAACTGGCCTACGAAGACGACTTCCGCTTCAATCCCGATCCCGTCTTGTACGTTCCGATCCCCGCCGACGGCGAGTACCTCGTCGAGATCAAAGACGCGATCTACCGGGGCCGGGAAGATTTCGTGTACCGCATCACCATCGGCGAACTCCCGTTCGTGACAGGCATCTTCCCGCTGGGCGGCCAGGCCGGCGCGCGGCTCCCCGTGGAACTGAAGGGCTGGAATCTCCCCGTCACCCGCCTGACGGTGGACAACCAAGACCGGGCGCCGGGCGTGTATCCGCTGGCCGGCCGCACGCAGGCATGGATCGCCAACCATGTGCCCTTAGCGGTGGACACGCTGCCGGAATGCCCGGAGACCGAAGCGAACGACCAGCCGTCCCAGGCCCAGCAGCTCCCGGCTCCGGTGATCGTCAATGGCCGCATCGGCCAGCCGGACGACAGCGACGTGTTCTGCTTCGAAGGCCACACCGGGGACGAGATCGTGGCGGAAGTCATGGCCCGCCGACTGAACTCGCCGCTGGACTCGGTGCTCAAACTGACCGACGCTTCGGGCAAACAACTGGCCCAGAACGACGACCACGAGGACAAGGGGGCCGGCCTGACGACGCATCATGCCGACTCCGTGATTCGCTTGGCCTTGCCGGCCGATGGCAAGTACTACCTGCACCTGACCGACATGCAGCACCAGGGCGGCCCGGAGTATGCGTACCGCTTGCGGATCAGCCCGCCGCGTCCTGATTTCGAATTGCGGGTCGTGCCCTCCAGCGTCAGCGCCCGCGCCGGCAGCACGGTTCCACTCACCGTGTACGTCCTCCGCAAGGACGGCTTTGCCGGCGAAATCGCCCTGTCACTTAAGGACGCGCCTGAGGGATTCTGGCTGGCCGGGCGCCAAGTGCCGGCCACAGCGAACGAGTTGAAAATCACGCTGGGGGTTCCGTCCACGCCACTCCAGAAACCCGTCAGCCTGCAACTCGAGGGGCGTGCCGCACTCCAAGGCCGGGAAGTCGTGCAGCCCGTCGTGCCGGCCGAGGACATGATGCAAGCCTTCGCGTACCGGCATCTGGTCCCGTCCCAGGAGTTGCGTGTGGCCATCTCCGGCCGCGACTTTGGCCGCAGTCCCGTGCGACTCCTCGGCGACGGTCCCACGCGGATTCCTGTCGGCGGCACGGCCAGCGTCAAGTTCGCCGTTCCCAAGAGCACGCCCCTGGACAGGGTTCAACTTGCCTTGCGCAATCCGCCGGAGGGCATCAGCATCCAGAAAACCGCCCGTTCCGGCGCAGGCATCGAGATCCTCATTCAGACCGACGCCGCCAAGGTCAAAGCGGGCCAGAAGGGGAACCTGATCCTGACCGCCGCAGCCAAAAGGCCCAGCCCGGCAGGCAACAAATCGAAGCCCCTCAATCCCAAAGCCGCGGCCCAACTCACCCTGCCAGCGGTCCCCTACGAGATTGTGGCACCGTAGACCGGCAGACGGCCGCTCGCCCAACAGAAGAGATCGCGAACACAGGGTCAGTTGTCAGGAGCGAAATCCGCACGATAAGCGCCCGTTTGGGTTGGGCAATTGAGACTCCCGTCTCAGCCGACCGGACAGGCCAGGCCCGCCTCGAGGAACAGCAGCGTGGCGACGATGTGGTCCGCCGGCACGTTGGCCATTTGCGCGACGGCCCGGCGGTAGGCGTGCAATTGCGGGGCATAGAAGGCGATCTTGGCGGACCGTTGCTGCTCGTCTTGGGCGTCGAAGGCGTCCGTCTTGTGGTCGATGATCTCCGCCGCGATGACCCGGCCGGCGTCCTCCAGGAGCACCAGACGGTCGATGAAGCCGCTCAGCAACTGTCCGCCGTCGCGAATCGCGAAACCGCATTCGTTCTGGACCGTGGCGGTCACGTGGCGAGCGGCGAGTTCTTGGGTCACGGCGGGGGAGAAGCCGACGCGCTGTGGAGCCTCGTAACGCTGCCGCGAGAGCATTTGGGCGACCAGCGGCGAAGCCAGTTGGGCGGTGAAGCGAGCCAGTTCCGCCGGCAAATCGACATTCGCGGCCGGCGCGTCGGCCAGCACCTCTTGGGCGACCGACATCAGCTGGGCGTCATCGGGCCTCCCGTCTTCGATCCAGCGGACCTGCTCCATCCAGGCGTGGACCAATTCGCCGCGGGCAAACGCGGCCGCCCGCGAAGGGGCCAACAGGTGCTGTAGAGAAACGGTCGTGCCGCCTTCCAAGCCGGAAGGCCGGGCCCGCTCCCAACCTCGCCTGCGGCCGCCGGCCAGCGGGGCCAGACGCACCGCGATTTCCAGACCGGCAGCCGGCGCTTGGCGCGGGTCTCCGACCCCGCCGAAACCGCCGACCGCAGGTCTCCGAGGAGCCTCAAGACCTCCAGTCGCCCCCTCAGCTCTTCCGTCCGCCGCATCGCCGCCGGACCGGTACCATTGCGAGTCGCCGTGCCGGTACAGCACCGTCTCGGGTTCCGCCCGAGGCGCCTCGGCCAGCGCGGCGCGCAGCAGGCCGGCGTGCGTCCTCGGCACGCTCCGTTCGCTGTCGGCCGAGGGCGGAACGATTGCGTACAAGCCGTGGATGGCCCGCGTGACGGCCACGTACAGCACGCACAGCGACTCGGTCACTGCTCGTTCCGTCGCCGCCTCGAACATCTGCTGGAACGAGGCCGGCAGCAACTGCTGAATGTTGGCGCTGGCGTAGCGGCAAACACAATCCACCGGCAGCGTGCAATCGTCCCGGTGCGTCACCACCGGGTCGGGTTGTCCCACGATGTCGCCCTCCAACTCCGGAAGCACGACGATGTCGAATTGCAGTCCCTTGGCCTGATGGATCGTCATCACGCGGACGTCCGCCGGCGTGGGATCCGCGACTCGCTCGGTTTCAACCAGGGCGACGAATTCGTCCGCGCGCAGCGTCGCGGCGGCGTTGTAGGCGTACGCCTTCTCGATCAATTGCTCCAGGCGGCTCAGTTCGCGGCGGCTGCAGTGCCGGGCCAGGGCCTGGGTCCAGCCCTGGATCGTCGCGCCGTAGCCCTGTTGCACCAACGACTGGCGGACCTGCAGCGACACGTCCCGCGCCGCCGCGTCGTCGCGGTAATCGTCCAAGCCGACGACCGCTCCCAACGGCGAATTCGCCACGTGAAAGCGGGCCACCGTGTCGCCGGGATGATCGGCGATCCGCAGCAGCGACAGGACCACGTTCACGGCCGCGGAGTCGGTCAGTGGATTTCCGCCTTCCTCGCTGGCGGGCACGTCCAGCTTGCGGAGTTCGTAGATCACTCGCGCCACGCCGTCGTTGCGGCGCATCAGCACGCCGACGCTGCGGCCGGGAGCTTGCTGGACCAGTTCTGCGATCCGCGCCGCGGCGAAACCCAGCGTGACTTCCCACTGCGACTGATCTTCGCCCGCCGCCGGGGCCGCGGCCAATTCCGCGTAGCCGGTCAACTCCTGCCGTTGCGTCGTATGCGGTTCGAACCGTTGCGACCAGCGGCGCACCGCCGGTTCCGCGCGGCCCAGATTGGGGTGCTCCGTGAGGTGCGTGAAGATGCGGTTGACGGCGTCGATCACCGGCTGGGACGAGCGGAAGCTGGTGTTCAAACTCTGCGGTTTCAGGCCGGGCAGCTGGCGGTCGATGGCGTCGAAGATCTCGGCGATCCCGCCCCGCCAGCCGTAGATCGCCTGCTTGACGTCCCCCACGCAGAAGAACGAGGTCTCATCTGCGCCGGCCGTCACGCGGTGGGCCCAGGGCTGGATCACGCGCCACTGCTGCGGCGACGTGTCCTGGAATTCGTCCAGCAGCAGGTGATCGATCCGCGCGTCCAAGCGGAAGCTCAAGCTGCCCAGATCGACCGCTTGGCCGACGTTCGCCAGGCGGCGGGTGACATCCTCGAACCGCAACGCGTGATAGCTGCTCTTCAGCCGCTGGTACTCGACGTGGAACATCTCCAGCAGCGCGTGGGAGGCTTCCGTCTGGGCCGCCACCCGGCCGACCAGTTCCGCTTTCACGTGGTCGATCAGCCGCCGGTAGATGGCCGCGACCGTCTCCGGGATCGGCTTGCGGTAATAGACCAGTTCACCCTGGGCGACCTTGGCCGCCAGGCCCTTCTTCAGGAACTCGTCCCAGTCGCCTACCTCCGCGCGTGCGCAGTCCTCGTCGCGGGCCTTGCTCATCCGGCTCTCGGACAGTTCCGCCGCCCGCAATTCAGCGAACGCCGCGGCCAGCTGCGACTCGTCCAGCGGCTTGGACCGCGGCACCTTGTGCCAGGCTTCGGCGGCCGTGTCCTGGAACAGGTCGTACAGGTCATTGACCGTGTCGCGGATCAGTTTGCTGATCGAGCGGGCCGCCTCGCCCTTGGTCAGCAGGTGTACCAGCGTCCGCAACTGCGCCCCGTCGCTCGACGTCAGCACCGCGTCGATGGCACGGCTCCGCAGCCGCTTGTCCACCAGCGCCTCGACGATCTGCCAGCCGAAGGGAAAGCCGAGTTCCAAGCCGAAGCTGCGGGCGATCTGAGCGAACAGGCTGTCCAGCGTGCTGACCCGCAGCCGGTGCAGCGAACGCATGACCGTTTCCAGCGCGTCCAGGCACGCCTCGCGGCTCCAGGCTTCGTCCCCCGTAAAGCCCGCCAATTGCTCGCGTTTCCGGTCGTCGTCGGCCGCTTCGGCCAGCCGCCCAATGACGCGGTCCAGAATCTCGCCGGCCGCCTTGCGCGTGAACGTCGTGGCCAAAATGGCTTCGCAGGGCACGCCCCGCCGCACCAGCGTCAGGAAGCGGTTGGACAGCTGGAACGTCTTGCCCGTCCCGGCCGAAGCCCGGATAATCAGGTGATCCAAGGACGAAGCGCGAGGCGTGGGTGAAGAATGTTTCGATCGGCTCACGATAAGCGTGCCCCCAGGACAAAAGCATTTGACGAAACCCATCATAATCGTTCCCACGCCCGCCTGACTACCGCATGTCCGCTCCCCCGGCCGACGATTTGCATCTGCCCTACCGTGTCCGTCGTCAGCGGCGGCGTAGGCACGATCCTGGTCGTGTTGCGGACCGCCTGGCCGTTCCCCACTCTGCGCCGCCACCGGCGACTGGACGGCAGCCCCCGCTCCGCCGCCGGCTGACCCCAGGTCCTGGCGGGCGGGTTTTCGACGGGCAGAGGTCTTGATTCTTGGCCCGAATGTTGGTTATCGTGCTCGTATTGCGTCAGCGGGCGAAATTGACTTCAGCCTATCGTGTGCGGCCCTGTGCTGCAGGAGGAGAACGATGATGTGCGAGCATTCCCGACGAGAATTCCTGATTGGTACGGCCGCCGCCGGTCTGTTGGCGGCTCGGCCTGATGTGCTGTTCGGTCAAGCGGCGGCCAAGCCCGCCGAGATGGCCATTGCCAAGTGGAGCGGGGTCCAACCGGCCGCCAATGCGGGCATGAAGAACATCGCCGTCAAGCTCACCGAGCAGGCGATCGAGGCCCTGGGCGGAATGAAGCGGTTTGTGAGCCGCGGCGACGTGGTCTGGGTCAAGCCCAACATCGGCTGGGACCGCACGCCGGAACAGGCGGGCAATACGAACCCCGACGTGGTCGCCACGCTCATCCGCCTGTGCTTCGACGCGGGCGCCAAGACGGTCAAGGTGGGCGACAATCCGTGCGACGTGGCGGAGAAGACGTACCACGCCAGCGGCATTGCCGAGGCGGCTCGCGCGGCGGGCGCGAAAGTCGTGTTCCTGGACCGGACGCGGTTCAAGGATGCCCACATCGGCGGCGAACAAGTCAAGTCCATCCCCGTCTATCCGGAGATCATGGAGACGGACCTGGTGATCAACGTGCCGATCGCCAAGCACCACCGCCTTGCTGGCTTGACGCTGTGCATGAAGAACTACATGGGCGTGATCGAGAAGCGGAACGTGTTCCACCAGGCCATCGACCCCAGCGTCGCGGACCTGACGCGGTTCTTGAAGCCGCGGTTGTGCCTGCTGGACGCGACCAGGATCCTCAAGGCGAACGGCCCCAAGGGCGGCAGGCTGGAGGACGTCGAGACGAAACTCACGCTGGCCGCCGGCACCGACATCGTAGCCCTGGACGCCTGGGGCGCGGAGGTCATGGGCAAAAAGCCGGCGGAGATCGGCGCGATCGCCAAGGGACACGAGTACGGCCTGGGCAGGATGGACTACCGGTCGCTCGCGTTGCGGGAGTTGGCGGTGTCGTGACATGGTCCCTAAGAGTGTCAGGCCGTAGGATGCGCGTGTGACGCGCGCATCTTGTAGGATGGGCATTCCTGCCCGTCACGATCCGGACGGGCAAGAATGCCCATCCTACTTGGGTTGCGGGCGCCAGCCCGCGTTAGGTTGAACCGAAATGATGAAACTTCGCTCCCTGTGGCGCTGGGTCACGTTACGGCGGCTGGTCCAGATTGCCTTCCTGCTGGCGTTCCTCGGCTTGGTTCTCGCGACGCAGGCCCGCAGCGGCGATCAGTTGCCCAGCCCGTGGCTGAAGGCTTTTTTTGCGATCGACCCGTTCCTGCTGATCGCGACGGGGCTAGCCGCGCACGCGGTGCCGGTGCTGCTGTGGGCGTCGCTGGGCCTGGTCGTCCTGACGCTGGTTTTCGGCCGCGTCTTCTGCGGCTGGGCCTGTCCGCTGGGCACGCTGCACGCGCTGGCCGGCCGGGTCTTGTTCTGGATCTGGCCTGACCGCCGGCGGCGCGATCACTGGTCCCCGTGGCAGAGGACCAAGTACCTGCTGCTGGCCGGCCTGCTGGTCATGGCCTTGTTCGGCAGCCACTGGGGCACGCTCTTCGATCCCCTGGTCCTCCTGTATCGGACGACCACCACGGCCATCGTGCCGGCGGTCCAGTGGGGCGTGCAAGCGCCGTCGACGGCGATCTACCATTACGATCCGGAGAACGCTCCCGCGCCGCTCCAGCCGGTCGTCAAGCCCGTGCATCCGCTGGTGCGGGACTACGTGAGCGAGCCAGCGTACGAGTTCTTGCGGGATCATGTCTTCGGATTGAGAACGAACACGTTTCTGGGCAGCGGGCTGATCCTGGGCTTGCTTCTGGTCACTTTGGCGCTGAACCGCTACCGGCCGCGGTTCTGGTGCCGGTATTTGTGTCCGCTGGGCGCGCTGTTGGGCATTTTTTCCCTGCGTCCGCTGGTGCGGCGCGCGGTGCAGGCCGAGAACTGCAACCAGTGCGATTTGTGCGCCATGTCGTGCCAGGGGGCGGCGACGGGCGCGCCGGGCGATCGCTGGAAGGCGGCCGAGTGTCTGGGCTGCTTGAATTGCACGGATTCCTGCCGCCGCGACGGACTACACTTCACCGTGGCGCTGCCGTGGCGCAAGCAGCCGGCCGTCGAGGGCCTGGGCGTATCGCGGCGCGCGGTGTTCGGCGCGGCGCTGGGCGGCGTGGCCGGGTTGTGCCTGCTGCGGATCGCGCCGCAGGCCCGCGGAGCGCTGCCGCAGGAGCGTCTGATCCGTCCGCCCGGCTCGTTGCCGGAGGCCGAGTTTCTGCGGCGTTGCACGGCGTGCGGGATGTGTATCAAGATCTGCCCGACGCACGGCTTGCAGCCGGCGCTGTGGGAAGCCGGGCTGGAGGGGCTCTGGACGCCTCGGCTGGTCCCGCGCTTGGGCTGGTGCGAGTCCGAGTGTACGGCCTGCACGCACATCTGCCCGACCGAAGCCATCCGGCCGTTGACCGTCGAGCAGAAGAAGCAAGTGCGGATCGGGCTGGCCGCGTTCGACGTCACCCGCTGCATCCCTTATGCCTACGGCCGCGAGTGCATCGTCTGCGAAGAGCACTGTCCCGTCCCCGACAAAGCGATCTACGTGGTCGAGACGGAAGTGGTCGCCCGCAACGGCCAAAAGATCGTTCTCAAGCAGCCGCGAGTCGATCCCAGCCGCTGTATCGGCTGCGGCATCTGCGAGAATAAATGCCCGTTGACCGACCACCCCGGCATCCGCGTTCTGAGCACCAACGAAAGCCGCAGCGACTACCAGGCGATCCCGGTTATGCCGGACGAAGTCCCGTTGGGCGAGCCATCCGGAGAGGACGATCCCTACGCGAACACTCGGTGAGCAGACGCCGTCTCCCGTTGCCTCGAATGACAACATCAGCGTCAAGGTCTATTGCCTTATCATACTCGGGCGCTGGAGTCACCCCAATCGATCTTTGTCGATGGACCAGTCCTCGGTGGCCAAGGCTGGAATGCCCTGGAAGTCACGGACGTTTCGAGTCACCAACGTTCCACCATGCACCAGCGTGATGGCCGCGATCCGAAGGTCCATCTTCTTCGTGCCGAGCTTCAGTCGCTTTAGCTGTTCGTATCGCTCGATGGCGGCCTCCGTGAAGGAGAGGATCCGAAAGCGGGCCAAGAACACGACAGTGTCAGCCAGCCGAAGGTACGCGCGGGCAAGCTGTTTGGCATCTTTGGCTCGTCGCAGCAGCGTATACCAACCCGATAGGTGCTCCTCGACCGTGATCACCGTTGTGGCCAATTCCTCGATCGGATGAGAATGGACCCATCCGCAGACCGTGGGATGGCCTGTCTGGTAGAGATCCAGAATGTCCGAATCCAAGACGAACAGGCTCATGGCGAATCGCCTTCGCTCTCCCTCGCGCTGCGGTACTCCGCCCGCGCTTCTCGCCAGGCCTCCAGCAGCGGCTCGTCCTTCAACATTCCCGCGAACGCGGCCAGTGGATGCTCGGAAGAACGGATGTCGATCCCCACTAGCTCGGCTCCGCTTTCGACTCGATGCTGTAGCAGATCGCGCATCTTGCGCACCGCCTCATCGCGGGTGGATGCCTCAGTCTCGAGTCTCAGCGGATCCCCACTAGTCGCTCGGAACTTCTTGTCGGACGTGGCTTCAACCAGCACTGGGATTTGCATGGCCGTCAACCTCCTCACTACAGCGTAGAGGAACGCCGGCCTGCCCGTCAACCGGATGACGTGCGAATCCTTCCTACGCGATCCACGGCGCCCGCATCGTCCGCGCGCGGAGGCGGTTGGCTGCGGGGTCGTCGAGGAATTCCTCCTTGACCGGGTCCCATTTCAGGTTCCGCCCCAGCCACATGCAGATGTTGGCCGCATGGACCGTGGTCATGGCGCGGTGCATGGCCTCCGGATAGGCCACGGTCTGGTCGCGCGACTTGATGCAGTCGAGGAAGTTGCGGGTGTGGTTCAGCGGCCGGCCGGTGCGGGCCGTGTACTCGGCGAGCACCTTCTGGACGTCGCCCAACAGCGCGGGCGAAGAGGCGCGCGACTGCTCGTGCTCGCCGCCCGAGTTGGCGATCCAGCCCTCGCTGCCGTCGAACCGTTGGCCGGAGACGCCGACCCAGCACTCGTGCTTCAGGGCCAGAATCAGCTTGACGCCGTTGGCATAGCGGGCGACCAGCCCGTCGCCGAACGGGTTGTTGACGTACTCGTATTCGATGGCCGAGGTGTCCTGCGCGCCGATCCCGGCCTGAACCTGCATGATCGTGTGCGCGCCCCATTCGCCGATGCAACTGGTGTGAAAGTCCCAATGCCCCCGCCACGCGCCGCGGACGTAAGCGGAGTTGTAGGGCCGCCAGGGGCAGGAACCGAGCCACGCATCCCAGTCCAACTCCTCTTTCGGCGGTTCGGGTTCCGCAGGCAGGCAGTCGCGGCGCATCAGGGCGTTTTCCCAAGGAGCGATTTGCGCGTAGGCGGTGTGCAGTTGGCCCAGACGGCCGGAACGGGCCAGTTCGATGCCGAACACGCGATTGGGCATGCTCAGACCCTGCGTGCCGGTCTGATACACCCGTCCGTATCGCCGGGCCGCTTCGACCACCATCTGACCTTGCGCAATGGTCAGGGAGGAGGGCTTTTCGCAGTACACGTCCTTGCCCGCTCGCATGGCGAGGGTCGCCGCCAGGGCGTGCCAGCGGTCGCCGGTGGCCGTGACGATGGCGTCGATGTCCGTGCGCTCGGCCAGGAACTCGCGAATATTGGAGGACATGGCACAATCTTGATTGCCGTACTTTTCGTCCACCATCTTTTTGACGATCTCGCGCCGGCTCTTGTTCAGGTCGCAAATCGCCAGGAACTGGACGTCCGGTTCCGCCAGCATCTCCTTCAGAACCGCTCGACCGCGGCCGCCCAGCCCGATGCCGCCCAGCAGGATTCGCTCGCTGGGCGCCACCGTGGCGTCCTTGCCCAGCACCCGCGCGGGGACGACCTGCGGCATGGCCCACACGCTGGCCGCCGCAGCCGTTTTTAACAGTTCCCGCCGCGTGAGTCGCGTTGCGGACGAACGGGCTGCTCTTGACGTTATGATCTGCGCTGCTTTCATCATGGGCGCACCTCCTGCGAGTTGATTCGTGTGTTGGGGGACTTCATGAACAGGCTTACCGACTAGTGCAAATGCCGTTAAACCCCTGGGACAAGCCCA
Organism: uncultured Pirellulaceae bacterium; assembly: GCA_964443915.1. Taxonomy (GTDB): domain Bacteria; phylum Planctomycetota; class Planctomycetia; order Pirellulales; family Pirellulaceae; genus Anammoximicrobium. The sequence continues at coordinate 24,792 of CAYUFW010000085.1, forward strand.
GGGGCGAAGAAGTGCCTCATGTCTTCGGGAACGCGTTCGCCTGCGGGGCCACCTGATCGATGTTCGGCGTGATGTCCGCATCCAAGCGGCCCAGCGCCCACGACAGCCCGCCCAGCAGGATCTGTTCGAAGATCTGGTTTGTCCACACGTCTTCGCGGTGGCCCAGCGAGGTGTAGAACACGCGCCCCTTGCCGTGCATCCGCGCCCACGTAGATGGGAACGGCGGCCGATCGTAGCAGCGGCGGTCGGCTGGCGCGTCGATCTTCATCCCCGCGCAGTCCTGCACCAGGATCACGTGCAGGTCCTTGGCAAAGCGAATCAGGGAGAACCACTCTTCCATCAAAGAAAACGAGTCGCCCAGTTTCTCCGCGCCGGGAAACTGCGGCGAAACCACCTGGATCCGGGCCACCTGCTGGCTGCCGTGCCCCAGGCAGTCGGCCCCGCCGGCCTCGGTCAGCAGCCAAAGCCCCGGATGGATGGCGACGAACGGCTTGCCGCCGCGCACGGCCGCATCGAGTTTCTTCCAGCCGCTTTCCGACACGGGCGGGCTGTGGTCAGGGCTGTCCGGCTTCATCAAGTCGGCCGGCCGCCCGCAGGTATACGACACGATGGCCGCGTAGGCATCGAGATCCCGATCGAAGACCTGTCCGTCCTTGGTACACTCGACCTCGCAGTCGATCCGCCGGGCCAGCTTCACCAAGGCCTTCTCGGCCAGCGACAACTCGTCGCCCTGTCGGCGGACTACAGGGTGCTCGAACAACACGCTACGGCTGAAAAAGAGCAGCTTGGCGGGTTTCTTCTGTTCGGCCGCCGCGAGCCGCCCCGCCAACGGCCATCCCAGCACGGCAGAACCCAACGTGTGTAACATTTCGCGACGCTTCATCGGAGAACCTCCTCACGGCCCACTTGTTGAACGGTGCGCGGTACATTGTGGCATCTTTCGCCCCAGCGTGGAAAGCAGTGGTTCGCATATTTTGAGGAAAAAGTCCCTGATGCCGTTCCCCTCCGCGGACGTTTAGCATCCTGGCGGCGGATGCGGCAGACGCTAGAATATCGGCAGTCAAAGACACCATTTCATGAGCAAAGGAGGAAACCATGCCGAAGATCAACCGCTACGTAGACATTTCGACCGTCGACCGGGAAGCCAAGAAAGACTACATCGACCGGCACTCGCCGTTTATCACCTGTGCGGCCACCGCCAAGGCCGGACAGAAGTTCCCCGTCACGGTCCGCGTGGGCAAGGAGTACACACATCCGGACGACAACGACCACTACATCAAGAGCGTCGCCCTGTACAACCGCGAGACCCTGTTGGCCGAGGCCGGTTTCGTCGCCGGCGCGTTGGGCGGCCAAGGCCAGAAGGGCCAAGCTGAGGTCACGTTCCAGATTGTGCCCACCGGCAAAAAGCTGGAACTGACCGCCATGTCCTATTGCACCAAGCACGGCATCTGGGAATGCGACCCGGTCGAGGTGACCGTGGAGGAGTGACGGCCGAACGTGCGGCGAACGAAGCAGCCCACGAGTCGTCGCCGACGAGAAGCCCGGCTTGTCCGAAAAGCCGGGCTTCTGGCGCCGCGGCGGATTCTTTACGGCCGCCTTGGACGCCGACGCGGTGCCGCCGCAGCAAGACTTGCCTCATGCCATCCGCGCCCCGGCTTTGCCATCCGTGGTAGTCCTGGCCTTCCATAGCACGGATGGCAAAGCCGGGGCACGGATCGCACAAGG
>CAYUFW010000086.1:0-3255 GCA_964443915.1 uncultured Pirellulaceae bacterium
CGGGCCGTTGACTACCAGTACGATTACCTGAACCGCCAGACCAGCGAGACGTGGTCCGGCTCCAGTTACGTCGCCGCGTACGCCTACGATCCGGCCGGCCAACTCCTGCAGGCTACAGACCCCGCCGCCACGTACAACTATACTTACGACAAGCTGGGCCGCGCGACCACGATCACCAGCACCCTGTCCGGCTCCGGCGTCCCCGGCCCGGTCACGCTCACGCAGACTTTCGACCTGGCCGACAACCGCACGGGGCTGGCGGCCACGCTGGGCACAGCCCCCACGACGATGGCCGACTTCACGAACCAATATACCTACGACCGCCTGAACCGCCTGACGCGCGTCACCCAAGCTGGCGTCAGCGGCGGCAACGCCGTGGCCGAGAAGCGCGTGGACTTCAGCTACGCCGCCGACAGCCAGCCGGCGGCCGTCACCCGCTACCAAGACCTGGCCGGCACGAAACTCGTCGCCGCCAGCACCTTCACTTACGACCCCGTCGGCCGCCTGCTGGCCCTCACCCATCACCAAAACACCACCACGCTGGCCGCCTACACCTGGACCTACGACACCGCCAACCGCGTGTCCAGTTTCACCGACGCCCAGCACCCCGCCGAGTCCGCCACCTACACCTACGACCTCGCCAGCCAACTCACCGCCGCCAACCGCCCCGGCACCGCCGCCGACGAAACCTACACCTACGACCCCAACGGCAACCGCAGCAACTACACCACCGGCGCGGACAACCGTCTGTTGAGTGACGGCACCTACACGTACACCTACGACCGAGAAGGCAATCGCACCCGCCGCACAAGGATCGCTGGCGGCGAAATCACCGACTACACCTGGGACCACCGCAATCGCCTCGTCCGCCTCACCGTCCGAACAAATGACCAAGGACCAGTGACCAAGGACATCCAGTACACCTACGACGTCTTCGACCGCCGGATCGCCAAACAGATCGACCTCGACGGCCCTGGCCTCCAGCTCCCCACCCAAGAATCCTTCCTCTACGACGCCCAACACATTGCCCTCACCTACCTTGACCCCGACGCTTCCGGCCCTCAGCCCCCCGTCCTCACCCACCGCTACCTCCACGGCCCCGCCGTCGACCAAATCCTCGCCGACGAGCGTGTCACGTCCCCCGCCACCCCCGGCAACGTCATCTGGCCCCTCCCCGACAACCTCGGCACCATCCGCGACCTCGCCGACTTCCACGAAACGGCGTCCCTCACCCAAGTCGCCAACCACCTCACCTACGACACCTTCGGCCGCCTCACCGCCGAAACCAACGCCGCCGTCGACCACCTCTTCGCCTACACCGGCCGCGAGCGCGACGAAGAATCCGCCCTCCACTACTACCGCGCCCGCTACTACGACCCCGCCCCCGGTCGCTTCCTCACCCAAGACCCCATCACCTTCGACGCCGGCGACGAAAACCTGTACCGGTATGCGGGCAATTCGCCCGCCAATTTCGTCGACCCGGACGGTTTGGAAGGACAGGAACCATGGTATCAGTGGAGTGGCTGGCCCTGGAATTGGTTTGCACAGGAACCTCCACTTCCTCAGCCATTACGGCCCAAGTTGGCCGAGCAAAAGAACTTGCTCTACGGCGAGTTGCTGTGCGAAACCACAACGACGAATCAGGCCCTGATCGCCAAAGCAAGGTTCCAAGGCGAATGGCCCGGAGCCGCGCTAGATGCCGCTGAGAGCACGGTGATCGAACTAGGCACAATGGCGATTCCCGGACCTCTGGACGACTTCGCGGGAGATGCGGTTCGAGCCAGGTCGGCCGACCGGATCATCGATGCGACCGATGGCAGCCTTGGTTTCGCGGGAAAGACTGGCTCTACAGGGTTCGAGGCGATTAGCCATGTCGGCCGCGGTGGATTGAACGCCGGAGAGGATCTGGCAAGGAGAAGCCAGGAGAGCGTGTTCCACGCGACCACGAGCGCCCGCGCAGCCCGCGGAGTATTGTCCGGGATCGACCCGAGATTCTTCAACCCAAACGCGCGCTTCGGCAGGGCATTCTACGTCGCTGAACAGCCTGGGACCGCACTTGCCGAAATGGCTCACTACGGTGCGTGTTCGACGCACGGTATTCGTTTCTCCATCGACTGGAGCAAGATCCGACTGCTCGATCTGACAAATCCACGAGTGGCCGCCGCTTGGGGCTACAATGGGGGACCGATTACATCAGCCATGCAGGAGATAGGAAACAAGGCAAGCGGTCAAGGCTACAACGCTATCAGGTATGGGTCTGAGCGAGCATTGGGAAACAACTTAGCGATATTAGATGACTTCAACGACATCCTTAATCCACAAATGGTGACTCCAACGCCATGAGATGTGTTCTTTGGACGTACAAGTGCGCGAGGTGTGGCACCGCCTACGAGGCTCCGGAACTTGCCGAGGGGGCATACGGGGAGTTTTTGATGAGGAGTACGGGCAAGGGGGCCATGGTATATCTGAATGCGCTCGACGATCCCGTGTATGAGGAAGTGACGGCTATCTTGTTGGGTAGCCCGCACTCACGTGGTATGACGGCACGCCAGCGAGCCGATGTACTGCAGAGCCTTTTCGGCGTCGCCTGCGACCGCGACTCCGATGGCTCGGAATTCGAAATTGGGCGTCGCCCCGCTTGTCCAACGTGCGGTTCGTGTCAAATTGAAAGCTGGGAAGTGTGCGACCCACCGAAGTGGAAGGACGAAGAAGTGCCGACAGTCAGCCACGAGCAATGGTTCAGACTGGGCGAACAGGAGCGCAAGGCGGTCGTGTTCGGTCGTCTGCACGAGATCATGCATCGCGCAAGAGACTCGACGGAGAACTAGAAACGCCGTCCCACGACGGTCGTTGAGCGTGCTGTTTCCGAGATGAAGACGGAGAGATTGGGGACGCTTCCGGACATGGGACACCCAGAACCAAATGGCCTTGCGCGACTCTGGGAAAGACAGGCAAGAAGGAACTCCCAAGGAGTTGCGCTCGTTCCCAGGAATCCTTAGGAGTTCCTCATGGATGGCCGCAAGGAAGTTGAAAAGGTAAGCCATGAAGGAACTACTCACCTGTGTGATGTCTCACTTTGCTTTCCTGTACTGCTACGACGCCGCGGGCAAACTGATCCAGCTCACCGACCGCAACGGCCGGGCCGCTGACTTCCAGTACGATTACCCGGCCTACGCACGCTCACGCAGGCCTTTGACTTGGCCGACAACCGCACGGGACTGGCGGCTACGTTCGGCGCCGTCCCCACGACCATGG
>CAYUFW010000086.1:3265-26435 GCA_964443915.1 uncultured Pirellulaceae bacterium
CAATACACCTACGACCGCCTGAACCGCCTGACGCGCGTCACCCAAGCCGGCGTCAGCGGCGGCAACGCCGTGGCTGACAACGGGTGGACTTCAGCTACGCCGCCGACAGCCAGCCGGCGGCCGGCACCCGCTACCAAGACTTGACCGGCACGAAGTTGGTCGCCGCCAGCACCTTGACTTAGGACCCCGTCGCCCGCCTGCAGGGCCTCACCCAACTGCTACCGGCCAAGTGACCGACTGCACCTGGGACCATCGCAACCGTCTCGTCCGCGGCACCGTCCCGACAGCTGACCAAGGACAACTGACCAAGGACATCCCCTACACGACGACGTTTTCGACCGCCGTCTCGCCAAACAGGTCGACCTCGACGGCGCTGCATCCCAGCCGTCCGCCAACGAATTCCCCTTCTACGGCAGCGAGGATTTCCTCACTGCCGGTCCCGAGTTTTTCGGCGCGCTGTGGTTGGCAGGCCCGCGATCTGGTCTAAAATTTGGGTCTGGAACACGCGTCAGGAACTCGCCTCGTTAACGACGGATCGTACCCATGCCCGAAACGCAAAAGTCTTTCGCTCATCTGCACTGCCATAGCCATTATAGTCTGCTGGACGGCGCCGGCTCGATCGAACGCCTGGTGGAGCGTGCCAAACACCACGGCATGAATGCGCTGGCCTTGACCGACCATGGCAATCTGCACGGCGCGCTGGAATTCTACAAGAAGGCCAAAGACGCCGGTTTGAAGCCGATCGTCGGCTACGAAGCGTACATCGCCCCCGGCAGCCGGCGGGAAAAGTCGGCGGGCAACATGAAGGAGGCTAGCTACCACTTGACGCTGCTGTGCCAGAACCGCACCGGGTTCAAGAACTTGCTCAGAATGGCCTCGGCGGCCTACCTGGAAGGTTTCTACTTCAAGCCGCGGATCGACAAAGAACTGCTGCAGCGGCACCACGAGGGCATCATCTGCCTGAGCGGCTGCGTGTCCAGCGAATTGAACCGGGCGCTGCTGCGGGGCCACGGCGGCGAGGAGCACCTGAAGGAAGCTCAGGAGATCGCCCAGTGGTTCCACGACCTGTTCGGCGACCGCTACTTTGTCGAGATCATGAACAACGGCGTGGAGGTCCAGAAGCTGGCGTTGGACGCCGCCGTGGAACTGGCCCGGAACCTGGACATTCCGTTGGTCGCCACCAGCGATTGCCACTATGTCGATCCCGAGGATGCGGAAGCCCAGGATGTGATGCTGTGCATCAACACGGGCAAGTTCCGCACGGACTCGAACCGGATGCGGATGGACGGCAATCAGTACTACCTCCGCAGCCCGCAGGAGATGTACGAGCTGTTCCCCGGCTTGGAAGACGCCGTGGCTTGCAGCCAGCAGATCGCCGACTCGGTGGACCTCGACTTGGAGCTGGGCAAACGGCATTTCCCGGTCTATTCACCTCTGCCGGCAGGGCAAACCGCCGAGCAGTTCCTCCGTGAACTGTGCTTGCAGGGCCTGCGCGAGCGTTATGCGGGCAACGAGGAGATGTGTCCCGGCGGCCAGTTGTCCCAAGTGGTGCTCGACCGCTTGGACCGCGAGTTGGGCGTGATCGGCAAGCTGGGTTTCCCCAACTACTTTCTGATCGTGTGGGACTTCGTGCGCCAGGCGCGCGAAATGGGCGTCCCGGCCACGGCCCGCGGCAGCGGTGTGGGAGCGCTGGTCTCGTACGCCTTGTACCTGAGCCACGTGTGCCCGATCAAGTACGACTTGCTGTTCGAGCGGTTCCTGGACGAAAGCCGCAAGGAAGCGCCCGACATCGACATCGACTTCTGCAAGCAGCGCCGCGGCGAGATCATTCGCTATGTCAAGGACAAATACGGCGAAGACAACGTCGCCCAGATCGGCACCTTCGGCACTTTGGCGGCGCGGGCGGCGATCAAGGACGTGGGCCGCGCGCTGGGGATTCCGCTGCCGCGCGTCAACGAGATTTCCGCGATGGTGCCGGAAGATCTGCACATCACGCTGAACAAGGCCCTGGAGAAAAGCGACGATCTCCGCAAAGTCTACGAAGCGGACGGCGAAATCCGGGAAGTCATCGATCTGGCCCGCAAGATTGAAGGTCTGGCGCGCAACGTAGGCACGCACGCCGCCGCCGTGGTGATCGCCGACCAGCCGCTGACCGAATACGTCCCGCTGTGCCGCGTGTCCGGCAAAGAAGACGTCATCACCCAATGGTCGATGGGCGACGTGGAAAAGGCCGGCCTGCTGAAAATGGATTTCCTCGGCCTCCGCAATTTGACCATCCTCCGCACCACGGTCGACCTGATCGAACAGACGACGGGGCGGCGCATCGACCCGCAGCAGTTTCCGCTGGACGACCAGGCGACCTACGCGCTGCTGCAGCGCGGCGAGACGAAAGGCGTGTTCCAGCTGGAAAGCGGCGGCATCCGCGATTTGCTGCAGAAGATGAGGCCGGACCATTTTGGCGACATTATTGCCACCAACGCGCTGTACCGACCCGGCCCCCTGGAAGGCGGCATGGTCGAAGATTATGTGGCCGTCAAGCACGGCCGCAAACAGCCGGAATACAAACACCCCGTGCTGCAGGACGTGCTGGGCGAAACCAACGGCGTGATGGTCTACCAGGAACAGGTGATGCGGATCCTGAACCGGCTGGGCGGCATCGAGTTGGCCAAAGCCTATTCCTGCATCAAGGCCATCAGCAAGAAAAAAGAAAAGGACATCGCGGCCAACCATGAGAAGTTCATCGAAGGCTCGATGGCCGCCGGCCTCGGCCGCAGCGACGCCCAGGAAATCTGGAGCCTGATCGAGAAGTTCGCGGGCTACGGCTTCAACAAAAGTCATTCCACCGCTTACGCCCTGATCGCGTATCAGACTGCCTACCTCAAGACGCACTACCCGGTCGAGTTCATGGCGGCCCTGCTGTCGGGCGACATTCCGGGACGCAACTTCAAGAAGAAGGACTCGTTGGTCGAGCACATGGAGGACTGCGAGCGGATGGGCATTACCGTCGTGCCGCCGGACGTCAATACGTCGGACGTCGACTTTTCGGTCCGCGACGGCAAGATCTACTTTGCCCTCTCGGCCATCAAAGGCTGCGGCGGTTCGGCGGGCGAAGCGGTCGTGGCGGCCCGCCAGAAAGGAGGCCGCTTCAAGGACCTGTTCGACTTCTGCGAACGCGTCGATGTGTCGCAGTGCAACAAGGCCGCAATCGAGACGCTGGTCAAAGCGGGGGCCATGGATTCGTTCGGCGCGCGGCGAGCGCAGCTGACGGCCGTGATCGAGCGGGCGTTGCAGTCCGGTGCATCCGCGCTGGCCGATCGGCGGAGCGGCCAGAAAAGCCTGTTTGGGGACATGGGCGAACAGCGCGAAGCGACGACGGTCAGCCTGCCGGAAATCCCGGAGTTCCCGGAAAAGGAACGGTTGATCATGGAAAAGGAAGTGCTGGGCTTCTACCGCTCCAGCCATCCACTGGCCGAGTACGCCGCCCAACTGACACAGTTCTGTTCCCACACCACGGCCGACATCCCCAACGTTCCCGATCGCGGCGAAGTCATCCTCGGCGGTATGTTGTCAGCCATCAAGTTTGCCCACACCAAGAAGGCCCGCCCCGGCTCGACGGCCACCAAATACGCCAATTTTGACCTGGAAGACCGGGAGGGGGCGATCCGCTGCATCGTCTGGCCTGAGGACTTCGTCAAGTTCGGGCACCTGGTCCAGCCCGAGGCGGTGTTGCTGGCCCGCGGGGCGATCGATCGCCGCGGTGGCGACGAAGCCAACCTGATCGTCAACGAACTGGTGCCGCTGGACGAACTGGAATCACGGTACACCAGCGGCCTGATCATCTGCCTGGACGAACGCGACAATGAAACCGGCACCTTGAAGAAGATCCACGAAATCGTCCGCGGCTATCCCGGTCAACGCGAGTTGCACTTCTATTTCTCCTTGAGCGACGGCAGCCGGATCCAGCTCAAGTCGCAGCGGCTGCGGATCGACATCACCCCCGAACTTCGCCATCGCGTGGACGATCTCCTGGGTCCGGGCCACCTGCGGCTGATCACCGCGCCGCCCGTCCCCGCCGCCAAACCGCGCAACGGCAAGGGCCGTTACGGCAGCCGCGGCGATTGACGCAGGACGGTGGCCGAGACCGCCAAATCGGGGATGTCAGAAACCGGACAATCGCCTACAATCTGCCCAGCTTACGTACTTCCGCCTCCAGCAAAGGCTCGCCCTCCCGCTCCCAGTTAAAGGAACACGCGTTCATGGCCAAGGTCATTCACACAGGATCTGCAAGAAGTCTGGTGACGAGCCGCGTCTTGTTGACGAGCCTCGTTGTTGCCGTCGCAGCGCTAATCGTGGCGGGATGCGGCGGGAAAGAGGAAGGGCCGGTGACGGCAGCTAGCAGCAAGTACCAGGTCGACGACAACTCCTCGACGCCAGCCTCCGCCGCATCCACTCCTTCTGCTTCGATGCCGGACGCGAGTGCCGCGAGCCAGGAACCGCCCGCCCCGTCTCCGGCCCCTTCGGCGGGCGAGCCGTCCCCATCCGGCGCCACGGCCGTCCCGGCGGGCGACGTCCCTGCCCCTCCGACAACACCCCCGATCGGCGCACCGGCCGCAGGCGGCGCGGCCTACCCGGTGCCGGAAGGCAAAGAAGCCTTGCTGGCGTTCCTGCAGCAGTTGCAGCGGCAGCAGCCCAAGGGGCAAAACCAGCAGGAGTTGTTGGCCGATTATCGGGCGATTCACACGGCCCGCATTCAGGCGGCCGACAAGTTGCTGAAAGATTCGCCGGAGAAGCAACCTCGCCTGGCGGCGACTCAATCCAAACTGGAGGCGCTGCGGAGTCTGATGGGGATCGGCGACCGGCAGGCAGAGAAGGACTTGAACGGATTCGGCCGAACCGTTGCCAAGGACCCGGATCCGGAGATCGCCCACACCGGACGGTTGATGCTGTTCGACATGTCGCTGGATGCGCTGGCCAACGGTGAAATCAAGGAGACTCAACCCCTGCTGGCGGAACTCAAGAAACTGATCGCCGACAAGCCGGATGCTCCTGGTGTGTTCGTGGTCACCAGGAAGGCAGCGATCGTGCTCCAGCAGGTTGGCCACCGAGAAGCCGCCGTGGAAGCGTACCAAGCTATTGGCAACGCCTACAAGGACAGTCAGGAGCCCCAACTCGCGGCCGAAGCCCGGGCCATGCTGGATATGGCCAAGGCTCAGACGCTGGAAGTGAAGCTGGACCTGGACGGCAAGCTGAAAGCCATGCTGACCGATCAACCCAACAGTGCCCCGCCGGTGTTGGAGGTGGTCAAGGCGCTGTTGGGAATCGAATCGCCTGGCGAGTACGTCCTCAACGTCGCCGCGCAAGTCGCTCAGTTGATGGAGATTTCCGGCAACGTGAAAGAAGCGGGTGAAGCCTTCACCTTGCTGGAAACGGCGTTCAAAGACTCGCCGAACAAGGAACTGGCAGAACAGGCGGCGGCGCGCTCCGAGAACGGGCGCCGCCGGGCCGCTTTGATCGGCCAGCCTTTCGTCGTGGACGGCTCGCAAGCGGACGGATCGCCGTTCGATTGGGGCAAGTACCAGGGCAAAGTCGTGTTGGTCGACTTCTGGGCCACCTGGTGCCAACCGTGCCTGCAGGAGATGCCCAATCTGAAGAAAAACTACGAGAAGTACCGTGACAAGGGCTTCGAGGTCGTCGGCGTCAACATCGACGAGGACCCGCAAATGGTGCAACGTTTCCTGGCCCTCCAACCGTTGCCCTGGACCACGGTCATCAGCGCGGATGCCAATGCCCGCGGCTTCGAGCATCCGCTGGCCGTCAAGTGCGGCATCGACGCCATCCCTTTCCTGGTACTGATCGGCCGCGACGGCAAAGTCAGTGCGATTCACGTCGGTGGCGAGAAGCTGGAGCAGAAGCTGGCACAATTGCTCGGTCCGGCGGCCCCGGCTACTCCGACGGCGCCGGCTGAGAAGCCGGCCGTCCCACCGCCGGGGACCGGCGGCTGAGGGCCGCGTGGAGCGCGAAGGGGCAAGACCGCATCGCGCCGACTCGCTGGCAACGCGCCCGCGGCACAGTGTCACGGTAGTTCCTGCGCGACGAACTCCTGCCAGGGCAGCGCCCGGACCCCCGGCGCCACCGCCCGTGAATTCGTTCCCGCACGCGGGGCCTGATAGACCAGGCACATCTCGACCTCGCCGCGCGTGCGGGATTGCTGGTGCCACGCCTCGGCGAGCCGGCGCATCGGCGCGGCCATGCCGGGGGTCACCGTCTGGCCTGCCTTCGTCTCCACCAGCCGCAGACCGGCGCCGCGCCCGGGCAGGACGAAGTCCACCTCCAGCCCCTGTTGGTCGCGGAAATAGTACAACTCGCGCCGCCGCCCGGCATTGACCTGGGACTTCACGATCTCGGCCGCCACGAATCCCTCGAACAACGGGCCGAGAAAGGGAGTCTTTCGCAGTTCCGCCTCGCTTTCAATGCCCAGCAAGTGGCAGGCGAGGCCGGAGTCGGCAACATAGATCTGCGGAGACTTGATGATCCGTTTCCCGACATTATCGAAATAGGGCGGCACGATCAGGATCTGCGCAGTTGCCTCCAAGATATCGAGCCAGCGTCCGACGCCCGGCACGCTCATGCCGAGTGGAGCGGCCAAGTCCGACTTGTTCAGGACCTGGCCGTGCCGGCTGGCAACCAGCCCCAGGAAACGTCGGAAAGTCGCCAGGTCCTGCACGTTGCTCACCGCCCGCACGTCCCGCTCCAAGTAGGTCTGCAGGAAGGAACTGAACCAGAGCGCCCGCGCTCGAGGGCGCGCCAAGACCTCGGGATACCCGCCCCGCAACAGGCTCACCTTCGACGTCTCGCGGACGGACATCGGCCACAGTTGCAGCACTGCGGCCCGGCCCGCCAGCGATTCGGTGACGTTCCGCATCAAGCCGGCTTCCTGCGAGCCCGTCAGAAACCACTGGCCGGTGCGGCGGGGCACGCGGTCGATCCGGCTCCGCACGAAGTTGAAAACCTCCGGAACGTTTTGGATCTCGTCCAAGATGGCCGGCAGGCGCAAACCATCCAGAAAGCCTTGTGGATCGTGCCGGAAGCGGGCGACCACGTCCGGGGCCTCAAACAACTCGTAGGTGGCCTGGGGAAAAAGATGCCGAAGGAGCCACGTTTTCCCGGCCCGCCTGGGGCCGGTGAGGATGACCGCAGCGAAGCTCCGCGCGGCGGCAGAGACCTGTGCTTCAAGCGCTCGTTGGACGTATCGCATATTTGAGTTTTTTAACCTGCCACTTAAAAAAACTCAATCCCACCACCAGGCGTTCGAGCGGGGTGGCGCCGATCCGGTCGTCCAGTTGCAGCACCGGTTGCCCCGTCGCCTGGCCAATCACTTCGCCCGCGTCGTTGACCAGCCAGGGGCCCGCTTCTCCGGCCAGCACGACGTCCTGCGCTTCAGGATAGGCCAGGACGTACCGGACCCGCTGGAGCCCGGCCAAAAACCGCATTTCCAGCGGCAGAGGTTTGTTCAAAGCCCGGCAGTCTGCGATGGCCGCTTCCAGCCGCCGCAGCGAGACCTTGCGCAGCGAACTAGCCCGGGCCATCTGGCCGTCGGCCGGAACCATGGCCGCCAGCCAGGCTCGCCGCAACTGGCCCGCCGCTTCACGAGAACAGCGGTCCACGACGCCGCGGGCGTCGATCGAGACCCCGCCCACAGCCCCGCTGCGGCCGACGACCGGAATCACGGCAATCACAAACGGCTTCAGGCCGCCGGAACTGATTCCCTGGGCACCCAGGCTCGTCGGCAGACTGACGCCGAAAAGCGAAACGAGGACCGCCGCCCAGCCGAATGCCGCAGCCAAGAAGCTGGCTCGTTCCAAGAGATGCCCTGGAACATGTCGTTCCGTTGTCATGGAAGTCGCTCCAAGAACTCGGGATCAACCGAATCGCACCAGGCGGTCCATACGCTTCACCCTCCCAATTGTATCCGAATCTCGCAGGATTATTCCACAAGAAAGAGCCCGTCAGGCCCGCCCCAATCCAAACGTTGCAGAAGTCTCCCCGTAGGACGGATTGGCCAACCGTCCCACTTTTCACCGCCGTCATCATGCCGCTGGCCGCGGATCGCTGGCTTCACCGCCGCGCACCGGCCGGGGGCTGGAGCAAAAGCCGAAGTACTGCTAGATTGACTCCCCGTGCGCTGGCATGTTGGGGTTGTCGAGGAGGACCGCCGGCGCGCGCGGCCACGAAGGAGCGGTCCATGGGGCGGAATACGATCGGCTTTGACAACGACAAGTACCTGCAGGAACAATCGCTGGCGATCCTGGAACGCGTGCAGCGGTTTGACAACAAGCTGTATCTGGAGTTCGGCGGCAAGCTGCTGTTCGACTACCACGCCGCCCGCGTGCTGCCCGGCTACGACCCGAACGTCAAGATGCGGCTGCTGGCCAAGCTGAAGGACAAGGCCGAGATCCTGCTCTGCATCCACGCCGGCGCCATCGAACGCAAGAAGATCCGCGCGGATTTCGGCATCACCTACGACGCCGACGCGATGAAGTTGATCGACGACTTGGGCGAGTGGGGCATCGAACTGCGGGCGGTCGTCATCACCCGCTTTGAACGGCAGCCGGCCGCGACCCAATTCAAGAACAAACTCGAACGCCGCCAGATCCCCGTCTACACCCACGGCCCGACCAAGGGCTATCCGCTGGACGTGGACCGGATCGTCAGCCCGGAAGGCTACGGCGCCAATCCGTACATCGAGACCACCAAGCCGCTGGTCGTCGTCACGGGCCCCGGACCGGGCAGCGGCAAGCTGGCGACCTGCCTGAATCAGATGTACCACGACCATCGGCGCGGCATCCATTCGGGATATGCCAAGTTCGAGACGTTCCCCATCTGGAACCTCCCCCTGACGCATCCCGTGAACGTCGCCTACGAGGCGGCCACGGCCGACTTGCACGACGTGAACATGATTGATCCGTTCCACCTGGAGGCCTGTGGCGAGACGGCCATCAACTACAATCGCGACGTGGAAGCGTTCCCGGTGCTGCAAAAGACGCTGGAACGCATCACCGGCGGCAAGCCGATCTATCGCTCGCCGACGGAGATGGGGGTCAATCGCGCCACGGCGGGTCTGGTCGACGACGCCAGCATCCAGGCCGCCTCACGCGCCGAAGTCATCCGCCGTTACTTCCGCTACACGTCCGAGTACGCCGTGGGCCTGGTGGACGAGCGGACGGTCGAGCGGGTCCAGCGGCTGCTGGAAGTGCTGCACCTGACGCCCGAAGACCGGCCCGTGGTCCTGCCAGCGCGCGCGGCCGCCGACGAGGGCCAACGGCGGGGCAAGGGCAACGCCGGCATCTACTGCGGGGCCGCGATCCTGCTGCAGGACGGCACCGTCGTGACGGGCAGGAACTCGCCCTTGATGCACGCCGCGTCGAGCCTGGTGATCAATGCGGTCAAGCACCTGGCCGGGATCCCGGCGAGAATCCATCTGTTGGCGCCCAGCATCCTGGAATCCGTGGCCGCCATGAAGAAGGACGTCTTGGGGCGCAAGTCGGTGAGCCTGGACCTGGAAGAAACGCTGTTCGCCCTGGGCGTCAGCATGACGGCCAATCCGACCGCCCAATTGTGCGTCGAGCGGTTGAAGGAACTGCGCGGCTGCGACGTCCACATGACCCACATCCCCACCCCCGGCGACGAGGCCGGCCTCCGCTGGCTGGGCGTCCACCTGACCAGCGACCCGAACTTCTCGAGCAAGAACCTGTTCGTCGCCTGATCCAGCCAGGATGCCGCACTGCAATCACTCGCACAACGGGTCGACGCGTTGGAACAGCCTTTGGCCGCCGGAGTCCGTCTCGAACCGCCGAGTTCCGGCCTGTCCGATCTGATGTCCGACGTGCGTCAGACTACGGAAGAACTGTTTCCAGGCCCGTTCTCGTGCAACACCATCTGAACGGTTCAGGCCAGGCGACAGCATCCCGGCGAAGATCGAGGATGGGTTTGCGCACTCCCAAGTGCCGGCTCTCTGAGATTCACGTCCAGACGCCGTGTCGGACCCATGGTACGCGGCCGAAGTGTTCCCGTAGCTGCTTCGCGTCCCACCAGCCGCTGCCGAGCCGGCGGCAAAGCAGATCACTCGGCCGTCCTGAAGGCTGACCGCGACGCGGCCGTCGCGGTCTACTAAGAGGCCCCAGGGGACGGCGACTGCCGGCAGCAGCTGGCTCCAGATCGTCGCACCGTCCGCGGCGGACAGGGCCAGCAGATGAGCCTGCGGAGCCTCGGCTGGCGGCGGGGAATCGTGGAGACCTGCGATGACGACGGTCCGAGGGGTGACGGCGACTCCCAGAATTCGGTTCAGCGGCTGTTGCACCCAGCGCGGCTTGGCGCCGGCCTGCCGGCTTGTGTTGGGTTCAAACAGCGCCACGCGGCCGTCGTGCGGGCCGTAGGCGAATGCCAGGTCGCCAACCGCAGTCTGCAGCATCCCCTGGTTGACCATGCGGTAATCGCCGCGTCCGGAGTACAGCGCCGGGCCGCCGGAAATCACGCGCTGGCCGATGGCGAACAAGTCCGAGCCGGCGGTGTACTGGGTGTGCGAGTTCGGTGTGGTTGTGTCCGTCAGGCACTTGCCGTCGGCCAGGTCGTAGCTGGCGACCGGGGCCACGTTGCCGCCGGCCAGGTGCAGCTGGCCGCCATGCACCAGCAAGTGGCCGTTGACGCTCACCCCGCTGCCCGTTTGCGGGTTCAAGGAACCGGAAGTGTGGTTGTGCCAGCGGACCTTGCCAGTCACGGCATCCAGCGCAAAGACATGGGTCCCGTCGTAGCTGGCGATCCCCGCCGCGGCGTAGGCGACGCCGTTGTCCACCAGCACGCCGCTGGCGACCGGCCACGTGCTGCGAAGCGATCCGTACACGGGGATAACGCGTTCGGTCGGCGCGGCGCGGAACCGCCACAGCTGCCGACCTGTGGCTGCTTCCAGGCAGTAGATCCAGCCGTCGCCGGAACCGACAAACGCTCGGCCCTGCCACAACGTGGGCGGATAGGTGATTGCTCCGCCGGTGTACGCGGTCCAACGCACCTCGCCACTGTCGGCTGCCAACGCGCGGACGGCGCCGTCGCGGCTGGCCACAAAAATCAGTCCGCCCGCGGCGACCGGGGCTGTGGCCGGGAGCTTGGCGGGCGGCTGGAAGGCCCAAATCGGTTGAACCTTGTCCGGCACGTTGGCAGGCGAAGTCGCAGTGCGCTTATTGTCGGCGCGCAACGTCGGCCAGTCCGCCCGACCGATCTCGAAGCCCGCCACGCGCGCGGCGTCGGCTGCGGTTTCCAGACGCTCCGAACCCTGAACCCGGCCGGCAAAATCAAAATCCCCGGCGGGCGCCAAGGAGACGACGCCGACCAGCGTCAGATTGCAGTCGCACATCCAGGGGCCCCAGAACAGATGGCCGTGCGCGACCAGCACGCCGTCCTGGCACGTAGGCCGCATCGGATTCAGGTGCTGCTGGGTGTGGCTCACCAAATCGTAACGCATGGTGCCGTCGCGGCCGCCACGGACGAAGATGCTGTCCAAGCTGCCCGTGGCCCGCGTACAGTTGACGCGCGGCCCCAGGGATTCGAGCACTTCGCCGGTCCGGTAGCTGTACCTGGCGCTGCCGCGGGGCCCCATCGCGTACAAGCCGTCGTCGCGGAGGACGAGTTGGGCGTTGCCTCCGTTGGCGGTCCGCCACAGCAGCTTGCCGTTGGCGGCGGACACCGCCGCCAGGTCCGTGCGGGTCGGACCGGCAAAG
Source organism: uncultured Pirellulaceae bacterium (assembly GCA_964443915.1). GTDB lineage: Bacteria > Planctomycetota > Planctomycetia > Pirellulales > Pirellulaceae > Anammoximicrobium. Next base: position 15,034 of record CAYUFW010000086.1, read on the forward strand.
TACAGGGCTTGGTCGTTGCCCTTGGCATACGACGACGTAGAAAAGCCTTCGCCCGGATTCTGGGCGAAACGGTGCTCGCCGATCGCCTGCAGCACTTCGGGATCGGAGATGCGCCAGAGCGTGTTGCCGGACGCGGCATCGAGCGCGCCCAGGAACTTGCCGTGGCTATAGAAGAAGATGCGGCCGGCTGACATGCACATGGCGCGCGTATCGAGCGGTTCGTCTTCGCGGTGCCGCCAGAGGACCTTCTTCGACGCCGGGTCGATGGCCAGAATCGTGCGGCCGAAGCCCCAGGGATAAGTCTTGCTGTTGTAGCCGGCTCCCAGCGGCGGCCCCCACGGCCAGCCGCGGGCTCGGCGGTCGCCGCGCACGGTGGGATCGGGCGTCTCTTCGTGGCCGACCAAGGCGTACAGCACGCCGTCGGAAAGCGCCAGCCACTTCCATACGCGGCCGTCATCCGGGCTCGAGACGATCTCGTCGCGGACCGCGCCCGAGGCCGGGTCCAGACGCTTACACGACACGTCGTCCGCCAGGTAAAGCGTGTCCGGCGTGGCAATCATCGCGCTGCGGTGAATCATGAAATTCGGACTCAGGCTCCGCTGCCACAAGATCGTGCCGTTGAAGGCGTCTTGAGCCACCAGCGTGTTCAGCAGTGGCCATTCGCGCTCCTTGATGGCGACGTGCCCAAACGCCTTGAACAGCCGGCCTCCCGAAGCCACGGTCACGATCGGCATCGGGCTGTACCAGGGCTCGGCCAGGAAGTGCGTCAAGTAAGGGGCCCGAGCCAGGGCGTCTTTCGACTGCGGATTGTTGTCCGGCCCGTGATACGGGTGGCTCCAGTCGTCGGTGGCTTCAGGGAACGGCTTGACGATCTCCTGCGCCGCGAGCAGACCCTTGCCTCCCGGCCGCAACACGCGCAACACTTCGGACCTTGGTACGCCCGCCGGTCCGCCGGCCATTTCGCCCAGAACGACCAGATCCGCCAGGTTGTCGGCCAAGTGCAAATGCGACCACGCACCCTGCTCGACGAAGATGCGGTTCCCCAGCAACCCTTGCTGATCGGCGGCCTTGCGCAGGGCGTCGACGCGATCGGCCGTGGGCAGTTGGACGTACACCAGGAAGTCGCTCGCCCGTGCCAGTTCGACCGCCAAGGGAGCTGGGCGATCGCTCAGCACGACGCAGATGCCTCGCTGCACCCCGCCTTTGTCCAGCACCGCACGAGCCTGCGCCGATGCGTCTTGGCCGAGGACGAAAACATGCGGCAGCAGCACCAACAACCAACCGAACGAGATCAGAGACAAGAATCGTATCATGGCGTTGTCCTCGAACACGAGTGCGAAGAGTCCGTTGTGCACGAGCTGGCAGGAAAATTGGGGCAGAAACATGAAGATGGATTCTCTTTCATTTTCCTGCCCCAATTTTCCTGCTCGTTTCTTCTCCCCTTGTCACGCTGCCGTCATTCGTCTCTGACCGCCGCAGAACGCAGCGTCAGATCGTCCAGGCGATACGGGTTCTCACGTGCGGACCAGGCGATTCCGCGCAGCAGCCAGAGCCGGAAATACGGGTCGTCGAACGTCCACGAGTAATGGCCCAGGACGCACCCGAAGACGCGCCCCCGGCCGCGCTGGTACGTCCAGAACATCGGCTGCAGCGCCGTGGCGGGCTGACCCGGTTCGGCCTGTTCCTTGCTGGCCGCCAAGACCTGCACGTCAGCGGCATCGATCGGCGGCGTGGGCGGCCAATAGGATTCGTCCACCAATTGCAGCACCGACGGCAGGCCAAGGCAAATCGGGTGTTCGGGTTGGGTCGTCTCCAGCGAAATCGCTCCGTGGCGCCAGCGCTGAAATCCGCCCACACCCAACACGGCCGCCACGTCCGCCGAAGCCTTGGGTTTGGTCCAGGTCGCCGAGTGAATCACCACCAGACCGCCGCCGCGGTCCAGGAATTGGGCTAGTTCCGCAGTCCGCTCCTGAGTCCACGCCAGATAGCAGAACGCGACGATCACGTCGGCGGTCTTCCACTGCTCCGGCGACGGCCATTGATCGGCCAACGTGACGCCAACGTGCGGCGCGCCCTGCTGGAGCGCCGGATCAACGCGATCCGGACCGTGCAGATTGGCTGCGGGGGCGGTGGAAGCCGCCGCGCCGCCCAACAGTAACGCCCATCGCGACTGCCAGCGGGGATAATCGTGCTCGCCGGGCCCGTGATCCTTCCGATCGGCCAGCAAGACGATCTGCAACGGCCGCTCGGCCGGCCGTTCGGTCTGACGCTCGCGGGCCACAGCGAGTACACGCTGGACGTCACTCCGCTTCGGCGGCGAAGGTGGCGTCGCGGCGTGAATCGGTGCGACCAGCGAGACCATCAGAAGCAGAAAGGCGACTTTCCAAAGCGGAGAAACGGTCGTCGCTCGCATGGTCTGTCTCCTGAATGAGAATTGTCTTCAATCCATCACCTCTGCGGACTCTACCGCACGGTCCACGGCGGAGAACTGAACCAGCGCCTCCTCCGTCTCGCGAATTCTATCGGCGAAGTTGCGGGCGGAGTAGTACAAGAACGCCCAGAACATAACGGAAGGCTGCAACATCACCAATGCGAGGCAGGCCAGCGCGACCGCCTTCCACCAGGGCGGAAAGAACTGGGCGTTCCAGCACGCGACGAGCTTGGGTGTGAAAACATAACCCCCCGCGGCCAGGAAGGCCAGTGGCAGCCAGGGCTGCCAGCGCCGGGCTGTCGTCAAGTTCTTCCGCCAGTGGGCAAGCCGAAACTCGCCGTCAGCGCGACTTTGAAGGTCGCCAAACGTTTGAAATACTTGCCAGCAGCGCGGCGGTACGAGGGACGAAAGACGGTGTGCCCACTCCAGTTGGCGTTTGCCGATCGTCCCGATCCGCTGGCCGTCAATGACGACTGAGTTGATCTGGCCCCGAACGTCGCTTATGCCCTGGACCTGCAATTCCAGGCGATTGACTACCGTGCGTTCCACAATCTTGCGGACCAACCGCAACGTCAGGACAGCATCCCAATCGTGCTGACGCGTTTCCCGCCGATCCTTGAGTTCGATTCCCTGCGCCGTCAGACGCAACTGACGAAAGATGCCAAAGCCGATCGTGGCCTCGGTGGGGACCGGGCCGACCGCCGTCGGATCGGACTCCGCCGTCGGGACCGGCATCAAGCTGCGGCAAAAACGGGCCACTCTCACCGCTACGTCTGCGTCCACGAATTCCAGGAGCAGCCAGCGGTCCCACCACGGTCGAGTGGGGCAGCGAAACGACAGGGGGCTGTCCGTGGCCTTCACCGTGCCGTCCGCAAATTGGCTCCATGTCCAAGTCGACCAGACACCCAGTCGGCGTCTTGCCAGACCTGTGCGATCGATCCGTAGCCGCCAGCTTTGGGCATACAACCACAAGAGCACACAGGGCCCAAGAATCAACCCCAGCGGCCACCAGGCTCTCTGCGGCGGCAGCACGGCCACGAGGACCGTCACGAGGGTGAAACCGACAACGACGTAGAGGCTGCATCGACGGTACTCGGATCTGAGGCGAACCGTCAGGGGCTCCTCGACAGAACCGAAAATCGGATTGGCTTCAGAGAGCGTGGACATGCGCGTTCGAGGTGCTTGGACGGATCTGGAGATCCATCCTACGGGACTCGAGTACTATCGAACCTCGGGACCGGCGGCGTGGGCGAACTGGCGGCGAGTCAGATCGGCATGGCGTGACATGTTCGTACACCTCAAGAGCTGGCGAGAAGATCTGGGCAGAAAAATGGCGACTTCTTCAGGACCATTTTCCTGCCCCCATCTTTCTGCCAGTCCCGTCTTCCCGTGACGAACATCCGGGCTACTGCTTCGCCCTTGCTTTCGGCGTCTGCAGGCCCCGCTTGATTTTTCCAGTCGCCTGCTGCTTCCTTCCGGCCTTGGGTTTCGCGACCTTGGGGGTGGGCCGGACGGGGCACTTGTCCTCCTCGGTCGTCTTGTTCCACTGGGCCAGCAGCCCACGATGACGCTCCAGTTCAGCCGCCAGCGTCGCCTCGCTGGCCAAGTTCTTCATCTCGCCCGCATCGGCCAGCAAATCAAACAGCATCTCGGATCGCGCGGCGCCGGGGAAAACCATGTACTTATACTGCTTCGTGCGGACCATGAAACTGCGTCCGGCACCGCCGCCGGCCATTTCCGAGACCACGAACTCGTGGCCTGCCGTCTCCGGCTTCTCGATCACCTGGCGGAGACTTTCGCCGCGCACAACGGCCGGACCAGCCACGCCCGCGTAATCGCAAATCGTCGGCAGAACATCCAGCGTGGAAACCAGGTGCTCGCGGTCGATCCGGCCGGCCGGCGTGACTCCTTTCCAGCTGACGATCAGCGGCACAGCGGCCTCTTCTTCGTAGTACATCATCTTGCCCGTCCACCGGTGCGAGCCCAGACCCTCGCCGTGATCGCTGGTGAAAACGACGACCGTGTTCTCCTCCTGCTTCAGCTGGCGAAGCGTCTGGAGCACCTGTCCCACCTGCCGGTCCACGTCTTCAACCATGCGGTAGTACGCATAGCGGTATCGCCGCCAGTGGTCCTGATCCCAGTCCTCGTGCCGGGGACGCCGGCCGACACTATCGGGTTCCCCCACCGTCGGACCGTGGTTGGCCGGCAGCGGCGGCACCTCCGCGCCGGACTGCGGCCCGTACGTCTTCCACACCTGTTCCAGCAGCGGGCTGTCCTCGCCAGCCAGCAGGCAGATGTCGTGCGGATTGATGAACGACACGACCAGCAGAAACGGCTTCTCGCGGTCGCGTTTCAGGAATTCGATGGCCGCGCTCATCGTGGCCTCGTCGACGTCGCGGGCGAGCTTGCCTTTTCGCGAGGTCTTGTTCAGCACCTCGAATCCGGCGATCCCGTCGGACGGGTAGACGTCGGGCAAGTGCCACTTGCCGGCGTAGCCCGTGTCGTAACCTGCGGCGCGAAACACCTGGCCCGACAGCGGCATGGCGGCGTCGATCGGCAGGTTGTTGCGATCGACGCCGATCTCGTGCGGCATGCGGCTGGTGTGCAGGCTGGCCCGCGAGGGGCTGCACAGCGGATATGAGCAATACGACTGCGTAAAGTAGACGCCGCCGGCCGCGATGGAGTCCATGTGCGGAGTCTTCAGCCACTTGTTTCCGACGGCGCTGGTGGCGTCGACGCGTTGCTGGTCGGTGGTGATGAGCAGCACGTTGGGCCGCCGGCCGGCTTCCGCCGCCAGTAATTCGCCCAGCGCCAGCGCGCACCAGCAGGCCGCCGCGGCCACGATGCATTTACGGTTCGTGATTTCGGTTCGCATGGTTGGGTTCTCCTCGTGATATGACGTTGTTGGCTAGAGTGACCGCACATCCCTCTCGCCTCTGACAACGCGAACGACCTCGATGCCGCGGGAGACGGGGCGGAAGAAGATCACGAAGCTTCCGAACGAAAAACTGCGGCAGTCGCCTGACAGCAACTCCGGACGACGTTCGCCCATGCCAGGATGCCGGGCCAGCAATCGGCATGTCTCTCGGAGTCGCGCGAGCCAGCGGCGAGCGGCCTGGGGCTTGTCCCGTGCGATGAATTCGACGATCGCCTTCAGGTCTTCCTTCGCCGCGGGCGCATACGCCGGCTTCGCCATTTAACCGTCCTCGCCTCGTTCCATCTCGGCAATTCGCCGTTCCAACGCCTCGAACACCTCCTCCTCGTCGAGTGCCTCGCCGCGGTCCAACTGAGCGATCCCCGCAGCCACATCCCTTCGCAACTGCTCGCGGGTCTGGAGCAAGCGCAGGCCTTCCACGAGTACCTGATCCCCGTCTGGGTACCTTCCGTCGGCGACCAAGTCCTGGACGAACCGGCTCAAGTCCGGCGGGATCTGGACGTTCATGGCGTGTGTCTCTCGTTTCACTTGATCTGGAACGTAATTGCAGGGTCGGTTCGCGGGCACCCGCGGTGTGGTGCCCGCCGCGAGCACTTGGTAAATTGTACACCGTACTGGAGTTTGTCACCACGCCGACGGCGCTGACATGTCCTCGCGGCGCAAGAATGGCGGATGCATCCGAGGAGGCAGGCATGGGCAAGGCACTGAGGCCCCGGAGCAGGGCATTGGCGGCGATGGCGTTCAGCCTAGTGGCGGTGACAGCCGCGAGCGCCAAGGAACCGTTCGACGTGCCGCTGGAAAATCCGTCTTTCACGAAAGGCGTGGACGGCAGCGGCATCCCGTTGGGTTGGTCCAAGTACGGGGGCGGCGGCAAGGACCAGGAATTGAAGGTCATGGACGGTCCCGACGGTGGGAAAGCGCTGCTCATTGCGGACGGCGACGCCACCGTCGAGATCGGCGTATTCCAGACTTTCGAGTTGAAAGGCGGCGAGACCTACCGGGTCACGGCCAAGGTCCGCGCGGTGGGAGACGCATCTCCCACGGGCGCGTATTTGCAGTTCCGGTTCCTGCCTTCCCAGGCCTATGTCCAAACCGGCCTGGCCGCCGATTCCGCTGTCAGGTTCTCCGAGGTGTCCGTCAAGGGCACGGCGCCGCCGGATACCAAGCAAGCTGTGATCTATCTGTACACGCACCGCGACCCGACACCGCAAGTGCTGGTGACCGACGTGCGGGTCGTAGGCGGCGTCCCGCCTCCCCCGCCTCCCCCGCCGCCGCCAGTTCCGCCGCAATACGACAAGCTCAAGGACCCTTGCCTCGAAATCCGTGTGGTGAAAGACGGCTGGCCGAACGCGGCGATCGTGGCGCCGGCGTCGGGCGTCCATCAAAACGCCGCGGCGATCATCCAACGGGAAATCGAAAACCGGACCGGCGTCAAGATTCCGATCGTCTCCGACGCTCCGCCGGAAGCGGCCGTCCCCATCCGCGGCAATCTCGTCGTGCTCGGCAATCGCTCGACCAACAAGACGCTCCACGCCCTGTACGACCTGCACTACTGCTTGGTCGATCTGAAATACCCGGGTCCGGAAGGCTATGTCATCCGCTCCGTTCACGATCCGTTCGGCAACGGGCACAGCGTCGTGATCGTCGGCGGGAGCGACGAGGTTGGAGTCGACGAGGGAGCCAAGACGCTGGCCGGCATCCTATCCAAGACGACCCCTGCGAAGGGCGACTTGTCGATCGGCTGGACGATGGACACGAAGCTCGGCAAGGGAGTGAAACCGCCCACCGACATCAAGGAGTTCGAAACCTGGGAAGCTTCCCTGGGCTACGGCTCCGTCGGCTACTTCGGCTGGTGCAGCATCAGCAAACGCATGGCCATGTACTACATGACGGGCGACGAATTCAGCGCCCGCGAAGTCGTGCGTTTGTCGTTTCCCGACCAGCAAGCGATCAGGGACATCGAGGAGATCGACGGCGAGCGGATCGAAAACAAGCACGATCCGCTGGCCGGCTTCTATCACTACAACGCTCACATGGCGATTCTGTTTTGGGACTTGATCGAAGAAAGCCCCGTGTTCACAGACCAGGAGCGGCTGAAAATTACGAACGCCTTCGCCCGGCAACTGAACCACCGCAAGAACGAAGGCGTTTACGGCCTCACCCAACCGCCCCGCGGCGTCAGTTCCCGGCATGGGCAGTGGTCGGCCATTTCGCTGTACTGCTTGGGCCGGTACTTCAACAAGCACTACCCCCATCCCGTTTGGGCCCAATGCGAGCGGGCCGGCCAGCTGGCGTTCCAGTCCTTGCACCACCACGCCTGGGTTTCGGGCGAGAGCGACAACCTGTTCTGGTACAACACCGGCATCGCGCCGATCTTCACCTACATGGTCCTCACGGGCGATCGCACGCCGCTGGACAACGGAGCGATCGGCGACCTGCTCCGCGGCCAGGAAATCCTGATCTCGGGCCGCGTTCCCGACTGGGCGCTGAACTCCGCCTCGCTGGACCTGTTTCACAAAGCCGCGTACGTGACCGGAGACGGCCGCTGGATCACGTACCGCGAGCGGAGCGGTGTCGACACCGGCGTGTTCCGGCTGGGCCAGTCGTTTTGGCCCGACGCGGCGTTGCCGTCCAAACTGCCGGACGATCTGGTGGGCAAGTGGAGCATCCACCGCTTGCCCAAACCCGCCTGGGACGCGCGGGGCAGCGGCCTGACGTTCGACCAGTCGTTTTTTTTCGGCAGCTATCGCAGTGCGCCCGACGCGAGCGGCGACTACATCCTGCTGGACGGCTTCAACGGCGCCTCCCGCAATCCCTACCACACGTTCGACATCCTGGAACTGCGGCTGGACGGCCAGACGATCCTGCAAGGCTACCACAATCAAGTCCTGACGAGAGCGGACGGCATGGTCGAGCCGGCGGTGGCGATGGACGCCGCCCTGCGCCACGCGGACGTCGTCGGTCCGACCGCAACGGCGGTGGGCGAAGTGCCCCACGCGGCATTCTGCAACTGGCGGCGCACGCTCTGCCAGCGGACGAGTCGCTACACGCTGATCGTGGACGACCTGACGTTTCGCACCGACAGTCAGAACATGAAGGTCAGCACGACCTGGCAGGTGACCCGCGGAGGCTGGGACCAGAAGGAGCAGGCCGTCCGCGTGCCGGCCAGCGGGCGGACGTTCGAGTTGCGTTCCTGCGACGTTCAAGAAACCCGCCGCGCGGAAGCCGTGACGATGAATTGGAACGGCGCCGTGCAGCAAGGCAAGCATCGGATCGCCTTCTATCTGATCGGACAAACGGTCGCCAAGTCGCCGAGCACGCTGGCCTGTTTGCGGTTAGCTGACAACGTCGTTGCGTTGGCCTTTCCGCAGCCGGCCCTGGGCGTGGTGGGTGAGTACCAGCAGATGAAGGGCGAGTTGGTCGTCCTAGCCGAGGATCATCTGTACGGACGTGCGATGACCAGCGCGGGAATCGGCCACGTGCTCATGTCCGCCGACACGCCCATCGATCTCGACTGGGACTTTGCCAGCGGCACGGTGAACGTCGTGGCGGCCAAGCCCGCGACGTTGCGGCTGAGCGTCAGAACGCCGGATGAGTTACGGCTCGGCGGTGAACCCGTGACGGATTCGACCGCGGGCGGGCTCTGCAGCATTCCGTTGTCCGCGGGACGTCACCTGCTGAGCGGCGCATTGCCCGCGAAAGAAGCAACTGCGGGACTGGCCGAGGATCTTCAGCGTTTGCTGGCCGAAGGGCGAAAGCTGCGTGCTGAAGCGTTGGCGGCGACCGGTCCAAGGGCCAAACCGGCGGCCGCAGAATTGCCGACCGCGTTCATCGCCCAGGTCGGCGGCAAAGTGGCGGACATGATCACGATTCCAGCCCCTGCCGGACCGCAACTGTGCGTCGCGGCGGGCAACGCGACCCATCTGCTGACGCACAAAGGCAAGGAATTTCGCAAGCTGCCAACCGACGGCCCGATCCGCGTGCTTCGCTGGTGGGACGAGCAGCAACTGCTGCTGGCCGGCTGCACGGACGAGAAAGTCATCGCCTTTGACCGCGACGGCCAGCGCAAATGGGTCTTCACTTCGGAAATGGATTCGGCCGTCTACGAAGCCGCCAAGACCTATTGGTTCAAAAGCGCCCCGGGCCACGAAGGCATTCACGGCTTGTGTACCGGCACGTTTGACGAGGGGAAGAGCCGCTGTTTTGTGGGCAGCGCGTGTACCCTTGAAATCCTGGACGAGACGGGCCAATTGGTCAAACGCACGCCCGTTTTCTGGGGGCCGGGCTGGAAGTTCCTACTCGTCGCCGGCCGGGACGACAGTCCCAACTTGCTCGTTGCCCGCTGGCCCAACGGCAGTGACAATCTGGCGATCGTCAGCAGCCGGACGATGACGGACACGGGGCACGCATACGACGGCGTCCCCGCCGGGCACTCGTTCGTCGGCGGCTGGACCGCGCAGAACCGGACCGGCCTGTTCTGTGAAGACCTCGACGGCGACGGCAAGAAGGAAGTCGCGACGGCGATCAACGGCACCTGGAACCGGGTGACGGTGTACACGGAGCAAGGACAGCCTCTGTACAACGCCCAGTTCGGGCCGGGCCCCAGCAACGCGCCGCGCGCCCAGATGCGGGACATGGAGATCGCCGATCTGAACGGCGATGGCAAGCGAGAAATCGTCGTCGGCATTTCCGAAGGCTTGGTGGTCGCCCTGAACCACCGCTGTGAGAAGCTCTGGTCCACGCGATTGCCCAGCCCGCCCGTTTCCCTGCACTGCATCCAGCTGTCAAGCACGGGACTTCCGCGGGTCGTAGCGGGCTGTGACGACGGCACCGTCGTGGCCTTGGACGGCAGCGGTGTCCTTCTCCGGCTCGGCAAGACCGCCGGTCGGCCGATGCACATGGAGGCTCTGCAGACGCCTGCGGGAACGTTGGCCGTCCTGGCAACGGATCAAGGCGAGGTGCGAGGATTCAAGACAGCCGACTGAGTCGACTGTGTGACTTCGGTGGTCTTCGAGGAGATCGACGTCATCTCCGCAGACGTTCGGAACAAAACTTTGCGCGGAGCGGCGGTCTGACTCTACTCGTGCCAGACCGTCGCCCACAGGGCTTCGTCAAAGGCGGCGGCGCGGTTGGGACAAACCTCTCGCCGGCAAACCTGGCAACTGCGGAACGAAGTCTCGGTGGCAAAGCGGATCCCGGAGACGGTCTTGTTGGGAATCATCAGGTCGGTGTCAGTCAACTCGACGCCGATCTGCTCCGGGATATCCCGCAACAGGGCAAATAGTTGCCTTTGCTGCTCGATGGGCCACACGGCGGCGTCCCCGGAGCCGGGGTGCATGGTCGACGTCTGCGGCAGGAGGTGCTTGCGGTCCAAGTGCTCCGCCAAGTGGCGAATGGCCACGCTCAACAGTTCGCCTTTGATCAGATCCCACCAAAACGCCGTCAACAAATCGTCTTCGCCGACGGCAACCTGATCCAGTTCGCGCCCGCAAGTCACGAGAAATGCAAACACGCGTTCGGCGTGCTCTAGATTCTTGCGGAGCATCCGGCTGGTGAACGTGATGCCCTCGATCGTCACCGTCTGCTCCTCCTTGGCATCGATGAACGCCTCCCGATACCCGGCCTTTGGCCGCCCGACTGAGCGTGCCAACTGCACGAGTCGTTCGAAATCCACGGCGTCCGCGGAATCCGGGGCGACATGCGCCCGCTTCATCAGCGGCTGCAAGTCCAGGCCGAACGGGATTTCCGCAAGAATTTCCATAGGCTGAGTGGCGCGGTAGATCCTCCGCGCGGTTGAGTTGGATGCCCTCGGACGACTATTTCATGAATTATTCCCAAGAAAACAAAAACCCGCCAGGATCGGCCAAATCCTGGCGGGCTTTGTCTTCAATTTAGTAGCTGTCGGATTCGCATCCGACGGACCTTTCGAGTGTTCGAGATCGTGTCCACGTTGTGCCTGCCACCGTCGCCAGCGACAGACAAATCATCCTTAGAAAGGAGGTGATCCAGCCGCAGGTTCCCCTACGGCTACCTTGT
>CAYUFW010000087.1:0-23275 GCA_964443915.1 uncultured Pirellulaceae bacterium
AACGCCACCGCACTTTAGAAACGAGGAAGTTAGAAACTGGAAATGGCACTAGATCGCTTGGCAAAGTCGGGAAAGAAGGCGTAGGACCGCTCATTCGCGCGTTAGGTGCTCGCAGCAGCGAGCTTTATCCAGATGTCGTGGCTGGCCTTGCCGGAGTCGGAGAACCTGCCGTGAGGCCACTGATCGACCTACTGAAGAGCAACCGCCACAGAGAATCGCTGGTATTTGCGTCCGCGGCACTAGCCACGATCGGCCGACCGGCACTTCCTGAACTGATCGTCGCGTTAGAGGACGACAGCGCGCAAGTTCGGGGGTTTGCCTTGGCCGCCCTGGAACATCTGGGAGCACCGAGGCGAGATGCTATACAAGATGCAGTTCCGGCGGTACGGAAACGACTCAACGACGACGACCAGCGTATACGCAAACTGGCACGCGAGGTCCTGCAAACGTGGGACGAACGTCTTCGGTGAACTCCGTTGGACGAAAGAATAACCATGAGTACCTTCTCGTGAAGGGGTCCGCCGCTTGAAACAGTGGCTCTCCAAGGCTGTGATTTCCGGTCCTAACTTATTCGACGTGTTGACCGTTGAATGACGGCTCGGAGCCAATACGACGAAAGGAGCGTTTGCGGGCGAGCCGGCGACCAGCGTTGCGGGAGACGTTCGCGTTTTGCGCGGATTTTTCGTTTGCGGTAGTCCCCGCCCAGTTTTGCAGAATCTTAGTCCACGAGGTGAGATCATGAAGAAGTCTGGAATACACGGTCCGACAAGTGCTTCAACGATTGTCTTGCTGTTGCTGGCCGTCGCTGGCTGCGGGCAGAAATCAGCGAAGGAGAGTGGCCAGCCGTCGCCGAAGGGGAGTGATCGGCGATATGTGACGGAGCTAATCTCGATTGCCGATGCCACGATCAACAGAGAGCGCCTATCGGGACTGAGTATCCAGCAGGTGGCAAGACAATACTTCGAGTTCTCCACGAGAGCGAAAGCAATCGGTACGGCAGGCGTCAGTGATGAGCTGGTCGTTTCGGTGCATGGTTGGGCCGATGCTTGTGCGAGATTAACTCAAGCGATAGATGATGCCTTGGCACTTCCTGGTGACGACGCTGCGGTGGCGGATGGCATTATCCGGCTGATGTTGGGTGAGCAGCCACAGGACGCTTGGGAGCGAGCATCTCGTCACCAAGCGGATAGCGATCGGGCGATGCGTTCGGTTTTTTCGGCGAACGACGCGATAGAACTGCGCAAAAGCGATTTCGCGCGTGCCGTGACGAACCTCGGCCTAGCCGAGTGCTTCGCCGCGAGGGGCCGAAGACAGTGAAGCTACTTGGCGACGTTGCGCAATGTGTCAACAGCGCAGCGAGCCCTTGGACGCCCTGCTGTGGGCGTGGTGGTAAACGCGGGCATCTTCCTTTAGCGTACGACTGGAGAATGGTGCCTGTCCTGGGCAAATTGCCGCGATCGCTCCAGCCGGTTTCGGTTGCAGGGGGCCTGACAGATAAAGGAAAAGGGACTGTCTGGGCAGGTAGTGGGAGGTGCCCGCGGTGCCCCGCCCGCCGGCCAAAGGCCAGCGGACGGGAACACCACGGACGGACCACCGGGCGTCACCGACACCCATGGCCCGCACATGGACGACGCAGGGTGGCGCCAGCGATCTACATCGCGGAAACGACGAAACGGATCATCCACAACTGAACAGAACGTCGAGTACTCCGGCGACGAAACGGATCATCCACGCCAGTCACGGCAGTGGCCCGACGCGAAGTCACACATCCGGCAACGAAACCCGGGGCGGCAGTTGAACCGGCCGGCGTCCAATGCATCGAGGTAGTCGCGGTCGACACCGAACAGCCGGCGGAAGTGAGCGGCCATGCGAGCGGCGTAGCCGTGGATTTCGATTTTGGGGGTCTTCGTCTTCACAATTTCAGCAGCATTTACAGGTGGGTGTCCCACCATTACCACGACCGGATGGGGCTGGAGATGCCGTTCACCGCGCAGGTAGTCGAAAAGAACCGTCCGGAGGGTTGGCAGACTCCCTTTGCGTCCTGGGGCACACTGCTGCACGCGGGGCTTCCCGTCTCCGAAAAAGCACCGGCGCGGAACCGCTGAAGGGGCAGCGACTTTCGTCCGGCAGGAAGATGCGATAGCACACGCACCAGGGCTGTCGCGATAACGCGCCAACGTCGCGATCGAGGCGTGACGCTCCCAAGTCGGGTGTCAGCCATCGCCAGCGATCACGGATGGCGCCGGACCTTCGTCGGCCCTAGGATCGTCTGATCGTCGGCCTAAGGCGGCCGATTGAAGCTCACAGGAAATACGGGCCCGCCGCCAAACGGTCAGCCGCACGGCTTCTGCCGGGCTTCTAGGGCGTCAGGCCCGCCAGCCGCTGCCCGATTTCTGGTGGGATGCTTCCACGGTGCCTACCGCCCATGTAAACTGACTGGCAGTGCCGGCGTGCAATCTGCGCCGGCGAAACGTGTTACGACCAACTTGGAGGCGTATGCCGCGATGAAAAGGGCCGCATGACGGCCTGTCCGTACAACTTGAACGACGCGCGAGCGTCGAGAACTGCTTCGCCGAAAACCGCCAACCTGAGTCGCGAGACTCTTGAACATCGAAAGCAGTGCTTGAGCCGCGCCCCGAATGGGGCGCTGGCCAGGTGCTGTTTCGATGTGCCCCTTGGCGGGGGTTCGGCGAGCAGATCTGGTTCAGCGTCCTTTTTTGTTGCGCAACCGCCGAGCCCGGTAATACCCCGCCGGTACCTTCCGGCACTTTCCGAAGCCGTCCTGAAGAAGAGGTGTACCATGTTAGTCGCGCCGATTGACGGAAAAAGCGTGGTATCTTGGGTCCTATGGGCGTGGAAGAACCGCGAACAACTGAAACGTTTCCCCTCGGACGCTGGAAACACTGTCGTCGAGATGATTCAGAACGGCGGTGAAGCTGTTCAACGCATCGGGTCCACCATCGTCTTCGGCGCGCCTGACGGCGGTCAACGAGTACTCGGCTTCCTGGACCAGACTACGGCGAGCCTTGACGGCATCAAGACGGCTGTTGGAGGACTGCAACAAGGTCAGGTGGCCTTAACCGCATCACTGGCCTCCCTGCAAACGATCTCTATGGTCACGCTAGGGCTATCAGCAGTAACCCCGCTGGTGATTGCCGCCCAGTTCCGCTACCTGTGGACGCAGTTCAACGATCTCAAAAAAGAAATCCGCATGCTGGCCAAGATGGTCCAGGATCAGGAATTGTCGAAACTCGAATCCGGTTTAGGAATCCTGGAAAAAGGAATCGAAAAGCATGATCGTGCTCTGATTGAGCATGCTTTGCCAGCATGTGACGAATCACGAGTCTTCTTTAATAGACGGGTCGCAGACGTGATCGACGATCGGGGCGGAAGTGCATCCGTTGCCCTGCACCTAGCTCGGCACTTGGCGGTTGCGACATGCGCATCCGCGCGCTGCTACGTAGCACTCGGTCATGACGACGGGGCAGCACAAACGCTTGACACGCAACGTGAAGTTCTCAAGTCATCGGCGCAGTTCATTTTCCGCAAGACGGTCGGCAGGGACCCCGCGCGATTTCTGATCCCACACTTGTCCGATCAGGTGTCGATGGAGTTCGTGCGGTCGCTTTTCCAGCAAGCCCTTCATGCGGGCATCGAGGACGGGGACGACGTGAAGCGGCTGCTTCTGGAGTCCGATTCAGCGTCAGGGTTTTTCGAGGCGCTCCGCCCAACGCTGTTCCGAAAGAGGTGGGGATGGTTCGGTCCTCGAAAAAAATTGAAGAAACGGCTACTGACTGATCTGCGCCAGGCGGCGGCCAGCATTGAGGAGACAAACCGCGTCTTCAGCCTGCGCACTTTTCTGGACGAAGCACAGAAGGCAGGCAAGGGGGCGATTGACGTCCTTGAGACATTGGACAAGGAAAAGCAGAAGTTCTCTAAGTCCGATGCTCAATGCATGGCTTGGTCGCTGTAGAAGACACCGTGGCTGAGGGCTAAAAAAAAGGCCGTCCTTCCGCCACGGACCGACGGCCGTTGGTGAATCAGCAGGCACGGGGCGCATCGGACGATTTGCGTCAGATGCGGACCCGTGCCCACTGCTGTCACTGGCGATCCCGTCAGCCGTCCCACTCGCGACACAGGCCGTCACGGTAGTCGCAAACGACACAGCCGAAGCCTGGACGAAACACGAAGCGATTGGCGTCCAAATCGTCCAAGTACGCACGAATGACGGCAAGCAACCGCCGGAAGTGAACGTCGCTGCGAGGCCCATAGCGGTGCCTCTCGATCTTCGGGACCTTCGTCTTGATCAGCGAGCGGATTTCCAAGCCGCCTTCTTCCAAGCCGGTCGCGCGTCGGTACAAGTAGCTGTACGACGTCAACTGGATTTCGTGCGTGACCTCGAACGGTGCGGCCGACTTGGCGGCCGTCTTGAAGTCGCAGATCAGCGGGCCGTCATGATCATCGACGACCAAGTCCACGATGCCGGTCAGCGGGATGCCGAGGTCTTCGCCGGTGTCAGGATCAACCAGCGGCGCTTCCATGCTGGTCTCCACGGCCAACGGGGTCTCGCCGGCACCGGCCATCTGTTCCAGATAGACCGTCACCAAGCCGATCGTCTGCCGCCGCAGAATCTCGGATTCCTGGACCGACTCGAACTTCATGGCCTCGGCTTCGGCGGATTGGTTCCAGCTGTCGGTGACACGCTTGACCGCACCTTCGACGCCGAAGTCCACGACGCCGAGATGCCGGTGCCGGTAAAACACCTCCAGGGCATCATGGACCCGCTTGCCGACGAACAAACTCGGAGTGGGTGGCGGGATGATCCCGTCGATGTACTTGGCCTTGAACGCCAACGGACAACGCAGCCAGAGATTCAGCCGGCTGGGCGAGATGTAGTCCCACACACCACCGCGGCGTTCGGCGGCGGTGGGGTCTTGCAGCAACAGGGTGCTCATGCCGCCGCTCCTTCGCTCAGGGCAGCATCGAGCGACACGCGGCCTTCCTTGATGGCTTTCAGCGTGTCGATCAGGCTGCTGGCGTCGAGGCTGGTCAAGTCGGCCAGCGGTTTGCCGAACATGCGGCCCGTGAGCGAGTCGAGACGGCGGGTGCCGAGGCCACGGATGCCTTTGGCGAGCTGCGTGGCGAAGTTGATCTGCTTGTCGGACGCGCGGTGGCCGTTACCGTTGCCTTGGCCATTGCTGTGACCATTGCCGTTGCTTTGGCCATTGCCGTTGGCCTGACTGCCTTGGCCGTTGCCGTTGGTCTGGTTGGTGCCGTTGCCGGCGGCCGGCGGCGGTTGCGGCGGGGGACTGGTGCCGTTGAGCTGCGCGTCCACCGACGCCTTGGCCAGCTTGAACAGGTAGTCGATCTTGGCCTGCAACTTGTCGGGCTCGCGGACAACGCCGGACTCGACTTCGATCTCCAGGTTCACGCTGGCCCCGCGTGAGCTGAAGTTGGCTTCGCCGATCTTGCGGTTGAA
This sequence comes from uncultured Pirellulaceae bacterium, assembly GCA_964443915.1. GTDB lineage: Bacteria > Planctomycetota > Planctomycetia > Pirellulales > Pirellulaceae > Anammoximicrobium. The sequence continues at coordinate 5,480 of CAYUFW010000087.1, forward strand.
GCCGATGTTCAGTTTGAGCATGTGCTCGATCTCCTTCGCCTACTTGCTGATGGATTGAACAGCCCAAAGGCCGACGAGGATGCCGGCGAGCACAAAAAGCCAATGGCCGTATTCGCCGGTTACGAGGGTCACGACCCAGGCGGTGGCGAGGCAGCCACCGATGATCGCGGCGATCCCTGCTGAACCAGAGCTGTTACCAAGAGACATTCGATGGTGGGTCCTTTCCGATGCAGTAAGTGGACAAGAACGAACGCCACGGGAAAGCATCGGCGCGGGTGTTCATGTGTCCGGGGTGGGTGGGAATTAGTGTTTTTGTCCCATTTTCTGGTGACAAATCGTGTTTGAGGGCCCTAGCAGGCCCGCTGACGGCTCCGACAGCCGAACAGGCTCCGTTGGTCATCCCAAAGTCGCCAAGAAGCGCCAGTGACGTTCTGGGGGCCTCAGCGGGGGCATCTGGCGGCGGGGCCGGACAGAAGCCGACACTCGCCGCCAGCCTGCCTAGCACGGCTGAAGATAGGCAATTTCGGAGATGCAGGGAAACCGTCGAGTAGCCTCAATCCAAAAGATGTCTTTTGAATTGTTCGTTGAGGCAATCAAGCCGGCACCGTGGCACTGCTAGGCAGCGGCGGCATGCCCACGAGCAGCCGCCGCGACTCTGCCAGTCTGCGGCGGGGCTGCAACGCCGTCCGGCGTCCAGCCGCCGCCACGCTGATGTTGGGCCGTCGCGGCGACAGCCGTTTCAGGAAAACGCCGGCTCACCCTGAAAGTCCTGCCAATCGTTTTGCAGCTCGCGACGCATCTGCGAAATCCGGCCGGGGCTGACATGGAACTTACGGGCCGCCCGCTTGGTCGTTTCGCCCGTCGCCAACGTCGCCGCGATCCGCCGCTTGCGGCGGGGCAGGTTCGCGAACCAAGCCGCGATGTCGAGCCTCGCGCAGGCGATTTCAGCCGGGCCGCAGCGGTGGTCTTCGACGACGACTTCCCGCCACTCTCCTTCTTCCTCGTCAAACCGGTCGAGCCGTTCGACGGCGACGTGTTTCAGGCGTTGGCAGTACGGCGACAGTACGTCACGGCAGTTCAGCTTGCTGCCGGTCTTCCGGCCGTCGCGGACCTGGGCGACGGCGAAGCGGGCCAGCGGCGTAACGTAAGCCAAATCGAGCTTGCCAAGTTCAGCGAGCCGGGCAACGGCGCAGCACGCATTGCCGACGGTCTCCTGGACCGCTTCCGCGCGGGCCTCGGGGCGAAGGTGACGAAACGAGATGCGGGCGTGCTGGACGATGGCCGGCAACATCTCCAGGAACCGGGCGTGCCAGGCGGGGACCGACTGTCGGCGACGATGCTGCTTCGTGAGAGCGACCATGAAACGACCTCCAGGAATCTGGGCCGCCCCTGCGCGGGGCGGCGTGTCACGGAAAACACACCGCCCCCGCGCCGATCGCGAGAGCGCACATACAAGCCCCGTTCCCAGCCAAGATCGGTGGTCGAAAACGGGGCTTGGACGTCGGCAGCACTGCCCTCCGGAAGCTATGTCACCGGCGTCATGTATGATGACGCGAAAAGCACGTTTTTTTAGGTTCTGGCGCCTGCGCAGGGCTGTCGTGATCGCGCGGACCACGGCCGCAGGGCGTCAGCGGGGGCAACGTCCCACCCGGGCAACAGTTGAGCCCCGGCCGTTCACTAGGCGGAGTGGCGTCGGAATCCCCCATCGACCGGCGAACCCCGTCGTTTTTCCCTTGATGCTCACAGCTTCACGGCATTTTGTGGAAGTCTCGGTCCGGGGGATTGCTATTGACGGGAGCTATTGGTAAGGTTGCGCCGATGGTCCTCGAAGACCCCTTTGTCGGAGGGTAGAACGCATGTTGCGAAGCCAAGGTTACTTGCGTGTCAAGGAGGCGGCGAAGCTGTTGGGCGTGGCACCAAACACGGTGCGTGCCTGGGGCGCAGCTGGGAAGATTCCAGAGTATCGACACCCGGCCAACCGTTATCGGATGTACAAGCAGACCGACCTGGAGAAGGTGAATAAGCAGGTCGAACTATCGCTCACGCCGCCGAGTGCGCCCCCGAAACGCAAGAAGCCACGTTAGGACCGCAACCAGGACTTCAACGCCAAACGACAGGCCGACCGATGAACACTGTCCGCAACTGGACCATCGTCGCCGAATCGCAGTACCCCTGGGAGCGGGATGCGCTGGACTTCATCCGGCAGAGATTCCCGTCCCATGAGCCGTACCGCGCCTGGTCCAACTTCGAGTTCATCGCCGACGATGGGAGCATCAACGAGGTCGATCTGCTGCTGTTCACGCCCGTGGGGTTCTTCCTGATCGAGATCAAGAGCCGGCCGGGCAGGCTCTTCGGTGATGCCGGAACCTGGACGTGGGAGCACGAAGGCCGTCTGTTCACCGACGATAACCCGCTGATCGCAGCCAATTCCAAGGCCAAGAAACTGGCCTCGCTCCTCCAACGGCAGAAGGCGTGCCAGAAGAAAGGCCGCATCCCGTTCATCGAGGCCCTGGTCTTCTGCTCGGCGCCGGACCTCAAGTGCGACTTGCAGGGCAACGCTCGGCTGCGGGTCCGCCTGCGGGATCGGGCGGCGGAGGGGGAAAGGCCCGCTCGGCCGGGCATCCTGGCTGCGGTGATGCAACGCGATTGTCCGGGACTTGATACCTCGCCCAGAGGTACGCATGACCGACCGATGTCCAAGGTCATCAGCCAAGCGATGGAGCAGGCGGGCATCCGCCCTTCGCGACGGCATCGCAAGGTCAGCGACTACGTCCTGGAACAACTTGTCGGCGAAGGCCCCGGTTACCAGGACTGGCAGGCCGTCCATGCCACCGTCGCCGAGTCCAAACGGCGGGTCCGTCTGTACTTGGTCCGCTTGGGGGCGACGGCCGAGGAACGCCAGACCATCGAGCGGGCGGCGCGGCGGGAATACCTGCTGTTGGACACGCTCCAGCATCCGGGCATCCTGCGCGTTCACGGGTTCACCGAGCATGAACTCGGCCCCGCGTTGATCTTCGAGCATGACCCGCTCAGCATCCGGCTCGATCATTTCCTGGCCCAACAGCAGGACAAGCTCACCGTCGCCGCGCGACTTGACTTGGTCCGCCAGATTGCCGAAGTCGTTCGCTACGCCCACGACAAGAAGATCGTCCACCGGGCGCTGTGTCCCCAAAGCATCCTTGTTACCGGCGCTGGCAGCGACCGGCCGCGGAACAAGGTCTTCAACTGGCAGGTGGGCTATCGCGAAGGGACCAGTTCATCGGGCGTGTCGCGAGTCGTGTCCGCCACTTCGCACGGCGACTGGCTGGTCGAGGAATCCGGCACCGCGTATATGGCCCCCGAAGCCCTCGTGGACGACCAGTTGGGCGAGCACCTCGATGTCTTCTCGCTCGGCGCAATCGCCTACCACATCTTGTCAGGCGTGGCCCCGGCCGCCAGCGGCCTGGACTTGAGCAACAAGCTCCGCGAGACCAAGGGGCTCCAGATCAGCTCGGTGCTCAACGGCGCCGGCGAGGCTCTTCAGTTCCTGATCCAGTACAGCACGCACCCCGAGGTTCCCAACCGCATCGACACGGCCGTCGATTTCCTCAGCGGCCTGGACGAGGTCGAAAAAGAGTTGACTGCGCCGGAGCACGACTACGTCGAGGACCCGACGCGAGCGCAGCAGGGTGATCTGCTGGCCGGCGGCTTTCGGGTCGTCCGGCGACTGGGTCAGGGGGCGTGTTCGGTGGTTTTTCTGGTCGAACGCGACGGTCAGGACTACGTGCTCAAAGTGGCCGGCGAGCCGGATCACAACGGGCGGCTGAAGGACGAAGCCGAGGTGATGCGCAAGCTCCGCCATTCGCACATCATCGAGTTCGTCGATACGGTGGAACTCGGTGACCGATTCGGATTCCTGATGTGGCCGGCCTTCGCGGAAAAGGACAAACGGCTGATCGAAACCCTGGGGCAGCGGCTGCGCAAAGAAGGCCGGTTGCACATCGACCTGCTGGAGCGCTTTGGCGAGGACCTGCTGGGCGTGGTCAACTTCCTGGAAGAACAAGGCATCCCCCACCGCGACATCAAGCCGGACAACATTGCGGTTGGCATGGTCGGCCGCGGCGACAAGTTGCACCTGGTGCTGTTCGATTTCTCGCTGTCGCGCACGCCGGTGGACAACATCCGTGCGGGGACTTCGGGCTACCTGGACCCGCTGCTGCCCCTGCGCAAGCCGCCGCGGTGGGACCTGCATGCCGAGCGTTACGCTGCTGCCATGACCCTGCACGAGTTGGCCACCGGCTCGCTGCCACAGTGGGGCGACGGCAAGAGCGACCCCTCGCAGCTCCCTCCCAGCACCGAGATCACCGTCAACCCCGAGGCGTTCGACCCGGGCTTACGTGAGGGGCTGACGGCGTTCTTCCAACGGGCCTTCCGACGCGACGTCAAAGAACGGTTCGACAACGCGGAACAGATGCTCGCCGCGTGGCGCGAGTGCTTCACGCACATCGACCAGGAAACGCCGTTGGCCGACCACGCCGACGAGACGCAACTCCGCGAGTTGTTGGCCGCCGCGACCCTCGACACCTCGGTTGCCGAGTTGGGCCTAGGCACGCGGGCGACCAACGCCCTGGATCGGGCCAACATCCTGACCGTCGAAGACCTGCTGACCGTGCCCATGCGGGTGTTGCTGCGGCTACGGGGCGTTGGCAACTTGACCCGACGTGAGATTTCCGCGGCCGTCAAGATCCTCCGGGAACGGCTGGGCACGCCTACGCGGGAAACGACCGTCGCCACGGATCAAGCCGAAACGCCGGCGGAAACGACGGATGTCACCACACTCGGTGTGGACCTGCTGGCCGATCGGGTTCTGAAGACTGGCTCGCGGGAGGGCGAGACGGTCCAACGCACCGTGATTGCGCTCTTGGGACTCGATCCCACAATCAGCGATCGCTGGCCCAGTCAGGCCGACGTGGCACGTGTGGCCGACGTCACCCGCGGGAGGATCGGGCAGGTCGTGGGCAAGCTCCAAACGCGCTGGGCGAAGGACCCGGCCATCACCCAGCTTCGCTCGGACTTGGTTGAAATCGTAGCCGGTCAGGGCGGCGTGGTGACGGTGCCGGAACTGGTCGAATCCGTGCTTCTGGCACGCGGCTCGTCCCAGGATGAACCGCGGCGCACGCAACTGTCCGGGGCCGTGGTCCGCGCTACGGTCGAAGCGGAACGGTCGATGAGCGAACCCCGGCTCCTGGTGCGCCGCGAGGGAGATTGCATCTTGGTGGCCCAGGACGCTTCCTTGGCTGGCTACGCCCGTCGGCTAGGCGAAATTGCTGACCAACTGGCCGACGAAGACCCGCTCGTGGCTCCCACGCGGGTCGTAGAACGACTGCGCGAAGTTGGTCCGCCGGCAGACGTCAACCTCTCGGACGCCCGGCTCGTTCGTCTGGCTTCGGCCGTTTCGCAGCACGCTGCTCTCTCCAGTCGGCAGGAACTCTACCCACGCGGGATGGCTGCTGCCCGAGCGGTTCTGCTTTCGCACGGGGCCTTGGGCGGCCTGCGGATGCTGACGGTGGCCCAGGTGCGGGAACGGGTCGCCGGCCGGTATCCCGAGGCGGCTCCGTTGCCGGATCGGCCGGCCCTCGACGATCTGCTCCGCGACGCCGGATTTGATTTCCGCTGGGAAGAAGCCGGCAAGGACGGAACCGGCTGCTACGTCAGCAACCTGCGCGACATGGTCTCGGTGACCAGCGGCACCGAACCGCCGCCCAGGTATCCGACCGCGCCGGGCCGATCCGAGGTCGGCCAGGTTACGGTGGAGGAGGCCGACGCCCGGCAGTTTGAGGAGCGGCTCCAGCTGGCGATCAAAGAAGGCTCTTTCCTCAGTCTCTTGGTCAACCCGAAGTTCTATGACCGGGCCCGGGAGGAAATTTGCCGCCGATTCCCGGTCCAACTGGTGGACTTCGAGGGCCTGTTCCTGGATGCCCTGATGGCCGTCGCTGGCAAGGCGGGGGTCAACTGGGATCTGGTACTCAAGACCGATGCCACTCCCCAGGCGGGCGACTGGGACAAGCTGATGCTCCTCGTGGGACGGGCAATGCCCGTTGTGGAAGAGCGGCTGCTGAAGGCCGAGTCCACGATGCTGGTGATCTACGCCGGCCTGCTGGCCCGCTACGACCAGATGGACCTGCTGACCCGTCTGTCGCAGAAGGTCGGCCGGAGTGACGGCATCCCCGGCCTGTGGCTGCTGCTGCCGGGCGATCAGCAGGCTCTGATCGACGGCCGCGCAGTGCCGCTGCTCAGTCCCGGCCAACGGGCACGCATCCCCGAAAGCTGGCTCCAAAACGTACACCGCGCCAAGCCCAACGGAGTTACGCACGCATGATCAACCGCCAAGCCCTGCTTTCCGACCTGCAAGCCCTGCTCAAGCGGCTCGAAGCGGATTTGCTTGAACGGAGCGAATCGGCAGAGGTGCCGGAGGTGGGCAGGACACTGCGCGCGGAGTACGAGCGGGCCAGGCAGGCCGAGCGGACGGCGGCGAACTACGAGGACTGGCGGAGCGATGCGATTACGCAGGCGGCAGCGGCTTGGGTGCTCTCGTGTGTGTTCGTGCGGTTCCTGGAGGACAACCGCCTGATCGACCCGCCGAAGGTAAGCGGTCAATCGGCGGCGGTCGCCGGCCACCAGAACCGGCTCCAGCGGGCCCGGGACGAGCACGAACTATTCTTCCGGGCCCACCCGAAGCTGAATGACCGGGACTACCTGCTGGCCGTATTCGACGAGTTGGCTGAGCTGCCGGGCACCCGCGAAGTCTTCGGCGAGCACAACCCGATCCGCGAGTTGCCGAACTGGCTATCCGGCGATGCCGGGGGCGAGCTGCTGCGATTCTTCCAGAAGATCGACGCCAACACTGGCGTCTTGATCCACGACTTCACCGATCCTCAATGGGACACGCGGTTTCTGGGCGACCTGTACCAGGATCTGTCGAAAGCGGCACGCAAGAAATACGCTCTGTTGCAGACGCCCGAGTTTGTGGAGGAGTTCATCCTGGAACGTACCCTGGAGCCGGCGTTGAACGAGTTCGGCCTGGACGGCTTCCGCATGATCGACCCGGCATGTGGCAGCGGCCACTTCCTTTTGGGGAGCTTCCGCCGCATCCTTCAGCGTTGGCAGAAATCGGACCCTGGCACAAACGTGCGCGTGATTGTGCAGCGGACGCTCGACAGCATCCACGGCGTGGACCTGAATCCCTATGCCGTCGCGATCGCGCGGTTCCGGCTGCTGCTGGTGGCGATGAAGGTGTGCGGGCTCACGCGACTGGGTGACGACTGGGGATTTCGTTTCAACCTTGTGTGCGGCGACTCGCTCTTGCACGGCGTCGGGGCTCAGGCGAGCTTTGGATGGCACGACTTCGATCACGTCTACCAGACCGAGAGCCAAGGGGATCTGACTCGGATTCTGAAGCCTGGCTACTACCACGCAGTGGTTGCCAATCCGCCCTATATCACACCGAAGGACAAGGCCCAGAATGACGCCTACCGAGAACGGTACTCGGCCTGCCATCGCCAATACTCCCTGGCCGTACCGTTCATGCAACGGCTGTTCCAGTTGGCGCAGAGCGGCCACCTTGCCGATCCCCGGAGCGGCGGGTTCGTCGGCCAGATTACGGCCAACAGCTTCATGAAACGGGAGTTCGGCAAGAAGCTGATTGAGGAGTATTTCGCCGGTAGGGGTGGCAGCCCAGGCCAGGATTTGACTCATGTAATCGACACCAGCGGAGCGTACATTCCCGGACACGGTACGCCCACAGTCATACTGTTCGGACGGCATCGCGCGCCGGTCGCAAGAACAATCCGCACTGTGATGGGCATCCGTGGTGAGCCCAGCACGCCAGACGATCCCGCCCAGGGTCTCGTCTGGATGGCGATCACCCGTCAGATCGACCAACCAGGTTCGCAGAGCGACTTCGTGAGTGTCGGGGACTCTCCGCGGCAGTCATTCCATAAACACCCGTGGTCGATTGGCGGCGGCGGAGCGGCGGAGTTGAAGGACTATCTCGACGAGAACGCTGCCGTCACTCTCAATGCCAGGATCGAGACAATCAGCGCCGGAATCTGCATAACTCGCGAGGACGATGCGTACTTAATCGACGGGAACGGACTCGCGAGGAACCGTATCTCTTCGCAGTACCGCATCGCGTCGGTGCAAGGTGAACACGTACGAGACTGGATGCTACACGGGATCGGCAATGCCTTGTTTCCGTATGATGAAGATCTTCGTCCTGTTGACTGTCGTCGCGGACATCACGTGCACAAATTCCTTTGGCCGTACAAGGAACCGTTGTGGAGGCGGAAGGAGTTGGGTGGAGATCATCGGGAACTCGGACGGACGTGGTGGGAATGGAATCGCTTCCTGTCGCATCGTTTTGCCATTCCGCTTAGTATCACCTACGGCGAGGTGGCCAGCCATAACCACTTTGTCTTCGACCGGGGTGGCAAAATCTTCAATCGAACGGCCCCCGTCATCAAGTTGCCGCCCGAGGCCACCGAAGATGACCACCTAGCCCTGCTCGGTCTTCTTAACAGCTCCACCGCCTGCTTTTGGATGAAACAGGTGTGTCATCAAAAGCAGATGATGGGCGGGGATGGTATCCGAATCGAATCCAAGGCGAAGGTTCCGTATGCCTTCAATTCGACCCAGTTGGGGCGACTCCCCATCCCGGCATCATGGACGGAGGGGAGCCTCCGTGAAAGTCTTCTGGAAGTGACACGAGCCATGGAGGCCATCAGCCGTGAGTACGCCGGCTTAACGGGCCGAAGCGTCCTCCAGACTGGGCCGCATACCGTTAGTTCCATTCGGAGTCGATGGTCGGCAGCACTGCGACGGCGGGGGGAGCTGCGATCGCAACAGGTTACTCTCCAGGAAGAGATCGACTTTGTCGTCTACTGCATGTTCGGCTTGGTCGATGCCGCATTGCTTGCCGAACGTGCGTCGTGGCCGAATGTCATGGTTACAGAAGGCGATCGCCCGTTCTGCATTGTGGATGGTTCAAATGAGGACGCATTTGCCGTTCCATCCGTTGTCCCCGCTGGGTGGCCGGAAGGGCTTCGCGATCTCTGGCAGCGAAGGATCGAAGCCATCCGAAGCAGCCGCGACTTGCGGTTGATTGAAAGCTCGATGTACAAGCGGCGGTGGATTGGCCGTCAGGGCCTGTTCAACCTTCAACGCACGGATGACGAACTCGGTGACGCAGCGCGGAGCTGGCTCCTCGATTGTCTGGAAAGCTACTTCGACTTCGACGGCCGGATGAACGAGGCGGGCAAAGCTACGGCGAAACTCGACGTCGCCGTGGCCACTGCGGGACGGCTTGCCGACGTGGCCCGCCAGGACCCAGATTTCATGCAGGTCGGCGAACTCTACCGTGACGATCCGGCGTTTGACGTGGAACGATTGGTATCGGAGCTGGTCGAGCGCGAGAGCGTGCCATTACTGCCGGTGCTTCGCTACAAGCCGAGCGGACTCCGCAAAAGAGCGGAATGGGAACGCACTTGGGATGTCCAGCGGGCGGAAGACGAGACGGGCAACCGTCTCGACATCCCGGTCCCGCCGAAGTACGAAAGCAAGGACTTTCTCAAGTCCGACTACAACCGGCTTCGCGGCAAGCTCGATGTGCCCAAGGAACGCTGGGTCAGCTTCCCGCACTGCGAAGGCTCGGACGGCACGTTGGTAATCGCCTGGGCCGGCTACGACCACCTGCAACTCGCCCGGTCGATCAGCGCCTACTACGTGGACATCCAGGAACACCTCGGCGGTCGCGACGATCCGCGTCTGGTCCCGCTGCTGGCCTGCCTGCTGGAACTGCTCCCCTGGCTCAAGCAGTGGCACAACGAGGTGGACCCCGAGTTCGGCGAGCGCATGGGCGATTACTTCCAGGGCTTCGTGAACGAAGAGGCCCGGCAACTCGGTAAGACGGTTCCTGAAATCAAGGCGTGGCAACCGCCACAGCGAGCCGGTGGGCGCAAGAAGAAACAGTGATTGTGGGGCTGGAAATGCGACACCCTTACGTTGGCGACGTTGGTGATTTTGGCAAGTACGGCCTGCTGCGCGCTCTCTCCACCACCGACGGCATGTCCTTGGGCGTTGTTTGGTACTTAACGGACTGCACGGAGCACAACAACGACGGCAAGCACGATGGATACCTGAAGGGCGGTTCCACGAGGTCACGAGCGTTGTTCCGCGACTGCGATCCTGAGTTGTACGAACGCATGGCGGCAATCCGCAACGAGCAGCAGCTCAGCATCGAGATGGTGCAGGATGGAAGCGTGTTGCCGAAAGGCACCGTCTTCTTCGGAACCCCCGTCCCAGCGTTCCAAGGTCGTGCGACGGGACTGGAGACGACTGAGACGCGATGGAAGCGACGGGACGAGTGGCACTCACAGGCCCGAATTGCGATGTGTAATGCCAACTTAGTGTTCACCGACCCTGACAATGGGATTTCCTTCGATAGCCAGGAGCCCCGTGGCAGCAAACCGTCGCACAAGCACTCGTACTGGACCGAGATCAACGATTACCTCGAAAATGGTAAGTGCGTCGTGGCGTACCATCATCTGGGCAGGCAACATGGCGGGCATTTAGTCCACATTCGCCAGTGCCTAGCCCGAATCCGGCGCCTCGGGTTTTCAGTTTGGGCGGTCCATTATCGCCGCGGCACAGCGAGAGCGTTCTTCATCATTCCGAACGCCAACAATCGCCAATCGCTGCTGGAGCGGTCCCGCACGTTTGCGGAGACGTGGCGGCAGCACGCCGCTTTGGTCGAACACTAAGCCACACAGTACAAAGTACCAACGGGTGACTGAATGACTCTGATCAAAGACCTGATCGACATCCCGGAACGTGTCCAGAAGGGTGACTTCGTCCTGAAACTGGTCGAGGATATCAAACGCCCGGAGGTGGTGCTCGACAACTACGTCGTCACGCCCGAATTGGCCAAGAACTTCGACGCGGCGCTGACCTTCATCCGCAGTGCATTGCAGGGCCGGACCAGCAAGGCGACTTACCTGCACGGCAGTTTTGGTAGCGGCAAGAGCCATTTCATGGCCGTCCTGGACCTGATCCTGGAAGGTAACCCAGCGGCCCGCGGCATCCCCGAACTGGCTGCGGTGATCCAGAAGCACAACGGCTGGCTTGCGGGCAAGAGGTTCCTGCTGGTGCCGTACCACATGATCAACGCCCATGACATGGAGTCGGGTGTCCTCGGAGGCTACGTCGATTTCGCACGCCAAGCTCGTCCGGAATCGCCGGTCCCGCCGGTATACATGTCCGCCGCCATCATCGCCCAGGCACAGAAGGAACGGGCGAGCTACGGCGACGAGCCGTTCTTCCGCCGGCTGAACGCGGGACAAGACACCGCTAGCGCCGGAGGGAGCGGCGGTTGGGGCGAACTGGAGGCAACATGGGATGCAGCGTCGTTCGAGGCGGCGGCGAACGCATCCCCGGATTCCGAGGCCCATCTTCGCTTGGTCAGCACGCTGTTAAAAACCGTCGCCAGCTCGCACGCTGAGGTCATCAGCCACCGGGGCGGTAACTTCGTCCGGTTCGACAAGGGGCTGTCGATCATCGCCCAGCACGCGGCCAGCCTCGGCTACGACGCCGTGATCCTGTTTCTCGACGAATTGATCCTCTGGCTGGCGATGAAGTCAGCCGACCACGGGTTTGTGCGGCGTGAAGTACCCAAGCTCACCAACCTGGTCGAGGCCCAATCGGCCGACGGGCCGATTCCCCTGGTCAGCTTCGTGGCTCGGCAACGCGACCTGCGGGAGTTGGTCGGAGATCACGTCCCCGGCGCGGAGCGGCTGAGCTTCGGCGATGCGCTCGACTGGCAGGGCGGCCGGTTCGACACGATCACACTGGAGGATCGCAACCTTCCGGCGATTGCCGAAAAACGGGTGCTGCGGTGCAAGACGGAGTCGGCCAGGAAGGAACTCGACGCGGCCTTCGAGCAGACGGCCCGCATGAAGGACAACGTGATGAGCATCCTGCTGACCCAGGAGGGCGACCGGCAGATGTTCCGCAGGGTTTATCCCTTCAGCCCGGCGCTGGTCCAGACCCTGATCGCCGTCTCCAGCGTACTTCAGCGGGAGCGGACTGCCCTGAAGGTTATGATCCAACTCCTGGTCGATCATCGCGAGACGCTCAAAGTGGGCGACGTGGTGCCGGTTGGCGACCTGTTCGACGTGGTGGCCCATGGCGACGAGGCGTTCACCCAGGATATGGCAATCCATTTCGACAACGCCAAACGGCTGTACCATCAGAAGCTCTTGCCAATGCTCGAAAGACAGCACGGAATGCGCCGCGAGGATGTCGAGCAGCTCGCCTACGACGATCCTAAACGGGTCGCGTTTCGCAACGACGACCGGCTGGTCAAGACGTTGCTGCTGTCGGCCTTGGTGCCCGAGGTGGAGTCGCTCCGCGGGCTGAACGCGGAAAAGTTGGCCGCCCTGAATCACGGGACGATCAAGAGCCCGGTGCCGGGGCGTGAGGCCCAGCTCGTGCTGCAACGCTGCCGGACCTGGGCGGCCGCCGTGGGCGAAATCCGTATCGGCGAGGAGAGCAATCCTACGATCACGGTGCAACTCTCCGGCGTCGATACCGAGAGCATCATCGAGCAGGCCCGGCGCGAGGACAACCAGGGGAACCGTATCCGCCGCGTGCGGCAGATGATCTTCGAGCAACTCGGAATCGAGGGTGAGGGGGAGTTCGAGCAGTACCAAGAGTTCTGGTGGCGGAACACCAAGCGGAGCTGCGTGGTCCTGTTCAAGAACGTACGCGAACTGCCGGACTCGTCGCTGGAAAACACAGACGACTCCTGGAAGCTGGTGATTGACTTCCCGTTCGACGAGGCTGGGCACGGACCGCGGGATGACCTGAGTACGGTCCAGCGCTTCATGCAGTCGCATCCGGACGGGACCAAGACCCTGTGCTGGGTGCCGTCGTTCTTCAGCCAGGACGCGCAGAAGGACCTGGGGATGCTGGTGATCCTGGAGCACATCCTCACCGGCGAACGCTTTGCCCAGTACTCCAACCACCTGTCGCCCCAGGACCGGCAGGCGGCCAAGTCGTTGCTGGAGAACCAGCGAAGTGAGCTTTCGTCGCGGGTCAAGAACCATTTGGACGCTGCCTATGGGCTGGAAGTCCTTTCGCCGGTTCGCTCGACACGACGCACGACCTGGACCTGAACGAGCACTACGTCTCCCTGTCTCCGGGATTCGTGCCGCGGCCTCCTGTCGCCGCCGACCTGGCCGGGGCCATGCTGCACCTGTTGAGCCAGGCCCTGGAGCACGAGTTCCCGGCCGCGCCCTACTTCGAGGCGGAGGTGAAATCAGGGACGCTAAAGAAGGTCTACGAACTGGTGTTCCCGGCGACTCAGGCGCCCGATAGCCGGCTGGCGGTCGAGAAGACGCAGCGACCGCTCGTGCGGCAGATTGCCAATCCGCTGCTGATCGGCGAGATGGGCGCTGACGCCACCCATTTCGTGCTGGGGCAGCACTGGAAGACGCATTTCGCCCGCAAGGCCGTCGAAACCGGCAGCGCGATCACCGTGGGGCAACTGCGGGCCTGGATCGACGACCCGAAGCCGATGGGCCTGCCGAAGGAGGCTCAGAACCTGGTGATCCTGTTGTACGCCGCACAAACGGATTGCACCTTCTATCGCCACGGCGGACCCTACGAACCGACCTTGCAGAACATCCCGGATGATTGCCAGTTGCGGGCCGTTACGCCGCCCCAAGCGGATGTTTGGGAGCTGGCAACCAACCGTGCGGGAAGCATTTTCGGCGTCGCCGGCTCCCGGCTCCCGAGTGCGGCCAACGTCACCGCATTTTCCACCGAGGTGAAGAAGGTGGCCGGCGACGCCCGCCGTGCCTGCCAGTCGTACAGTCAGAAGTTGAAGCAGCGCATGGTCGGCATCGGGATCGCGCCGGAGGGCACGGCGCGGATGAAGACGGCGGTGGCCACCCGCAGGATCGTCGAGAGACTCGACGCCGCCGAACCGTCCAGCGTCGTGGGCATCTTGGCGGCAGCCGAGATCGCCACGAGCGAAGCGGCGATGGGCGAGTGTCGTGCCAAAGCGGCCGAGTTGGAGGGCAATCTGGAGGCGGCCGGCTGGGACATCTTCGACGCGATCGGCAAGCTGACCGACGACCGGCAGCAGGCGGCTCAGGAAATCGTGGCTGAACTCCGCCGGGCCCTGTCGAGCGATGAACATGTCGTGGCCCTGGCTCCAGCGATCACGGTGGCGCAGGCTCAGGCTGTGCGGCTGCTGACGAAAGTCGTTCCCCCGCCCCCACCACCGACGCCGCCACCTCCGCCCCCACCGACACCAGGCTGGAAGTTGGTGGACGAAGGTGCGGCAGACGGCTTGGACCTGAGCAAGGCCAAAGACAAACTCGCAGCTTTGGAGAAGAAACTGGGGGGGAACCGCCGGATACAGGTTCACATCAGTTGGCGCATCGAGGAGAAGAAGGGCTGATGACCAATCCCACGTTCAGTCAGATCAAGGCTCAGGTCGCGGCCATTCGCCAGAAGGTGCCGCAGGCCCGCGTGATCGGTATCCGGGCCGCGGGCCGCTGGACCGGCGATGCCGAACGGCGCGACGGCGATCAGGCGTACTTGATCCAGCAGTGTGACTCGCCGCTGGCGATGCGGCTGGCCCTGCGTCACCCTGCCGATCCGAACATAACGAAGGTCCTGATCACGCCCCTGGAAGAAAAGGACCTGAGCGAGGACATCCTGCTGCGGCTGGCCAAGCGGCGGCTGTTCGCCGTCGATTCGTGGCAGATCGTCCGGGCCCTGTTTGCGGCCCACGCCGTCGATCCGCGGCTGACGAAGTCTGGCTGGATTGCCGAAATGCTCTTGGATTTGGTGCCTGCCGAGGGCTATCCGGCTGCTCGGGGCGGATTCCTCGACGCGGACACCGTCTGGCCGCTGCTGCTGCGTCACACGATCGGCTTGGCCGCGGAAACGCCGGATGTGACGGCGCTCTTGAAGTGGTCCCTGGACGACGAAACGACCGCCAGGTTTCGACTTGCTGCTAGAGCGTTTCAGCAGGGTGCCACCCAGTGGCTGGCCGAAAAAGCAGGACCCGTGGCCGAAATCGTGCTCGGTTGCGTGGCACGGTTGGACCGTCCGGACGCAGTGCCGCTGGGTCTTGCCGCCGGCGTCGTATATCACCCCGCCGCGGTTGGAAAACTGGAGAGGGCGGTCGGCAAGTTGGAGGAGCGGTTTCTAAGCGGTGCATCGCCCGACGCTGGATTGATGCAGCGTTGGAGCACGGCTGCGACCGAGGTGGCGCGAGCCCTACGGCATACTGACCCCAAGGCTTATCGGCAGACGCTCCAGCGGACGGACGAGATGCTCAGTGAGTTGCAGGGCGAGGGATTTGCCTACCTGAGCGACGTGTCACCGATCGGTTTCGACCAGCGGTTGACCCGCTTCGGCCAGCAACTGAGCGCGGTGCTGGAAGCGAAAGCCTGGGACGATCTCGGCACGCTGAAGGAA
The DNA here is from genome assembly GCA_964443915.1 of uncultured Pirellulaceae bacterium. Classification (GTDB taxonomy): domain Bacteria; phylum Planctomycetota; class Planctomycetia; order Pirellulales; family Pirellulaceae; genus Anammoximicrobium. The sequence goes on from CAYUFW010000087.1 coordinate 21,008, forward strand.
GCCCGACAAGCGGTCCGAGACCACGACCAATCGGCGCGAGAGACGCGGCGGCTGGAGCGTGCAGACATGGCGGTACGGCTGGTCCGCTGGCTGGGCGAGCAGAGCCACGGCGCCCGCACGGAGCCGAAGTCGCTGGCGGAGTCCGCGGTCGAGCATCTTCGTTATGGCGGCTTCGTGGATTGGGCACGGCTCAGCCTGCGATCCGGCGATCCGGTCCAGGGACTGTCTGAAACCTACGCCCGGCTGTTCGATGCCGTGACCAAGCTCCGGGAGGAACAAGCGAGGCAGTTTGCCCAACTCTTGGCCGATTGGACAACGGCCGGCTCGCAATCGGACGAAGTCATCCCAATCGAGCGGGTCCTGGAACAGATCGTCGCGCCCCTGGCAGCCGAAAATCCCGTGCTGGTCATCGTGATCGACGGCATGAGCGTGGCCGTCTGCCGCGAGTTGCTTTCCGACCTCACCCGTCACGAGTGGATCGCACTCTGCGAACCCGACAGGACCTTCAACCGACCCGCGATTGCCACCCTGCCCTCGGTGACCGAGTTCTCGCGAACCAGTCTGCTCTGCGGGCGGCTCCAAGCAGGGGCAGCCAACGAAGAACGCGCTGGGTTTGCTGAGCATCCTGCGCTTCTGCCACGATGTGGTAGCGGGTCTCCGCCGCTGTTGTTCCATCGGGCCACTCTTCAGGAGACCGAGGACGCGGTACTGGCCGCTGATGTCCGCCACGAGATCGGCTCGGCCCATCGCAAGATCGTCGGCGTGATCGTCAATGCGGTAGACGACCACTTGCTCAAAGGCGGGCAGATCGACACTCGCTGGTCCCGTGACGAGATCAAGATGCTCCCGGCGCTGTTGCACGAGGCGCGGACGGCCAAGCGACTGGTCGTCCTGTTGGCCGACCACGGACACGTGCTCGACTGCCAGACCCAGGGCCGGCCGTGCGAGGGCGGAGAGCGGTGGCGGGCGGCGTCGGGCACCCCGGCCCCGGATGAGCTTCTGGTACAGGGCCAGCGTGTGATGGTCGAGGGGCGTCGGATGATCGCCCCCTGGAGCGAGCGAGTCCGGTACGGGAGCATGAAGAACGGCTACCACGGCGGGCTTTCGCCCCAGGAGATGGTCGTGCCGATCGCCGTGCTGTCGAGCACCGACCGTTTCCCTGCCGGCTGGCACGAGCAGCCGGTGGACACGCCCGCCTGGTGGGACGAGCCGGCGGTGGTCGTCGCGGCTCCGGAGCAACCAGCCCCCGTCTTGAAGCCCAAGCAGTTACCGCCCGGCCAGCTCTTCGATCTTTCTGGGGAGGAGCTGATTCCGGCATCCACCAAGGCGGAGGAAGCGGTACCCGAGTGGGTCGCTCGACTGCTCGCTTCGCCCGTCTTCGAGGAGCAGAAGCGGTTGGGCGGCCGTGGTCTACCGGCCGACGAGGTGTTCGCTAACCTTCTCCGCACGCTCGACCGCCGTGGCGGCAAGCTGACTTCCGTGGCCCTCGCCCGTGCCCTGGAGTTCCCGCCCTTGCGGCTTTCGGGCTTGCTGGCCAAGGCGCAGCGGGTCCTGAATATCGACGGTTACGCCGTGCTGAGCCGGGACGATGCGTCGGATACCGTGGAGTTGAATCGCGAACTGCTGCTAAAACAGTTCGACTTGGTGTAGGAGTCGGGAATGTCGCTGAGTCCGCAACGCCGAGATGAGGTCATTGACGCCCTGCGCCGTGGTACGGTGCCGCGCAGCAGCCTTGATGCTTTTGCTGTCGGCTTGGACCGCTTCGAGGCCGCGTTAGAGGAGGAATTGCACAAAGTCGCGGCTGGTGGCAGCGTCTTCAAGGCGGTTCGCGGCGACTACGGCTGCGGCAAGACGTTCTTCGCACGCTGGCTAGCGGACCGTGCCCGGAAACTGGGATTCGCCACGTCCGAGGTTCAAATCTCCGAGACAGAAACGCCACTGCACAGCCTGGAGACCGTGTATCGCCGGCTGATGGAACGGCTTTCAACGGCCGACACGCCGCAGGGCGCACTGCGCAACGTGGTCGATGGCTGGTTCTACGCCCTGGAGGAAGACATCCTAGCGGAAGGTACGATTCGGGCAGCCGACCAGCAGGCCCTGGTCACCCGGACGGCCGAGTTGCTGGAGCAGCGGCTGGCGAAGGTCACCAGCACCGCCCCGACCTTCAGCGCAGCCCTGCGCGGCTACCGCGAGGCCCAGGCCCGCAACGACAAGGGCACCGCCGAAGGCATCCTGGCGTGGCTGGGGGGGCAGCCGAACGTCGCGGCT
>CAYUFW010000087.1:23285-26317 GCA_964443915.1 uncultured Pirellulaceae bacterium
GACCGCGGTCGGGCCCGTGGCAGTCGCCGCAAACTCCGCCGGCGTCAAAGGCGACATCGACCACTTCGGGGCTCTGAGCTTTCTCCAGGGCGTACTGATCGTCCTGCGAGATTCCGGGCACCCCGGCCTGTTGCTGGTCTTGGACGAGGTCGAGACCATCCAGCGGGTCCGCGGCGACGTTCGGGACAAGAGCTTGAACGCCCTGCGGCAGCTGATCGACGAGGTTGACTCCGGCCGTTTCCCTGGCCTGTATCTTTTGATCACCGGCACGCCAGCCTTCTACGACGGTCCCCAGGGGGCACAACGGCTGGAGCCTTTGGCCCAGCGCCTGCACGTTGACTTCCAGACAGAAGCCCGGTTCGACAATCCGCGAGCCGTCCAGATGCGCCTGTCGGGCTTCAACCTCGACCGGCTGTGCCAGGTCGGCTGTAAGGTACGGGACATCTTCCAGCAGCACGCCAAGGCTCCGGAGCGGATCGCTGCGGCCTGCGACAGCGTCTACGTCCGGGAATTGGCCGAGGCCGTCACGGGCAAACTCGGCGGCAAGGTCGGCGTGGCCCCGCGGATATTCCTGAAGAAACTTGTCGCCGACATCCTGGACCGCGTGGATCAGTTCCCCGACTTCAACCCGCGGCAGCACTACGCGCTGACCATCGCCGAGAACGAACTGACGCCTGTGGAGCGGCAGGCCATGGGCGCGTCGGATGTCGATCAAATCGAGCTGGACTTGTGAGCAACTTCGAGCAACTCCACACCGCGATCCAACACCACGTCGTCAACAGCTTGGGTTGGCGCGAATTGCGACCGTTCCAGGACGCCGTGATCCCACCGATCCTGGCCGGCAGACACATGATCGTCCTGGCACCCACGGCCGGCGGAAAAACCGAGGCGGCCTTCCTGCCGCTGGCCTCCCGCATGCTTTCCGAGGGTTGGACGGGGCTCAGCCTCGTTTACATCTGCCCGATCAAAGCCCTGCTGAACAACCTCGACGTGCGGCTCCAACGGTACACGTCGTTGCTAGGTCGAAGGTCCGCCCTCTGGCATGGCGATGTAACCACGACCGCCCGGCGCCACGTCCTCCGCGATCCCCCGGACTGTCTGTTAACGACACCCGAGTCGCTAGAGTTGATGCTCGTCTCTCCGAACGTCGATGCCCGCAGCCTGTTCGCCAATCTTCGGGCGGTGGTCGTCGATGAAATCCACGCCTTCGCCGGCGACGACCGAGGCTGGCATCTGTTGTCAGTACTGGAACGCATCACGCGGCTCGCTGGCCGGGAACTACAGCGGGTGGGGCTGTCTGCCACGGTCGGGAATCCGGAACTGCTCATCGAGTGGCTGGCGGGCTCGTGCGCCGGCGAGCGCGAGGTGTACCGGCCCACAGAATCCAGCGGTTCGCAGGCCGAGGTCAAGCTCGACTACGTCGGGTCGCTGGAAAACGCGGCGGTGGTCATCTCCCGACTGCACCGCGGCGAGAAGCGGTTGGTTTTCGTCGATAGCCGCGCCCGGGCGGAAGAACTCGGTGCCGAGCTTCGGCAGCTGAATGTCACGGCGTTTGTCACGCACAGTTCGCTGAGCCAGGAGCAACGGCGGCAGGCCGAAGACGCCTTCGCCAATCGGGACGACTGCGTCATCGTGGCGACAAGCGTCCTGGAACTGGGCATCGACGTGGGCAACCTGGATCGGGTGATCCAGATCGACAGCCCGACCATGGTTTCGAGTTTCCTCCAACGCATGGGCCGCACTGGGCGCCGGGCCGGCACGCTCCGCAACTGCCTGTTCCTGACCACACGGGACGAGTCGCTCGTGCAAGCCGCCGGCCTGATCGACCTGTGGGCCGAGGGGTACGTCGAGCCGATCACACCGCCCCCGGAGCCGTATCACGTCTTGACGCAGCAGTTGATGGCCCTTGTGCTCCAGGAGCGAGGGATTGGCCGGCATACCTGGTTGGAATGGGTCCGCCGGGTGCCGGCGTTTGGTCAGATGCCCGCGGAGCATATCAAGGACGTCGTCGCTTGGATGCTCCGGCAGGGCATCCTCTGGGAGGAAGAGGGTATCCTGGGAATCGGACACAAGGGCGAGGAGGAATATGGACGCCGGCATTTCTGTGAGCTGCTGTCGGTCTTCCTGTCCCCGCCGCTCTTCGCCGTCTTGCACGGTCGCCAGGAAGTCGGCTTCGTCGATGAGCTGACCTTCGTCGGCAAGCAGGAGGGGAGCCGGGTGCTGTTGCTCGGCGGCCGGGCGTGGCGGGTGACGCACATCGACTGGCAGCGCAAGGTCGCCCACGTCGAAGTATCGGAGGCACCGGGTCGGAGCCGCTGGAAGGGCGCTGGCCAGGGGCTGTCCTTCCGACTCTGCCAGGCAATTAAGCGGGTCCTGGTTGCCGATGATACGCGGCCTTGTTGGTCCCAGCGGGCCCGCACGCAAATCGAGGCTGTGCGCGGCCAGTTCCCGTGGATAATGTCCGAAGCGTCGGCCGTCGTTGTTGGCCCGCTGCCTTAACGCAGGTCCCGACGACGAGCGACAGCCTGTCCATCGAGTTTGACCGGCCACCGCCGGCCGACACTATGCAACAGGCCGTCGAGGAACTACAGTCCCGCGGCCCCGCCACGCTGCTGCCTGATGTGAACGACGAGGCATTGGAGGCCATGAAGTTCTCCGAGTGCCTGCCACGGCCGCTCGCCTTCCACGTGTTGGGCATGCGCCGGCGCGATCCGTCCGCCGTGGGGCACCTCCTCCGGACTCCGATTCGCTTTGTATCGACTTGAGCAGGAAGGCAGCGGCCACGTAGCCCTCGTCGCGGCACCGGGGCCGTTGGCGAGGGGCGGCACCTGCCGGATCGCGGCCAAGCGGCTACGCTCACAGGCGGTGCCTATCGTGTGAGCGTCCGGCTGCCGGATCGCGGCCAAGCGACTGCGTCGCGACGCCGGGGCGCTCCTACGCCCGCGAACGCGGCACGGGCGAACGGCGGGACGCGGGGGTGCCAGCCCCTGCCGGATCGCGGCCAGGCGGCTGATGTTCACAGACGTGGTCCA
>CAYUFW010000088.1:0-10981 GCA_964443915.1 uncultured Pirellulaceae bacterium
AGACGGAGACCACGCACTTGACGTTCTCGCCCAGCTTGCCCGGCTTGCCCACGGTGTTCAGCACTTCACGCAGCAGGTCTTCGTCGGTCAGCTTTTCGGGATCGCTGCCGGGGAAGCGGCGGCGGTATTCGGCCTTGAACTCGTCGATTTCCCGCGCGGCGATTTTCTTGAAGTCGTCGCTCATCGCATCGCCCGATTCCAATTGTTCGGAATCGACGAGGATCGTGTTGGGGCGGTCGGTGAATTGTCCGCCGGCCACGTTGCTGAAGATTTCCAGCCGCCCCGGCACGGCTACCGTGCTGTCATCGGGCAGGGGCTTTTCCCAGCCGGCGACGTAATCGAAGACCATCTTCGAGACGTTGGTGTTGTTGCAGACGACGATGAACACCGGCGGGGTCAGGCCGTTGGCGCGGGCTTCCTCGTTGTTCTGCCACCGCTCGTAGCACTTGGCGTAGTTGGCGTACAAGCTGTGCAGGGCGCCCTCCAGGACGGCGGGCAATTTGGGTTCGCCCGTGACGGCGGCCGTCTTCCGGCCTTTCTTCGGCAAGTCGTCGCGGATGCGGAGCCACAAGTCGCGATAGGTCGGCTGGTCGCCGGTCATGGCGTTGTCTGCCACGGGGACGCGAGGGACTTTCACGATGCCGGACTCGATGGCGTCGATCAGCGAGAAGTCGGAGACGACCCAGGGGAACAAGGTTCCTTCGCTGTACCCGGACCCGCGCAGGAAGAAGGGCGTCGCGGACAGGTCGTAGACCGACTTGACGCCGATGCTCCGCTGGACGGCTTCCAAACCGCTGATCCACACGCGGGCGGCCTCGTCGCGTTTCTCGGCTTCCTTGCGGTCATCGCCGGACAGCTTCACTTCCTCGCCGCCCGCGCGGCGCCGGTAGCAATGGTGCGCCTCGTCGTTGATGACGATGATCTGCCGCTTGTTGCCCAAACTGCGGCAGACACGGCGAACCATCTCGCCTTCGGATTCAGTGAAGGGCGAGTCTTCGCCTCGTTGGAGGATGGCCTTGGTCAGCGCGGCGGCCTTGACCTTCTCGCGCCGCAGGAAGGCGTGGTAGTTGGTGATGACGATCTTGGCTTGCCCCAGCTTGTCCATCAGGTCGGGCGGAACAAGGTCCAGGGCGCGGTAGTAGTTGCCCGGATCGCTGGGCAACAGCACCCGCAAGCGGTCCCGGATCGTGATGCCCGGCGTGACAATCAGGAACGTGTCGGTGAAGCGGGCGTCCTTGGGATTGGCCAGCTTGTTCAGAACGTGCCAGACGATCAGCATGGCCATGACCACGGTCTTGCCGCTGCCCGTGGCCATCTTGGCGGCAATCCGGAGTAGGCCCGCGTTCGCATCCTCATTGAACCGTCGCAGATCGTTTTCGATCCACGTGTGGCCGTACTTCTTCGCGACTTCGGTGATGTAGATCAGCGTCTCGAGAGCCTCGATCTGACAGAAGAACAAGCGGCGGGTGCGGTCGCTCCGGCACCAGTACTCCAACAGGCGGGCGGTCTGGCGGGTCACGTCGTCCGTGTATCGCCCTTCGCGCCAGATTTTCACGAGTTGCCGGATGGCGTTGACCGTCCTGTTCTCTTCGATCCGGTCCTCGGTCCATTCGTCGAAGGTCAGCTGCTCGTCCTTCGTTTTTTTCCGGGGCTTGGCGATCGGCACGAAGTACTGGCTGATCCGGCGAGTGGGTTCGAGCTGGTTGGTGATGCCTTGTTCGTCGAACCGGAAGTGCCGCTGGGGTTCCTCGAACGGCGAGTTGATGACCGGATTTTCGATGACGACTTGAGGCATGACGCCTTCCCTTTTTGCTACGGGCCGGCCTGCGGGGCATCCGTCGCCAATGTCGGGTGAGATACGAACACCCCGCAAGCCGATTTCAGCCCTGCGGCTCGCGAAACCGCACGGCACCCGATGGCCGTAGCGTAGCGGCTTCAAGATCGGTTTTCAACCAACGCGGCAGTCAAATCGGCACGATTGTCCGTCGCCCGGCTTGCCTGGTGCCTCCGGCACATGCCAGAAACGCCAGCAGTCGGATTCCGACTTGAAGCGGCAAGCCGAGCAGATGTCTGCGCTGGCTGGCGAGCAGAAGAATGCCGGCATCCGGGTGTTCCGTAGACGTAGCGAACGCGGTATCCGGCGCGGGCCGAGCCAGCCATGAGCTTATCGGCCCAGGGGGACGGCGGCGCGGGGGATCGTCACTTCCAAGGGCTCGGCCGGGGCGACGGCACCTTCGGCGAGGCGTTGCCGTGAGGTGAGCAGGATCCGCGCGTCGCGCAGTTGGGCGGTCGCCACGGAGTTGTACACGAACGTGTGGCGGACGGTGGCGGTCTCGAGGCTGTAGCGGTGGACGGTCCGTTCGGGCGGGGGCCACATTTCCACTTTGACGGCATCGAGACCGGAGCCCGGCGGATGACGCTCGGTGAGAACCACTTGATGCGGGTCCTCCGGCTTCTCTCGACGCTGGATTTCAAGTGAGAAACGCACGTCGGGGGCCGCCTTCAGGACGACGGCCTGGTCCGCGAACCGTTCCAAGGGCACCGAGTAATCGGGCTCGGTCTTGGCCATCTTGAACCACAGCCGGATCGCGGCCGAGGCTGCGTTCTGCGGCCAGGCCGGCGCCCGGCAGCTCAACACCGGCACGGGACGGTCCGCCTCGAAGGTCAAGTCGTAGAACGAATACGCTGGACCGAGCGAGCGGTCGGGCAGTCGGGGGCGGATTTCGACCCAGGCCTCGGTGGGCCGCGGGCTGAACTGCTCGGCGTCGGCATTCTGAATCGACACGGGGAACCGGACGGACGGGCCGAGACGTTCCGGCAGATGCCCACCGAGGAAGAACCGCCGGTTGGGGTCGAGCGGATCGTTCGCGCCTTCGGCGGAGGCCCGCAGGTCGCGGTCGTAACGGCGATGCACCAGGCGGCGTTCCCGTTGCTGCGGATCGGCGGCCAGATAGAGTTGGATGGCTTCCCCACCCTCCAGGACGATGTCCGCCGCTGCCGGCCGTTCCGGATCGACCAACGCGACGCGGTAACCGCGTTTGATTCCCGGAGGCTGCTCGACCGTCACGGAGCGACCCAGTTCGACGGGTTCGGTTGTCGCGGGACTTGGCTTCGCTCCCGGACGCGCCGCGACGGCCTGCACGGTGTATTGCACCAGTCCCAGCGACTTCTCCAACGCTTTCAACAGCGAACTGGGATCTGCCGCCGAATGGAAGGCTCCGCCGGTTCTCGCGGCCAAGGCTTTCACGTCCTTCTCGCTGGCCTGCTCGCTGGACGTCTTCGCCACCAGATCGAATCCCACGATGTCCAACTGCACGCGGCGGCTGCCCAGGGTGGACAAGACGTCCTCCACGTCGGTGCGGTACTTGCGGGCGTCGGGCGGGCCGCCGCTGGTCTGATCGTTGAATCCGTCCGTGATCGCGACGACGTGCAGGCGGTTCTCTTGCGGCTCTTGCCGAACCGCGGCAATCGCCTGGATGATGGCCAAATAGAGCGGCGTCTGGCCCATGGCCGGCAGCGCGTCGAGCCGGGTCTCCAATTGCCGGCGAATCCGGTCGGAGAACGCACCCAACGGCAAGACGGATTCGACATCGGAGTTGGGGTGCAGAGCAAAGTCGGGCGGCGCCGGCGCGAACTGGCCGGGACGTGCCGGATCGGGGACGACCAGTTCGCTGTGCCGGCCCGGAGCCGGGTTCCAGCCGCAACGGTGGCCATAAACCAGGACGCCGACGCGAAACGGCTCGTCGGGACCGACCAGCCGCAGCAAGATGGCCTCCAAAGTGTCCCGGGCCAGATCGATCAGCCGGCCCTGCGTTTCGACTCCACCCAAGCGTCGCATCATGCTGCCGGAGCAGTCCAGGATAAACACGACGGACGCCTGCTGGCGCGCCTGTCCGAAGACGGTCACCGTCGGAGCGGGATACCGGGGCGGCTCGTAGACGATCTCCAGACCGTGGGCCGGCTGGACGAAGAACTCACTCCGCCACGCATGACCGCGGTAGAACACGGAGGCTCGCAAGCTCCGCTGCTGCGACAAGTTCGCCTGGTTGCGGATCGCGTAGCGGAGTTGCTCCAGCGCAGCACTCGCGGTGACCGGCACGGGCAGGCGGCCTAGCGCCGTCTGGGGCTGATCCGGCCGCGACAAAGGCACCGCCTGGCCGTCGGCAAACTGGACGGCAAACGCGGACACGCCGGCGGGCAGGTGCTCCGCGAGAGCTGCCGAGGTTGTTTGGACCAGGTACGGCTCGACGTCGTCGACCAACAGGTCCGGCGACGTGGTCTGGATGCCTTGGGCGGCCGCCTGGGCCAGCCGCTCGGCTTGCTCCGCCAGCCTTTTCTCCTCACCGGAGGATGCGCCCAGGGGCCGGCCCAGGTCGCGGGCGGCCGTCAAGCATTCCCGAACGACGGTCTGGAAATAGGGCGGTGGGTCACCCGTCGGCGAGCCCCAGAAGTCGTCCAACGCGCGCCGTGCCTGCCAGTCCAAAAGGAACCGCAAGTCCAGTTCCGCAAGCTGCCGGCCGGGCTCGTCGCGAGGATTCGCCCACAGCGATCGTCCCAGCAATCCGGCGGCAGCCCGGACGAGCCGGTCCGCCCGGCTGGCGCCGGCGCGCACGTTGGCCGCCGACTGGGGCGACTGCTCGGCTTGTTCGGTCGCCTGCTGCGTCTGCGCGAGATGCGCGGTTGCCGTGGCCCGGATCGATTCCAGCAAGCTGCGGACCGTCGCACCTTGAGCGGTCAGCAGCTTGACTTGCTCCACGCGGGTCAGCGTGACGCTCGCGGATTCCGCGTCGGAAGCGGCGTCGCGGGGCGGTTCGCGGGCTGCGGCGTCTTCCTCCCCGGTCTCCAGGAAGGAGCGGTTGAGGATCGTCAGGGCCAGGTGCTCTCGCGACGGCAGCAGCGGTTCCAGCGATGGCGTGCCGGCGTCCGCTGGAGCAGTCGTCGCTGGCTCAGCGATCTTGGTGGAACCGCCACCGGTCGCCGTCGCCAGCGCGCGGGCGATCCGCAGGTACTTTTCCCGCAGCCGGTTGCGGTCGTCGCCGCTGACCAGCGGCACGGACAACAAGTCCTGGATGTCCCGCAGCGTACGCTGATCGTCGCCCGCCATGGCCCGCAGCCGGTAACTCTCGTCGGCCAGCGTCTTTTCGCAACCAGCCAGTCTGGACTCGACCAGCGTGCCCGCTGCATCGAGTTCCTTGGTCGGGGCACCCTTGCGGATCGCGCCTTCGATCTCGTCGCTCAGGGCGCGCGCGGCGAGCACCAGCAAACGCAGCTCGCCAGGGTCGGCGCTTTTGCTCAGCCGCGATTCGCTTTGCGCCCATTTTGCCAGGTAGGGAACCTCGGCCCACGCGCGGTCGCGCAGGGCGACGGCGGCGGCGGCACGTTCCGCCGCGGCGACGGCCCAGCGGTATCCGGCCAATTGCTCCTCGCCGCCGACCGCTTCCGTCCAATGCGCATCGGCCAGCTCCAAGGCCGTGGGCGTTCCGACCAGGAGCTGATCATCCCCCTGTCGCCGCGCCGCATCGGAACGGTCCACCAGCGGCCAGATCAGATACTGGACCTGCGGTTCGGCCGGCGCTCCGGCGTTGCTCGCCCAGCGCCGCACGAACAAGCCATCCTGGACTCGCTCGGCCGCGGCCTGCCAGTCAAGTTGCTCGGCCAGCATCCGCAGGAACTGGATCTCGGCGACATCCGCTGCCGGCCTGCTCTCCGTAGCCGAGAGAAAGTCCAGCACGCGATCGATGTGTTCGCGCGTCGGGTCCTCGAGGCACCACCTCCAAGCCGCTGCGGCAGCGGGATAGTAGTCGTATCGAGGGGCGGTTGCGGGAGCGTCCGCCTGAGCCGGGGCAGCCGCTTTGGCCTGCGTAGGTTTTGCGGTCGTTGGTTGATTTCCGGCGGGGACCGGGGCGGCCGGCTCCTTCGTCCCCGGTTTCGGGACTGCACCCTTGGCTGGCGGCGCGGCGTCGGCGGCATCCTTCTTGGTCGGGGCACCTGCCTTCGCACCCCCGGCTGCGGCGGGCGGGGCGTCGGGTTTGGGCTCCTGCGTTGACACGGCTGCAGGGACCGCTGGCGTCTCCGGCTGGTTCCACGGCGATTGCTTCTGGAGGCGATCAGCTTCCTCCGCGCGCCACCAATCGAAGTGGGCCGCCAACGGCAGACTGAAGGCCGGCAAACGCCGCGGTGCAGCCTGGGCGGCCAATTGATCGGCCAGGACGGCCGAATCCGTCTTCGTCTGACGGAATTCGTCATCGTACGCCGCGCCGGCCAGCGCCAGTTCCTCCAGACGCAGCAGCTTGTGCTGGAAAGCCTCCCAAGCCAGCGGGCTGAGACGATACGGATGGACGCGGGCCAGTTCCTGGTGACGCACCCACAAGCGGGCGACATCGTCCCAGCGCGGATCGGGTGCCGACGACGGGGTGTTGGACACGGTGCGGGCCGAGGGCCGCGCATAGACAAGTTCCATCTCGGGATCGGCGGGAACCAGCATGGGAATCTGCACGTCGGCCCGGTTTTCCAGAGTCCATTGGCGGACGTGCGCGGCCAGGTACCGATACAGCTCCTGCAGCGAGACCCGGCCATCGTGGTTGCCCTGTTCCGCGTCGGCCGCACCCTGCATCGCTTGGGAAAAGAAATGGCCGAACGCGGACCCGCCCAAATCCGGCGACGCCCACGCGGCTTGTCCGGGACTCGTGGAGTTCAACACGGCCAGGTTGGGCACTTTCAGTTCACCCACCACCTCCGACAAACGTTCGGCAAAGGCGTTGTACAGGACGCCCGCGCCCCAATTGCAGTGGACCCGCCCGGCATCGAGGACCAACAGTTTGCGGACGCGATCCGGTAGACGGCCAGGGCGGTTTTCCACGAACAGCGTTTGCAGCAGATCTCGGATGGGAAGCCACTCCCGGCCCTCGAGCGCCGCGCCGGGCGGGACCAGACACGGCCGGCCCTGGGCGTCCACTGCGCCGTGAACGCTCAGATAGACGATCACGACGTCCTTGCTCGGGCCGCCGGGCCGGACGGCATCGAGTTGACTGCGGAGTTGTCGCAGTCCCTCCTCGTTCGATTCCCAAGCGAGTTGGTGGCAGGTGGCGACCTCCTGCCGATCGAGCGCGCTCAACCCCTGCAGGTCTTCCCTGGCCCAGGCGTTGGGCGGCCACGGCGGCGCGTAGTCGGTAGCCGCCGCCATCAACAGCGGCGTCCGCATCGGCCGATACATCAGATAAACGAGGAACCCGGCGATCAGGGCCACGGCCAGCAACAGCCACAGGCCGACTTTCAGCCGGTGCCAACGAGTGGCCGATTCCGCAGACCGGTCCGGCCGTTGCGCCCAGCCGGCCCCCTTCGCCGCAGCAGACCGCCCGGACGCAGCCGGGAGTTTCCGCCCCCGCCAGCCGCCCGGCTTGCCCGGTGCCGATCCCGGACCCTGAGCCGACATACGTTGTTCTCCCGACCGTGTAACTCGCCGGACCGCTCCTACCGACCCCGCGCCAGCGGAACCGAAATCAGCGGCAGCAGTTCATCCGGCGCCGCCGTGGGATTCTGCCGGCCCTCGGTCAGCTTCGGCACGGCCTGCTGGGCGTAGTCGACCACCTCGCGGAGCGTGACCAGGCCGTCGCCGGACGTGTCCGCGCGGCCGTCGAGGGCTTCCAGCAACGACTTGGTGAACGCTCCGTGACCCCACTGCTCGTCCTCCTCGGATTTCTCGTTCCCGGCAGACGCCGTCAGCGACAGAAAGACATCCTCCTGCAAGGCGCGGACGGCGGCCTTGAGATTTCGCGCACTCAGCGGTTGCAACGCGCCGCTGTGGCACGTGTCCAGCATGACCAGTTTGCGGCACGGGATGTCGCTGAGCGTCCGAAAATCCTCCCACGAAATGCAATTCGCGTAACGGCCTTCCAGGTAGTCCGCGACCTGCAGATCGTAGCCTACAAAATAGTAGTGCTCGGTCTTCGGGTCCACTACCCCGTGGCCGGCCAGGAACAGAAGGATCACGTCGTCCGGCGAAACGTGTCCGGTCAGCGAGGTCTTCAAGTTCTGCAACGCCTCGCGCCACTTGCCGCGCGTGACTTCCTCGTTGGCCAGCAGCAGGGACTGTTTCACCGTGTACAGGCCGCGGGAGCCGTCACGAAACGCCTGCAGGATGGCCTCGGCGTCGGCCCGCGAGTAGTCGAGCGCGGCAATTGCGGGATCCGCATAGCGATTGACGCCCACCGCGACGATCGACAGCTGCGGAGGCCGCTGGGCCGCGGCCCCGTCCGGGCGCTCGACCAGCACGTTGCCCAACGCCGCCGTGGGCGCATCGGTGCCCACGACCAACTGGATCAGGTTCTGGGGGTCGCTGGGCAGCGGCACGGTCCATTCGTACACCAGCTCGGTGCCGCCGGCCACCGCTTGTTCCCGCACCAGCCGCTGCTGCGGCGCCACGACGCCGTTGGCAAACAGCTTGGCCCTGACCAGCGTGCGAGGCGCCGGCACCCCGATCCGGGCGGTGACGGTGGTCGAGCCCTCGCGGATCAATTCCCCGGCGCGCGGGGAGACAATTTCAATTACGGGGGTGGCGGCGATGTGTTGGAGCAGGACCTCCTGGGTCTCGACCTTCGGCTGGACGGCCGCCTGCCGCAGCGCCTCTTCCAGGCTTCCCGCGGGCAGCAACTGCTGCATGACGGCGGGCCGCTCCAGCGTCTTGACGTACTGGTCCGCCCGGTAGAAATCGGGCAGTTGCGCCAACCCGCGATTCACCTGCCAGCCGAACAGCGTGTACCCGTTCACCGAAGCGTCGTAGTAGCCCTCCGGCGTCCAGAAAGCCCACTGGCGGTTGCTGTCCACGAACAGGGTGGCCAACGGCTGCCAGGCCGGCACCAGCTGAAACGCCGGCCGCGGATTGCCGCCGCGGCTGGAGTGAAACACCACCTGCGTCATCCAGGGCAGATCCCGCAAGCGATTCAAGATTTCCACAGGGCGTTTTTCGGTCTGGGGCTCGCCCTCCGCAGGCCAGCGAATCTCGGTGATGACGTCGCCCGGCCGCACGCCGCGGCGGAACAACGGCCCGGCAGGTCGCAGGGACGTAACGCGGAGCGCGTCATCCTGGACTGCGAATTCGGCGCCCCAGCGGCCCGATACTTCGGCCCCTTCCGCCCAGCCGTCCAGACTCCAGACGACGATCGTGCCGTCGGCCGAGCCGGACACGAGAAACCGCAGGTCCCGCGACACGCCCACCGAGGTGACGAAATCATGGTGGCCGCGGAACTGGCGCAGGATCGGGCAACGGCCTTGCTGCGCCAGGCGATAGACGTAGACGCTGTTCTGCAGGTCCGTGCCCACGGCCAGGGCCTGCGGCGCGCCTTGCGCATCGGGGATCCAGCAGTAGCAACGAGGCCGTCCTTCCAGCACGGGATCGAGTTCGATGCGGCCGCGCGCGACGCCGTTCTCCAGCAGTTGCAGAGCCCCCTGCGCGTCCCGCCGGACACTCCATTGGCCGGCCCGCCAATCCGGAGACAGCCATTGATCGGCCTGCAGATTGCCTGCCCCAAGTTCCAGCCGCGTGAGATCGAACGCAGCGTCCAGGTCGGCGTAATCGTTGAAACCGCGCGGTCGAGGCTCCGTGCCCCAGGCAATCCGATACAGCGGCTCTTCGGCAGCGAACGCGACGCGCCACACCCGCCGCCCTGTCCCGCGCAAGGCCACGACCGGCTCCGCTTCCGTCAGTGGGCCGAGCCAGATCTCGTTGTCGCGTCCGCCGGTGTACGCCAGCCGCTTGCCGTCCGGACTGACGGCACAGGCGTTGACGTGGTCCGGCAAATTGCGGCTGTGCAGCAGCTTCCCGGCGGTGACGTCCCGGATCTGCAGCTGGCTCTGTTGCGTGCCGCGTTCCACCGCCGTGCCCGC
This sequence comes from uncultured Pirellulaceae bacterium, assembly GCA_964443915.1. Classification (GTDB taxonomy): domain Bacteria; phylum Planctomycetota; class Planctomycetia; order Pirellulales; family Pirellulaceae; genus Anammoximicrobium. The sequence continues at coordinate 9,883 of CAYUFW010000088.1, forward strand.
TACCAGGATCTTGGCGTCGGGACTGAAACAAAGCGACAACGCAAACGGCTTGGCCTGGAAGATCGTGGGCGGCTTGTCCCTCCCGCCTGATAGGTCCCAGACGCGCAAATTGCCCTGCAAATCGGCCGAAGCGAGCTTCGTGCCGTCCCGGCTGGCGGCCAGCGCCGTGACCAGACCATCGTGCAGCGCGGCGAGCACGCGGGTCTGCCGAGGATCGTCCAGACGCAGCAACTTCAGCTGCCAACGGAGCCGGCCGCTGGCGGTCCTGCCCTGGTAGGCCGGAATCACGACGTACTGGTTGCTGAGGACGGCAATTGGGCGAAGTCTGGGTTGCCTGGCGATCTGTTCAGCTGTCTCCGCCCCGTAGGTCTCCTCATCCGGACGGGCCAGGATGGTGGGCTTCCAGCCGTCGCGCGTCCACAACACCGCTTGCCCGGCCACGTCGCTGGAAGCCAGCGAGTTGCCGTCCGCGGAGAAGGCCAGCGAACAGACGGTCTGCCGATGCGAATCCAGGGCTTGAACCAAGTCGCCGCTAAGCGGCTCAACCAGTAAGATCTCGCCCAGCGAACCCATCGCCCCGTAACCGCCGAAGGCGAGGAGGCCGTCGCTGGGAGCACTGGCCAGAGCATACACACTGCCCCGCAAGGACCGGGCGACTTGCCACCGGATCGTGCGCTCGCGCAGATACGTGCGCCGCAAATCCCGCTGGAGCGCCGTCACGTTCCAGACCAACACGTTCTTGTCCAGGCCGGCCGAGCAGAGACGCTTCGAGTCGGGCGTAAAGGCCAGGGCTTGCACCGTGCCGGTATGGCCGCCGGCATTGATCCGCAGCCACGGCTCCTCGGCCGTCTTCTGCTGGACGCGGATCAAGTCGCGGCGCGAGGGTTCACCGGCGGCGGCTGGCGAACACAAAACCAGCGCGGCCAGGACAAGCACGGACGGAGTCAGTTTGCGCAACGCTTGGCAGGTCATGGACGTGCGGCCCCCGGTATCGACTTGAGCCGGATGTTGACCCACAGGCTGGGCGAATCCTGCGTCTCGGTGGTGGCGCTGACGACGAACGTGCTGCCGGTCTTGCCGTGGGGCGGTTCCTCGAGCA
>CAYUFW010000088.1:11048-25884 GCA_964443915.1 uncultured Pirellulaceae bacterium
GTCTTGTTGACCGTGCTGATCATCGTCTTCTTGACCTCCTGTTCCACCGGCGTCAGCTGTTCGTCCGGCTTCTTGAACACGACGTTCGAGAGAACCGCCAAGTCGGCGGTGGGCTTTTCCGTTGCCACCACGATCAACTCTTCGCTGCCCGGCGGGGCGACGAACTCGAAGTAGCCGTCGTCCGGCAGCTTGACCGTCGTGCCGCCTTTGACCAGCGGGGCTTGCTCGCTGCGGTCTTCTTTCGGCAGCAAACAGGTCTTCTCGCCGCTGGCGCCCTGATGGAAGATGTAGATGTAGGCGTCCGTCACCGGCTGGATCTTGACCTGGATCTGGTCGCCGATCTGGAATTGGTGCGTTTGCGGATCCACGTCCTTCTCTTGGCCATCCTGCCGGACCAGGATGCTGTAGTCCATGGCCACCACGTGGGCCACTTCCTTGGTGAACCCGATCAACTTGCCCAGCTCCTTGCCGTTCCCTTCGCGAATGTACTTGCGCACCAGGTCGCGCGTCGTCCGCTCGCCGGCTGCAGCGGGACGCACGCCCAGCGCGGCCCCTAAACCGATTGCCATTACCAACGCTGTGGTCAGAAAAACCGTCGCTCGTTTCATGTTCGTGTCCTCTCGATTGAGCTAGCCGATCAAGACCTGTGGAAACCCCATCGCCACCGTGCCGCCGTGGGCCGTCATGTCGCCCATGCGCGCCGCCGGCATAAAGCCGATCATGACGGTCATCGAACCCTTGGCGATGACATCCGGCGGACCGACACAGGTGGCCAAATCGCCGACCCGAGCGGCTGGCATGAAACCGATCATCACCGTGGGACAGCCCATCGTCACCGGTCCGCCCACGTGCGGGACCGGCGGCGTTCCAGGCGTTGCCATCGGGCAAACGTGCATGTCACCGACACGTGCCGCGGGGAACATCTCGCTCCTCCTCTCGCGCAACTGTCAAACTCATTGGTTGTTTGTTGTCGGCTCGCCGTCTTCCGGCCGCAAGCCCGACTTCTCCAGTAGCTGCGTCACCGCGCTCTCGCCGTACACTTGCCAGGTATCGGGCAGATCGGGCAGTTCCACCAGCACGGCGTCGATGCCGGAGAGCAGGCGGCGGACGAGCGCCGGCGGGCCGTGGGCCAGCAACATGGCCAGCACGCTGGGCCAGCAGATCCCCAGCACACCGCCGCTCGCATCGCCCTTCTTCCCCTTGACGCGCACCGCGTCGCGGAGGTGCTCGACCACCGCCGTCTTGTCCTGGTGCGAGAACAGGCACACGACCGCGTCGTTGCCCCAGCCCTGGGCGATCAGCGGTCTCCACTCGCTCGTGTCCTGGCCAGCCAGAACCATCGGCGAAGCGGCCGCCGCGGCCTCGGGCGGGAGCCAAGAAAACAGGTACACCCGCTGGGCCGCATCGCCCGGCGGCGGGCCACCGAGTTTGCGGAAGTCGACCATCAAGTACATAGGCAACTGCCTGCCGATCAGCCCCGCCAGTTCGTCCGGGGGCAACTGTTCCACGTTGCCGCGGCAGAGCGTCAAACCGGACGAACAGGCTTCCACGCTGAAGCGGACATCTTTCGGCGGAGCGGGGCTGGCCGCATCCCCGGCGAGCCGGCACCCGACCGAACCGGTCCGCGCAAGCTCGCCTGGGTCGCCCGGCGGCCTCGACTCCTCGTCGATGGTCACGGCAAACCGCGTCTCGCCGGCCAGAATCTCGTCCCCGGCCCGCAGCAGGATGCGGCCGCTGACCGGCTGGCCGTTGACCAGCGTCCCGTTGCGGCTGCCCAAGTCGGTCAGATAGCAGCCGGAGAAATCGCTCTGCAGCGCAAAATGCACGCCCGACATCAGGCTGTCCTGGGGCACGGCGAAGTCCGCCCACTCGGTGCGGCCCACGCGCAGTTCCTGAGCGGCGGTCAAGCGGACCTTGCGCCCGGCAGTCGATCCCGAAATGATCTCCAGAATCACACGCATGGTTCGATCCGCTTGTCATCTTGGCCGCCATGCGGCTCCGAAAAGGGGCCAAGCTCCGATCTGGACTGTTTCAAGAGGCAAGGGAATGTTGGGCCAAGGAATTCTCGATCGTCGGATTCCTCTGCCCTCCACTGCTTTGCCCTCCGGACGGAACTTAAAAATCCGGCGCCGATTTCTTCCCCGTCTTCGCGTCGTCGGCCTTTTGGGGTTCGACCGGCGCTGCCTTGTCCGGCGCATCGGGTTCGGCCGGCGAACTGCCGCTGCCCGATCCCGCCGCACCGCCGCTGTTGATATTGACCATCACTCCCTGGATGAAAATGCCGGCCGGACTGATATCGATAAAGTTGCCACCGACCTTGAGCGTCAACTGCAGCCCTCCCTCGATGACGGCGACCATGCCTGCCTTCAGGTGAATCTCCGTCCCGGCTTCCAAGGCGTGCTTCATGCCCACCTTTTCGTCTTGGTTCATGCCGACGGTCAGCGATTGACTCATGCCGATCTTTTCCATGCGGTCCTGCTTGACCTGCAGGTGGCTGCTTCCGCCGACCGATTCCTTCTTGTCTGCCTGGATGACGACGTGCTGGTTCCCCGGGCCGTCGATACCGCCCACCAGCAGCTTCATGTCGCCGCCCACGTGTTCTTCCTGATCCCGGTGCACCTTCAGGTGCTTGTCGCGGTAGACCATCTCGTATTGGTCACCGGACTTGCCACCCTGATCGGTGCCGACGATCAGGTGGCGGTCGCCTACCACGGTCTCCATGCTGTCGGCCCGGACGCGGACATCCATGTTTCGCTGCGCGTGGACGAAGATCTGCTCCTTGCCGGCCTTGTCCTCCAGCCGCAGTTCATTGTAGCCATCGCCTCCCGGCGAGGAGTTTGTTTTCAGGCAAGTTTTGGTTTTTTCGTCCGGGAGCGTGTAGGGGGGCATCTGGTCGGCATTGTACAGCGAGCCCACGATGAGCGGCCGGTCGGGATCGCCGTCCTCGAACGCCACCACGACCTCCTGGCCGATCCGCGGGATCGCCATCGCTCCCCACGTCTTGCCGGCGGCCATCTGGCAGACGCGGACCCAACACGTCGTTTTGTCGTCGCGTTTGCCCTCGCGGTCCCAGAAAAACTGGACCTTGACGCGGCCGTACTTGTCGGTGTAGATCTCTTCCCCGGAGGGGCCGGTAACGACGGCCGACTGCAGGCCGTGGATCGTGGGCCGCGGCGTGCTGCGTTCCGGGCGGAAGACTACGGAATCCGGCAGGCACGTGAAGCGGTTCGAATAGTGCCACTCTTCCGTCCGCTCGGGGCCGCCGGTCTCGTAGGCCATGGGCTCGACCGCGCGATGCTGGACCGACGTGATCACGTAGGACTTGTTGGCTTCCGAGCGGCAGCGGTGCTGGCGGACCTTGAACTTGCCGCCCGGCGTGAACGACCGGCACAGCCCCTCGGCGAAGACGAGGTCGTAGCCGGCCTCCTCCTCCTCCATCCGCAGCTTGGTCAGCGCTTCTCCCTCGCTCTTCTGGGCGTACTCGCCGGGATAGTCATACACCTCGTACTTCTGCACGCCGGGCAGGGAGAGCTGCGTCTGCTTCTGGGTCATCAGCAGCTTGCTGGGCGTCTGCTCGTTGCGCGCCGGGTGCTGATCGAAGTTATAGTCGGTCTGCGCCCACTTGCCCGTGCGGAACTGGTAGTGGTGCTCCCACTTGGTCAGGAAATCGTCGATCGTCCCGCTGCCGTAGTCCGTGGGGTAGTCCACTTCCTTCTCGGCGCAATCGACGTAAGCGCCTTTCTGGTCGCCCAACGCCAGGATGTGTTTGCCGTCCTGGTGCTTGAAGAAATAGAAGATTCCCTCTTCTTCCATCAACCGGGACAGGAAGTTGAAATCGGTTTCGCGGTACTGGACGCAGTACGTGCGTTTGGGGTGCGAACCTTGAACCTGGGACTTCTCGAAGTCGCTGAAACCCAGGTCGCCAAAGATCTGCTCGATGATCTCCGGCACGCTCTTGTCTTGGAAGATGCGGCAGTCGGCCGTGCGGGTCAAGAACCAGAGCCAGGGGACGACTTCCGCCCGGTAATTGCGGCGGCCCTTCTTGTCCTCGTCGCCCGCGTAGAAGCGGCTCACGAACCCGTTGAAATGCCGCGGCGACTGGCTCTTGGACTTGACGCCCCAGGTGACGTTCTTGCCCACGATGTCGGCGGCCTTGATCGCGTTGTTGTCCGAGATCATCTGGAGTTCGTAGTGGAACAGCCGCGAGATCTCCTCCTGACCGCTGAACGCCGTGAGCACGAGGACATCGTCTCCCAGCGGCGTCTTCAGCGATAATAGGCGGTGCGCTTGCTTGAGGGCCATGCGGTGTTCTCCGGCCTGCCTTGCGGGCGAACGGCGGTTCGACAACACGCCGGAATCAAGAGCCGAACCGGCCGCGCGCAGGACGAATCGCCAGTCGGCGCCCACCGGTCGTGGATTTCAGCCGGGTTCCTGTCCGCCGGCCCGGCGGAACTTCGAGGCTCCCGGCGCCGAATCCAGAACCCCCGTTCCGCACGCGCCAGCAGATGGGCGCCGGGAGCGCGGAGATTCACCGCCACTGCCGTCCACGCCCGTCTCAGGGGGACCAGCGTGGTGAAACCCAGAGGGGGCCCGGCCCGGCGGTACTACTTTTCCCCTTCCTCGACCTTCCAGCTGTACTCCACCTTGCCCTCCTTCTTGCCGGCCGCCGAGACTTGGTGGTAAGTGCAACGGATCTCCTCGTAGTTCAGCGAGAAGGAATCCATCGGTGGAGCTTCCGACTGGCCCATGCCGCTCATGCTGTAGCTCGTCACCATGACGTTTTTCAGTTCGTACGACAGATACGTCTCGCGGCCTTTATCCGTCGTCGAAGCCGTGAAATGAACCTCGACCTTCGGGAACACCTTGCCGTTACACACGGCTTCCGCCAGCTTGGGGCTGGACTTGTCGAGCAATTTGGTCACCTGAATGTCGTCGCAAATCACGTCCCCCCTGCGCCGTGCTGCGCCCGTGGCGCCCCGCCCCGGTTGCCGCAGTCCCTGGGAGAGCGACTCGAAGTCGATCCAACTCTTGTGGTCCTTGTCCTTGCATTCCCCGTCGATCCCATCGAACTTGATATAGCCCGCCATACGAACCTCCCTCCGCTGCAAAAAAACGTGACCGTTGACTGCCCCCGCCTTCGACACCACCCCCAGGTCCCGCGAACAACAACGGCTTCTTACGGCCGTGTTGGCGTTGTACTCGGGCCCCCCCTGGGCGGTGCCAACCGAACTCACCTCCTGATTGTCGCCTGGGGCCCGGAAAAGTTGCTACAGAAGGAAAAAAGTAACTTTGCTTCTTCGGCGAAGCGTGGGACGTGCTTCAACGGGGGACACCCTATCCGCTCGCGCGAAACGCGGCAATTCGATCCCCCGACAACAGCGGCGGGCACGTTGCCCGTACCCCCTAACAGCTGGCAAGCCTCGGATACTTTGTATTGGTGGTAGTGACTTTTCTCAAGGTGGCGGTGCATCGGACCGAAGACAAGAGTAGCAACGATTCCGAACATTCCGATCATTCCGCCCTTCACCCCCTAAATTTGCATCCCAGACGGACGACGAGAGCGCAGGGGCCTGACACGGACGTCAAGGCTTCTCCAAACCCCGCCATCGGTCAACCCGTCGGAGATCTCGACATGACACGCCGCATTCCCGCTAGCTTCGTCGCGACGCTGACGCTGGCTTTCGCCTCGCAGCCGTCCTGGTCTGCTGAACCACCCCCGCCGCCTGCACCGGCGACGCTGTCGAGTTTCCTGGGGATTCAGCAACTCGTTGATAAGTGCAAGGAACACAAGGTCGTTCACAAGGAAAAGAAGGCCGAAAAAAAGGCCCTCGAGGGGCCCCACCCGTGTTTGGCGCACCTGCCGTGCGTCGGGCCCCTCTGCGGCCATCTGTGCCAGTGCCCGAAATGCCAGCTGAAGAAGAAGCCGCCGGTGAAACCGCTGGCGGACCCCGAGAACCTGAATTCGCAGAATCCGGCCATCAAGGCGGCGGCGGAGATCAAGACCGAGGAAGATCTGGCGCCGCAGAAAATCAAGGCCCTGCGTTACTTGTCGACCATCGGCTGCGGCTGTTACCCGCAAGTCAAGCCCGCACTGCTGGCGGCCCTGGACGACTGCACCGAGCAGGTCCGGGTTGAAGCGGCGCTGGCCTTCTTGCGCGTGGCGGGCAGCCCTTGCTCGGTCTGCAATTCCAGCACGTGCTGCGACCCGGATGTGCGCGAAAAACTGCGGGACAAAGCCCACGGCACCGACGCGCAAGGTTGCTGGAAAGAGCCTTCCGCAAGCGTCCGTTCGGCAGCCGCAGCCGCGCTGCAGGCTTGTGAGTTGATCGCCCAGCCTGAGTTGGCGCCCGCGCCGGAAGAGCCCAGAGAGCTGCCGACACCGGAGACGCCGGAAACGCCAGCCCCGGGGAACGCTCCCGCCAATCCGTCGGTTTCCAGCCCGTCGGCCGGGCTCAGCGCGACCGCCGTGGCTTACGGCGGCGATGGCGATGCCTTGCAGAAACCCCAGAGCGCAGGCGACGACCAGGACGGCAAGCCCGAGGAAGCGGCGCCTGGCGAGCCGATTCCGGAGGCAGCTCCTGAAGCTGGCCCCCTGGACCTCGCCGGCACCTTCGGGGCCGCCGCCGGACCCCGGTCCGCTGCGCCCAACATGATCGGCGATTTCTTCGGCGGCGGCGGAGCACAACTCAGCGGAACCACTCTCAACGGCGATAATATCTCGGCCGGCCTCTCCGGCGGCGACCGGCGGTACAAGATCGTGGAGAGCAACAGCCCCATCCCCACCGACCGCGTGTTCTTCAACTATCACTTCTTCGCCAACCCGCTGATCGACGCGGACGGGCAGTCCGTCGATCTGAACCGTTTCACCTTCGGGCTGGAGAAGGCGTTTCTGGATGACCAGTTCTCGCTGGAGTTGCGAGTTCCATTCTCCTCGGGCTACAACTCCGATCAGTCGCTGGAGGATGGCGCCTCGTTGTCCGGAACCGAATTCGGCGACCTGGCGCTGGCCGTCAAAGGTCTCCTCCTGCGCCGGGATTGCCTGTTGGTCTCCGCCGGCCTGGGCGTAACCTTTCCGACCGGGTCGGACTGGCGTCTGCTGGACGGCCTGGGGCAACCGCTCCTGGTCCTGGAGAACGAAGCCGTACATCTCCACCTTTCCTGGGCGCGCAACTGACGCCGAACGACCGACTGTTTGTCCTGTTCTTCACTCAGGCCGACTTCGACACGAGCGGAAACACCGTGCGGGTGATCGACTCGTACCCCGCCCCGACTTCGCGCGAGGCAGGCGTGCTCCAGGAACAGGCCCTGCTGTTCGCCGACATTGCCGCCGGCTATTGGGTCTACCGGGACCCGTCCCACCGCTTCCTGACCGGACTGGCACCGGTCGTCGAACTGCACTACTCGACGACGATGCAGCAAGGGGACGCCGTGTTCGACGACACCAGCGGATTTACGCTGGGGATGGATCCCGCCCAGGGCGTTGGCTTTGGCTACCGCGACATGGTGAACCTCACGGGCGGCCTGCACTGCCAGTTGGGAACCCTCTCCACCCTGACCGTGGCCGGAGTCGTTCCCTTGCGGACCGGCGGCGACCGCGATTACGACACAGAATTCGCGGTGCAGTTCAACCGGCGGTTCTAGGCCGCCGCGTTCAGGCAAAATCGTAGGCGAGTGCGCCGTCGGCGCTGAGCGAGACCCGCACGGCGGTGATGGGTTTGTCCTCGGCCATGCGGGCCAGGAATTCGGCGGACATCTCAGGCAGCAGCGTGCGGGTCAGGATGTGGTCCACGTTGCGGGCGCCGGTGTCGACTTCCGTGCAACGCCGGGCGATGTGCTCGACGAGTTCCGGGGCATAGCTGAATTCCGCCCGGTGATTGTCGCGGACGCGGCGGGCGATTTTGCCCAGCTTGAGTTCGATGATCCTCCTCAGTACGTCGTCGCTCAGCGGATAGTAGGGCACGACCGCCAATCGTCCGAGGAACGCCGGTTTGAACCGCTTCAACAATTCGGGGAACAGGGCTTCGCGAAATCCGTCCGGGTCGGGCCGGGTGTCCGGATCGCTGCACAGGCTCTTGATCAAATCGGTCCCTTCGTTGGTGGTCATCAGGATGACGGTGTTCTTGAAGTCGATGTCCCGGCCTTCGCCGTCTTTCATGGTGCCCTTGTCGAACACCTGATAGAAGATGTCCTGCACGCCCGGGTGCGCCTTCTCCATTTCGTCCAGCAGCAGCACGCTGTAGGGCTTGCGGCGGACCGCTTCGGTCAACACGCCGCCTTCGCCGTAGCCGACGTAGCCCGGCGGCGAGCCCATCAGCAGCGAGACTTTGTGCTCCTCCTTGAACTCGGACATGTTGATGACCGTCATGTTCTGCTCGCCGCCGTACAGCAGATTGGCCAGGGTGACGGCAGTTTCGGTCTTGCCGACGCCGCTGGTGCCGGCCAGCAAGAAAACGCCGACCGGACGGCCGGGGTCCGCCAGATTCGCGCGTGACGTGCGGATGCTCTGGGCAATGATCTCCAGGGCGTGGGACTGCCCGATCAGCGACTGCTCCATCAGCGATTTCAGATTGAGCACCGTTTTCAGCTCGTCGGCCACCATGCGCCCCAAGGGGATGCCGGTCCAGGCGGACACCGTTTCCGCGATCGCCTGCGAGTTGACGCAGAAGTGTACCAGCGGCGATGGGCCTTGAAGCTGCTTCAACTCGGTCTCCGCGGCTTTCAACTCCGCGCGCAGCCGCGCCCGGTCTTCCTCGGACAGCGGTCCGGCAGCCGGTTCGCCCGGGGACTGCCCTGCTCCGCTCGTTCCCTTCTCCCCCTCTCCCTTGCTCCCCTGCTCCGCATCTCCCGGCTCCCCGGCTGCCTCGGGTCGGCCCTCCAACTGGTCTCGCAGGCCGCTGATCCGGCGGACGAGTTCCCGCTCTTGCTGCCAGCGGGCTTCCAGGTTCGCGAGGTCTTGCCGGACCGTTTCAGATTGGCTTTCCAAGTCGGCCAGTTCCGCCTGATGGTCTGCCCCGGCGGCCTCCTCGCGTTTCAGGATCTCGGTCAAGACCCGGAACTGGTCGATCCGGCGGCGGGCGTCTTCGATGGGCGGGGGCGTCGCGGCCTGGCTGATCCCGATCCGAGCGCAGGTGGTGTCCAGCACGCTCACGGCCTTGTCAGGCAGCTGCCGGCCAGAGATGTAACGGTTGGAGAGCCGCACGGCATCGATGACCGCCTCGTGCAAAATCCGCACGTGGTGGTGCTTCTCCAGCGTGCCGACCAGGCCGCGCATCATCTCGACGCCGCTCTTCTCGTCCGGCTCCTCGACCTTGACGACTTGAAACCGCCGAGCCAAGGCAGCGTCCTTCTCGAAGTACTTCTTGTATTCGGCCCAGGTCGTGGCGGCGATGGTCCGCAATTCGCCGCGGGCCAGGGCGGGCTTGAGCAAATTGGCGGCGTCGCTTCCGCCCGCCTGGCCGCCGGCGCCGATCATCGTGTGCGCCTCGTCGATGAACAGGATCACGGGTGTGGGCGAGGCTTTGACTTCGTCGATGACCGACTTGAGCCGGTTTTCAAACTCGCCCTTGATGCCCGCCCCCGCCTGCAGTAATCCCAGGTCCAGCGTCCGCAAGGCCACGGTCCGCAACGACGGGGGCACGTCGCCGGCCGCGATGCGCAGCGCAAAGCCCTCGACGACCGCCGTCTTGCCCACGCCGGCCTCGCCGGTGAGGATCGGGTTGTTCTGCCGCCGCCGCGTCAGAATGTCGATGATCTGCCGGATCTCCGGATCGCGTCCCAGCACCGGATCGATGTCCCCCCGGCGGGCGCGGGCCGTCAAGTCGATGGTGTACTGATCCAAGGCAGGCGTCTTGGTGGGGCCCAACGGCTGGCCCGGCGCGGGAGCTGCCGCCCCCGCCGCCGTCCCCGCTGCCGCCTCGGCCGCGGCCGCCTGGCCGGTCTCGTCCGTGTGGGCGACGACCGCGGGAAGATCCCGGTGCAAGGCCTCCAGCGAAATCCGCTGCAGTTCCCCGGAAGCGTCGCGGGCAACACGGGCGAGCATCTCGTCGGACAACAGCGCGCACAACAAATGCCCGGAGCGGACCTGGGCAGCACCGAAGTCGACCGAAGCGATCACCCAGGCCTCGCGGATCAGGTCCACGATCTGCGGCGACAAGCCCGGCGGCCGGGCGTTGCCCGTCTTCAACCGGTCGATGGCCGCCGTCACCGCGCGCATCACGCGGGAAGCGTCGATCTCGAAATGCCGCAGCAGCGCGGCGAGGTCCGTGTTGTGAGCCTCCAGCAGCTTGAGCAGCCAGTGCTCCAGTTCCACATTGTAGTTCGTCCGCGACAAACACAAGCCCGCCGCGCTCTCCAGGGACCGGCGGCAGGTTTCATTCAACTTGGCGACCAGCGATTTCAGATTGACGGATACCATGACGGGCCTTTCAAGTGATCGGTAGTCGGTAGTCGGTGATCGGTAATCGGTAATCGGTGATCGGTGATCGGTAATCGGTGATCGGTGATCGGTGATCGGTGATCGGTCGCTGACTACTGACTACCGATCACCGAGTACCTCCTGCGTTTCCTTAAACACGGCCTCATCCGCATCCCGTTTCAGCGGGCGGTTGCGGACCCAGGTGTTCCAGCCCAGCCGCGACGGGTCTTGTCCATCGCCTCCCAAACGGCACCAGGGAACTTGCGCGGCGCGGAGTACCGGCTGGACGTCGAAATCCCACTGCGGCCCGACGTACGTCCGCACGAGTTGGCCCAGCGTGGGCAGGGACTCTCCGTTCGGCACGAACTGCCGGAACTGGGCGTAGTCGAGCGGGCCGAGGCGGACGCGGAACTTGCTCTGCACGTCCCAGACCCGCTCGCCGATCACCACGTTGCCGCCCAGTTGGTTGTTCTGTCCCCGCAAGTCGCGCGGCGTGGGCAGCAGCGATCGGTCCTCCGGGCTCAAGATCAGCCACTGCCCCTGGAACTGCCGGACGGCGGCGGGCACGGCGAAATAGTCCGCGACGATCATCTCCAGCGACACCGCCGCGGGCGGGCGCTGGGCAAACAGCCCGGCGTAGTACAGCAGGGCTTCGTCGTCGTATCGCGACCGCCGGCGCAGCGCGGCTGGGCCCAATCCCACCAGGCAATACAGGGACCGCGTAAAGAGGTCTTCCTCCCGCCCCGGCGTCTGGCTCTTTTCGTAGCCGACGGGAAACCGGTACTTCTCCCATGCCCGGTAGAACAGCGACACGGTGCGGTGATGGAAGACATCCAGGAAATCCCGCAGCGCGTAGTCTTTGGAGCGGACCCGCTCGATAACCAGCGACGTGTAGTGCTCCGGCAACACGCCGTGCGGTCCGATCAGGCCCAGGAACGTGACCAACATCTCCCAGGGCCGCGCGTCCGGCTCCTCGGCCGACTCGCCGTGCTTCGGGCCTTCGATCTGCGCCACCGAGCAGGCGGGAAAGCTCAGCCCGGCCTGGGCTCGAAACCGTACCGCTTCCTGACGCGGCGCGTGGTCCTCGCCGACCGGCAGGCACGGCGCCGAACGCTGCGGATCCGCCGCGCGGGCGGCCCAGCGCTCGAGCACGCGCACCGCTTGAAAGAAATCGAAGCGGTACGCCTCCTCCAGCAGTTGGTCGATCAGAGCAGCACGGTCTCGCCCGCTCGCGGAGCCCATCTTCGCAATTCTCCTTCGCGTTTGTTCGTCGTGGCGACCAAGCGGGAGAACGAATTCACCGAACAGTACAGGCCGAGGAATCGTTCCAGCACGCAGGCGAACAGGTACACCCCGCTGCCGACAAAACGGGTCTCGTCGAAATGCACCGTGACCTCCAGGCCGCGGCAGAAGCCGGCCCGCGGGTCGCCGGCCCGGCCTACGACCCTCCGGCTGCGGACGCTCAAAATCCCGTCGATCATGGTCCGCGTCTGGGCCGAATCGGCGAAATCGTACAACTTGAGAATCTCTCGCAGGGCATCGGCTCCGTCCTCGAAGTCCAGCAGCGAGAGATGGTTCAAGGACAAGTGCGAGATCAGCCGCCACAGCGCGCCGCGCCGCAGCGCCGGGCGCAGCGTCGGGGTGGGCCGCGTGAGGCACACGATCCGCTCCAGGGGCGCACCGACCGTCAATCGCAGCCGCGGCTCGCCCTCGCCAAACGGCAGCCGGTGCGGCAGATCCCGGTCCAGGCACAGCGTTTGGACGTCCAACGTCCAATCGGCCGCCTGGGCGGGATCGAAATTCAAGTCCACCAGCGACAGGTACACTTCCGTGCCCGGATCGACGCCGCCAGCCGGGCGCCGCACCGCGTGCCAGAACGTCTTCTGCTGGGTCATCCGGGCGGCATGTTGCACGCTGTAAAAGGGCGAGAACTCGACCTGCTCGGCCGCGGGCGACGTGGCGACCACGCGTTCGATCGAGTAGATCTCGCAGGAGCGAGGCCGGCGCGCGTCGGGCACCACGCGGTACTCGGGCTGCGTCTGAGTCAGCACAATCGGCTCGGCCCGCTGCGGGTACAGATTGACGATCGGCGTGCAGCCCATTTGCAGGCTGTCCGCCGTGACGTTCTGCTCCAGCTCCTGGATCGTGCGGTTGAGATACAAGAACACGTCCAGCGTCCGGCTGGCCCCGGCCCGCGCTGGGCTTCCCAGCCCGGCCAGATCGAAGAAGAGGAATTTCTGGGGGAACGCAAAATACTCCGTCGGCAACCGGTAGCCCAGGAAGGACCGCGCCGAGAAGGGGAGCAGGCCCTGCTCGCGCTCAAAGCCCACCGGCTCGATACACTCCCGGCCCAGCAACTTCGGCTGCCGATCCTGCGGCGAGGCCGCCAGCGCAATGCCCAGCACGCTGTTGAACACGAGTTCGTACAGCGCGTACACGTGCTGGGCCTGGCCCTTCAGGTAGAATCGCAGGCGGTCCAGTGAGAGCGCGGCAAACGTCAGGTCCTTGGACAGGCACTGGAACTGCAGGTGGAGCACGGCCGCGGCTTGCGGAGAGAACGGCGTTGCCGGCGCTGCAAACGGCCGCCCGATCAGCTTGGCTCCGACCAGTTCCACCGGCCAAAGCGTCACGGGATAACAGGTCCGAAAGCGGCACGGATAGCCGTCCACGGGATCGGTTTCGAGGACCGTTTCGCGCGGGATCGCATATCCGTCCTGCAACTCGCCCTGGGACCGGTCCAGCACAAACTGGACGATCGCCAGGGAGGGAATCGGCGCCAGGTAGTGCGGGTAGAGGACGCCCAGCATGGCGTCGGAGAGTTCCGGGAAGTCGTCGTCGAGCTTGTGGCGGATGCGCGCGTTCAGATAGGCAAAGGCCTCGATCAACCGCTCGACGTGCGGGTCCTCGGCCGTGTCCGCCGACAGCCGCAGCCGGGCGGCGATTTTCGGGTGGGCCGTGGCGAACTCCGCGCCCAGCCGGCGGATGAAGGCCAATTCGCGATCGTAATACGGCAGCAATTCGTCACTCATCGCGCGGTCCCTTTGACTTCGATTTCGCCCGTGGCCGGTTCCAGCGAGGAATCGAAGACGACTTCTTCAAAAGCCGGCTCGGCATAGACCACGGCGTCGATGCGGAACCGCAAGCTCCGCTCCGAGCGGTCGGCCGGTTCGATCATTTCCACGCTGACGCTCTTGAACCGCGGATCGAACTCCCGCAATTCCGTTTCGATGATTTGCCGAAGCAGCTCGCGGCCCTCGCCCGTGGTGAGGTCCAGGCCCGCGATGTCCGGAATTCCGTAGTTTAGCAGCGAACGTTCCAATTCGCTCAGATGCCCCGGCCACGCCGTCGCCCGGCGGCGCGTATTCAAGAGGTTCTCTACGTCGCGCCGCAGGCTGAGTTTCATCTCGCGCAGCACCTGATGCCGCGCTTTCATGGGCTCGCGCGTCACCGTCGGTTCGTCGTCCAGGAGCCGGTCGAGGACCGAAGGCACCAGCGGTTGGTCCGATGCAATGGATGACATGAGCGTCTCTCGCAGCCACACGTGTTCTGTCTTCTGAACCCCATTGCCTGTTGCGCTACAGGCCGCTGTCCAAAGCGGTGACAAGGCACCGCACTCCAAAACTCGGCTGCGGCCGAAGGCCGCGTGACGGCCATCAACTTTCAACTGTTTCCGCTGCGTTGAACGTCAGGTTTTGCAGTTCCATGATGCTCAGGTCCTGATCGCCGACCAGGAAGGAACGCTGCCCCAAGCCGCGCACGGGTTCGCCCTCGCCGCCGCGCCAGTCGCTGGAGCGGCCCAGCCGCAGGAGGTCGTCGGGTTCGCTTTCGGAGCCGGCGTACAGCACGGGCAGGAACACTTCGCCGTCAGGACCGCCGCGGACGACCATCCGAGCGCCGCGCCAGAATTGGTCGCGGGGTCGCACCGGCGGATGGAATTCGATCTCCACGACCTGCTCGATCGGCACCCAGTAGTATTTCCCGGTGGTGGTCAGCACTTCGAAGAACGACGCCGTCAGGTCGTCCAGGTCCCGCAGATCGTCAAACGGCTGGCCGTTGCTGGTGCCCGGCGCGGGCGGCCGTTGCGCTTCCGCCTGCTGCAGCAAGTCAGCGGCCTCCGCCAGCCGGCCTTCGCGGAGGGCGATCGAAGCCTGCAGGTGGAGTTGCAGCCGCGGCGAGACGGGACCGAGAAACTCAGGCAGGCGGCCTTCCCGGTAGAACTGCCGCCGCGCCGTCTCGGCCCGGATCAGCTGCCGGAAGAGCGAGACGCCCAGCGCCGAGCGCGGGTCCTGACGGCCGACCGTCTCCAGTTGCGCGTCGGCCCGTTCCAAGTCGGTAAAGCAGAGCAACTCGGCCAACAGGCTGCGATGGGAGACGTCGCCGGGTTGGCGACGAACTTCGGCTTGTGCCTCCTGGACCGCGGCG
>CAYUFW010000089.1:0-25791 GCA_964443915.1 uncultured Pirellulaceae bacterium
CCAACTCGGGCGTCTTCACCAAGGAGGTCGATACGTCGGCCAAGGAGGAGACGAATCGCGTGGCCATCAAGCCCGGCGATCGCATCCTGTGCCGGTACTTAGACAAGCAGAACACGTTCCCCGGCCACGCCGTGGTCCGCGAGACCGTGGTGCTGGTCAACGAGCCGACGCCCGGCCGCGTTCGGGTGCTCGACACGATGGTCAAGATGCCGCCTGCCAAGACGCTGCCCGCCGCCAGCAAGACGCCGCCGGCCGCCGTCAAGGTGCCGCCCACCATCACCTACCGGCGGCCCCCGGAAGGCCGCGACGTGAGCCAGGTTGCGCTCGCCGGGCCGATGACGGTCGAGGTGGTCGATCCCGACGCCGCCAAGGACGCCGAAAGTTCGGTGACCATCGCCTTGACGGCCGGCGAGGGCGTCAAGCTCGACGTCCGCTGCATCCTCCCGCCGGACCGCCAAGGCCAGGGCAACGACGACGCCCTGAACCAGGGCCGGTTCGTGGGCCAGGTGTTTCTCCAACTGGGCGGCCCCGGCAGCCCGGACTTGGTGCCGCTGACCACCGGACTACCGCGGCTGTTGGGCGGACCCGTGATCGAGGACCCCGCCGCGGAAGCCGCTGCCACGGCGGCAACGTCAGGTCCTCCGGCGGCTCCCACGGTCACCCGCGCCTTGAACGTCGGCGGCAAGGACTTGATCGCCGCGGCTTACAACGACCAGCGGCGGCCGGACGGGATGCCCGCGACGCTGTCGGCCCAGGCCCGGCTGATCGAAAACGGACAGCTCGATTGCACGGACCACGCCTACGCCCGACCGGTCGAGCAACTGTACCTCGGCGAGCGGCTGTACCTGCGGGCGATCGATCCCGACCGCGACACGACCAATGAACGCGACGTGGTGCAGGCCGAAATGACCTCGACCAGCGGCGAGCGGGAGACGGTTCGCCTGGAAGAAACGCTGCCCCACAGCGGCGTGTTCACCGCCTCGTTCCCGCTGCAGGCGACCGAGAAGCCCACGCCGGGCAATCTCAATCCGGCCGAGCCGATCCTGGAAGCCTTCTTCGGCGATACGGTGACGGTAAAGTGCATCGATCCGGTTGCACTCACGGAAACGGGGGAACTGGAATTGGTCCGCGGGCTGCCAGTCGTGATCGGCACCAACGGCGACTTGGCGGCGTTCAGCAAGGCGTTTGGCGACGAGCGGCTGTCTGTCGAAACCCGCTTCACCATCGCGGAGAGCCACTTCGAGCTGTTCAAGAGCCACAAGAAACTCGAACGCCGCGACGAGGCCACGGCCGACCTGGAGGCGGGGCGGGCCGTGCTCCGCGAACTGATGGAGGAACGCCTGGAACCCAAGTACGCGCCCCGCGTGGCCTACCTGCTGGGCCAGTTCGCCCAGGAACTCGGCCAGTGGGACGAGGCGATCAATGCCTACCAGTCCATCCTGCGGCAGTACGGCGAACACGCCCTGGCGCCGGACGCCCAGTACAAGCTGGCCCAGTGCTACGAAGAGATGGGCGACTTTGACTTGGCGCTGGAAGCCTACGTCACGCTGGCGGCGACCTATCCCAAGAGCCCGCTGGTGGCCAGCGTCATGATCCGCGTCGGCGATCACTTCTACAAGAAGGAACAGTTCGACGTCGCCGCCCAGATCGGCGAGAAGTTCGTGGAGAAGTTCGAGGGGCACCAGCACGCCTCCCGGATGGCCTTCCGCGTCGGCCAGTGCCGGTACAAGTCCGGCCGGTTCACCGAGGCGGGCGAGGCCTTCGACCGCTTCGCCCGCGTATTTGCCGAAGACCCGCTCGCTGCCGACGCCCTGTTCTGGGCCGGCGAGAGCTACCGCATGGCGCGGAACAACCGCTTCGCCTACATGCGCTACAACCGCTGCCGCTGGGACTTCCCCTCCAGCGAAGCTGCCAAGTACGCCCGCGGCCGCCTGGCCCTCCCCGAAATGCTCCGCCAATTCGAGGCCGACAGCAAAAGCGTCCAGGAACCGGATTAGGAAGGGCTTGAGAACATGCCTTGGGATTCATCAGAAATCAGGTTCGGCCCAGATCGGCACCGGGCGAGCCGGGTGTTTCGATGCGGCCGTTTTCCAGGCGGAAGAGACAATCGGCCAGGACCCGGGCTTCGGCCAGGTTGTGAGTGATGTGCAACGTGGTCACGCCGGTCTTGGCGCGGATGTCGGCCAGCAAGTCGCACATCTGCCGGCGGGTTTCGTCGTCCAGGGCGCTGAGCGGTTCGTCCAGACACAGGATCCGCGGGCGGAACGACAGCGCGCGGCCCAACGCCACGCGTTGGCGCTCGCCGCCGCTGAGGCCGCGGGGCTTGCGCCGCAGCAGATGCGAGATGCCCAACAGTTCGGCCAATTCGCGGACCCGCTGCCGGATCGCCGGGGCCGGCACCCGGCGGATGACCAGCGACAATCCCAGCTGGTCCTCCACCGTCATTTTCGAGAACAAAGCGCCGTCCTGCGGCACGTAACCGATGCCGCGCACGGCGGGCTTCAGGTGCGTCACGTCGCGCTCGTCCAGCCAGATGCGGCCGCGCCTCACGCTGCGCAAGCCGATGATCGCTTCCAGGACCGTCGTCTTGCCGGATCCGGTCTTGCCCATCAGGACCGCATAGCCGCCGGTGGGCACGCACAGGGAGACGTCGTCCAGGCGGAACTCGCCGGCTTGCACCGAAATGGATTCGACGACGATCATAGCGCCACGTCCCTCGTCCCCAACAGCCGGGCGACGACCAGCACGACCACGGCCGACACGACCATGATCATCGAGACGGCCACGGCGGCCTCCAGATGGCCGACGTTCAGTTCCAGGAACACGGAGGTCGACAAGACTTCCGTCTTCATCCGCGTCGCCCCGGCGAACACCAGCAGCGGGCCGAATTCGCCCAGCGAGCGGGCCCAGGCCAGCGTCAAGGCGGTCATCATGCCGCGGCCCGCTTCCGGCAACACGACCCAACTGAACGCCTGCGCCCGGCTGCAGCCCAGCGACAAGGCCACCTGCTCGCAACGCGGATCGATGTGGTCGAAGGTGTGCTTCATGGTCCGCACCGCAAAGGCGGCGGCCACGGAGAACTGGGCCAGCACGACGGCCGGGACCTGATACACAATCCCCCGCGCCAGCCAGCTGAAGGGCGGGAACTGGAACAAGATCAGCAGACTCAGTCCCACGACCAAGGGCGGCAGCACGATGGGGATATCGAGGATGGCGTCCAGCAGACGCTGGCCGAAGAAGCGGTGCCGCGCCATCAGGTAACCCAGCGGCACAGCCACCAGCAGGGACACGATGGCGGACAGCGAGCAGGAGATCATGCTCAGCCAGATCGAGTATTGAATCTTGGGATCGCCCAGCGCATCCAGGATCGGATTCTCGGCCAAGGCCGTCAGCCACGGCTGCGGCGAATCGGCGGCGGCACGAACCGTCTGGCGGACCATGTAGGCGGCGTCGCCGGCCAGCAGGGCGAGGATCAGCAGGATGTAGCCGCCGCCGATGACCGCCAAGGCGGTGAAGAACGCGGTGTCGGACAGGGCGATCGCTCGCGGCGAGCGTGGCCGGCCCAAGTCGCCTGCTTGCGCGGAGGCCGGCCCCGCGGCACAGGTCTCGACGGGATTGGCCGCTGGCACACCGCTCATGACTTCGCGGCTCCTGCGCCATCTCCTGCGGCAGCGTCCGGCTTCGCCGCCGGCGGAGCTTTCGCCGGCGTGCCAGTCGGCAGCCGGAAATGAAAGCCGGCCTTCTGGAACGCTGCGGGCGACTGGCTGATCTTGCGGAGCAGTCGCCGGCCGAGATCCTTGTGGTCGCTGGTCTTGGCGATGCTGAACGGCTGGACGGCGAGGTTCAAGGGCGAGTCGATGCGGATCACGTCCACCGAATCCAGGTTGGCCTGGACGTCCGTGATGTAGGCGATCGCCGCGTCCACGTGGCCGGTGACGACGTCCGGGACGAGGAGTGCCGACGAGGACTTTTCGACGACCACCTCGCCCGGTTGCTTCTGTTTCTCCTTGAGCTTGTCGTACAGTCCCTCCTTGGTCAGCAGGCGGCGAGTCAGCGCGCCGATCGTACACTGCGACGGTTCGCCGACGGCGACGCGGATGCCGGGCTGGATCAAGTCCGGCAGGGACTTCACCTTGGCGCTGCCCTTGGGCACGGCGATGACGATGTCCGCGTCGCTCACGTCGACGGCGTCCTGGAACCACTGGTTGACGTTCTCCAGGTAGTAGCGGTCGCAGGCCATGTAGACGTCGGGAAAGCCCTTCTCCGGCCGCTGGCCGTCGATGGTCTGCATGCGGCTGGTCAAGATGCCGCAGCCGTCGTAGATGGTGTTGACGACCACGTCCTCCCGTTTCTGGAAATCGGCGATGATCTGTTCGACCGCCCGGCGATTGACGGAGCCGCAGAAGAAGGTGACTTCCGGACGCTCGGCCCAGAGATCGCCGTCGACCGGTTTCAAGCCGTGCTGCTCGAACACGGGCAGGCCGCGGTCGCGGGCCGACAGGTAGCGGGCAAACTTGAGGGCCGCGGTGGGCTGGAGGGAAGAGTTCAGCACGCAAATCGAAACCAGATCCGGATCGCCTTCCAGTTCCGGGGCGGGGATTGCTTTGAGTTCGCCGCGAAAACTGGGCATGCCGACGGTGGCATCCCAGACGATGCCCGCGTCGACGCTGCCGATGCGGATGTCGGTGGCGACTTCGTTCACGGTCGGCTTGAACACGCCGTGTTTCGTGACGTGCTGCTCCAACTGCCGCCACAGGGTGCCGTCGCCGACCGCCACCTGTTCCAACAGTCGTTTGGTGGCACGGCCGATGGCCGCCTGGTCGGGGTTGGCCAGCGCGACATTGACGTCAGCGGCCAGCAGGTCACGCAGGCCGGCGATCGGCTTCCGGCAGTCCTGGCGGACGGCAATCACGGGACGTTGGCGATCGGCATCGTCTCGGCAGCCAGTCCCCGCTGGCAGGCTTCGTCCGTGTACCAGTCGTCGGCGGCCAGATAGAGATCGCCGGTGTCGAACTTGTTGACTTCGATTTGGTTGAGCAGCGTATCCGAACCGCCGAATTGGATTTCGACCGGAATCCGGTATTCCTGCTCGTATTGCCGGGCAATCTCCTCGACGGGAAAGCGGAGACCGGCGGCGCAGTACAGGCTCAGCTTGCTCGCCGGCGGGGCTTCGCCGGGACGCGAGGACCGGGCCGCCATCGGACCGCCCAGCCGGAGCAGGATCACCAAGCCGGAGATGGCCGCGGCGGCGGCCAGGAGAAGAAGCCACAAAGGATCGATGCGGCCGCGGTGCGGTTGGGATGCGATCATCGGTTATCTTCTGCTAAGGTTCGCGAGGCCCAATTCCGTCAACGGCCCCAATTCCGTCAACGGTTCCGTTTCGGCCGTTGTACGTTTCTCAGCTCCCAATTGGCTTGCGCTGCTTTCTCGGGTCCGACGGTCCGCGCGATGATCACCAGAAACGTGACCGTCCGCGGCTGGCCGTCCCGCTGGTAATCCAGGACATAGCGGAGGGTTGCGGCGTCCGTCGTCGATCCCGCGTAGGACTCGTCTTGCAGGCTCTCGCATTCCAGGAACCGCAGCCGGCCCTGCTGTCCGGCGGCCACGATCTGGTCCAACGGATAATCCCGGAAGAAATTTTCCATCTCGAACCTCGGCTCCCGCGTGTTCTGGTAGAAGTCGGCGAGGTTCACTCCGGGGGCCTGCCGGCTCGGCCGCGGCAAGTGCAGCTGGTGCGCTTCCTGCAAGCGTCCCGCTTGAACCAGCTGCAGCCACTTGTCAGCCAGTTGCCGGGCCTCGTCGCAGATCACTTGCTGGCGCACGGTCCGCCACGTCACGCCCCAGGCCCCGCAAAGCAGGCTCAGGAGCAGCGCGACCAGGGCCGCCTTGCGCCCCAGCGGCGGCCGCTCGGCTCGCGCGATGGACCACAGGGCGGCCACCGCCAGAGCGGCGGCGGCGACCGCCACGCAGATCATCAGCGTGCTGAATATCGCGCCGACGGCGGCGACGGCCAGGACGAGGGAAATCACGGCCCAGGCGCTGACCGGGCGGTACTCGGCGGCGATTTCGGTTTCCGGAGCGTCGCCGCGCGGAGCGAGCGGTTCCTGAGTTTCCTGAGACATCGTCGAGTTGCCTTGCCTTTACTTCAGCACGCGCTGCAGTTCGGTCAACGAAGTAATTCCCTGGGCGACCAGCAGAATGCCCTCTTCCTGCAGGCCGCGGTGGCCGGCGGTGCGGGCGAGCTGGCGGAGAACTTCGAGCTTCGGCTGTTTAACCAGGGCTTCGCGCAGTTGGTCGTTGACCTCCAGCAGTTCGAAAATGCCGGTCCGGCCGCGATAGCCGAGGCCGTGGCACAAGGAACCTTCCTGTTCGCACAGGGGACAGGCGGCGGGCGGCAACTTGGCCTTGCGCTTTCGCTCCGCCTTTTCCTCTTCCGGAGTCGCAGGCGGGGGCGGCGGCGCCCATTCCTTGTACAGAACTTGGACCCGCCCGGCCGGAATGCCCAGCTTGGCCAACAACTGCGGCGGCGGCGTGTACGGCTGCTTGCAGGTGTCGTTCAGCTTCCGGACCAGGCGGACGGACAACACGGCCCGGACGGCCTTGGCGAACTCCTTGGCGTCCGCCTTCAGCAGCAGCACGCGAAGCAGCGCTTCGCAGGCGTCCTGAGCCCGCACGCCGGCGATCACCAGCTTGCCCTCGCGCGGGTCGTTGGCGTACTCGCACAACTTGTTGACCGTGGCGGCGTTGCAGAGGTCGGAGAAGACGATCACCTCCGGCTGCGTCAGCATCAGTTTGGGGAGCATCTTGTCCGGCGTCTCGCCGGCCGCGCCGTCGAAGGTCGTGATGTTGATGTTCTCCACGTCCGTCTCGTGCTTGGCCTTGTCTTCCACGCCCAGGAAGTCGCGGAGCATCCGGTCGGTGCTCCGCAAGCACACGTTCCAGGCGGTCGTAAAGCCGCTGGCGGGCGGCGCGGAAATCAGCACCAGACCCTGCGGAGCGCGCATGTGCTCCAGCAACTTCTGCTGCATCTGCTCTCGCATGCCCAGCTCGTCCAGCGTCTTGAAATCCTTGCGCTTCTTCGGCGCCAGTTCGATGATCACGCGCTCGCCGGTCTTGACGCCCTGGCACGTGACCGTGCCCACGAACTTGGCCTTGGTCTGCTCGTGCTCGATCTGGAACTTGCCCTCCTGGCGGACCCGCCGCTCCTCGACCTTCATGCCCGTCAACGTCTTCAACACGGCCAGCATCCCGTCACCGGTGGCCCGGTCACGGGGGTCGACGGTGTGCCAGAGGCCGTCAATCATGTATTGGGCGGCCACCGCGTCGCGGGTGTAGTCGAGCATGATCCGGTCGGCCCGTTTGATCAGCGCGTCGTACAGCATCTCCTTGACCGGCACGATCTGTTCGATCTGCCGGGCGTCGATTTCGCGGCGTTGAATCTCCGGGCCCGATCCGCCGAGGGCGTTCAAATCGATCGGCGGCCCCACGGCTTCCTGTTTCTTCTTCTTGAAAAAGATCATGTTTGGGTCCTTTGGGTTACAGCATGGCCGACGCCTTGGCCTCAATGCCCTTGATGGCCATCTTCAAGGCGTCCGGGTTCGGCGCCACGGCGAACGCCGTCGGCCGATCGATCAACTCCTGGTCCAGCAAGTTCTTCAGGCTCATCGTAAAGTCCTGCATGCCGTCCTCCGCGCCGATCCGGATGGCATCGGGCAACTTGTGGTCTTCCGCTTCCAGCACCAGTTTCTGGATCATGGTCGTAAAGAACATGATCTCCACGGTCGGCACGCGGGGCACGCCGGGCTTGATGGACTTCAACAACTTCTGCGCGACGATCCCCCGCATGTTGAACGCGATGGCGCTGCGGATCGCGCCGTGCAATTGCTCCGGGAACAAGTCCAGAATACGGCCGATCGTCGAGGACGCGCTGGAGGCGTGGATCGTGCCGAACACCAGGTGCCCCGTCTCGGCGGCGTGGATGGCGGTCATGAACGTCTCTTCGTCCCGCATTTCGCCCACCAGCATGATGTCCGGGTCCTCGCGCACGGCGTGCTTCATGCCGATCTGGAAGTCCTTGACGTCCATGCCGATCTCGCGCTGGTTGATCAGGGCCTTGTCTTCCGTAAACACGAACTCGATGGGGTCCTCCAGCGTCAGGATGTGGACCCGCTCCCGCGCGTTGATGTAGTTCAGCATCGAGGCGATCGTCGTGCTCTTGCCCGAACCGGTCACGCCCGCCAGCAGGACCATGCCCTGGTCGTAGTTGCACAGGTTCTCGATCGAATCCGGCAGGAACAGGCCCCGGAAGTCGGGGATCTTGTTGTTGACGCGGCGGGCCACCAGCCCCATGTGCCCCAACTGCCGGAGCAGGTTGACGCGGAACCGCCAAGTGATGCCGTCGACGTCGCAGGTGTGGGCAAAGTCGGCGCCGCCGTCCTCCTCGTAGATCCGCCGGTTGCGCTCGTTCATCATCGGCACCAGCAGCCGCGTCATCTCCTCGTCGTCGACCGGCGGCCGATTCAGCGGCCGCAATTCGTTGCGGACGCGGACCATCGGCGGCCGGCCGACCTTCATGTGCAAATCGCTTCCTTCCAGCTTGACCAGGGCCCGGAAGTACTTGTCCACTTCCAGTTCGCGGTGGCGTTGCAGGAAACGTTCGATGTCCGGATCGTCGCCCGACGGGGCGGGGGCCGGAACTCCCAGATGTTCCGCGTGTGCAGTAGCCATATGCGCAAATCCTAAATGAGCTAAGTTACGAAAACCGTACCGGGATGCCCCGGGATGCCATCAGCCGCTTCGTTTCCTGAATCGTGAACTCGCCAAAATGAAAAATGCTGGCCGCCAGCGCCGCGTCGGCACGGCCGACCAAGACCGCGTCCGCCAAGTGCTCCGGCCGGCCCGCGCCGCCGCTGGCGACCACGGGGATCGACACCGCGTCGCTGACGGCGGCCGTCAGCTCCAAATCATAACCGTCTTTTGTTCCATCGCGGTCCATGCTCGTCAAGACGATCTCGCCGGCGCCCAGTTGCTCGACCTGCCGCGCCCAGGGCACGGCCTCCAGACCCGTGGGGATGCGGCCGCCATGGACGTGAACTTCCCATACCTCACGGCCGTTCCGGCGCACCCGCTTGGGATCGATGTTGACCACGATGCACTGGCTGCCGAACCGTTTGGCGGCTTGACGGACGAAATCCGGGTTGCGGCAGGCGGCCGAATTGATCGAGACTTTGTCCGAGCCCGCGTTCAGCAGCGCGCGAATATCCTCAATCGTGCGAATCCCGCCGCCCACGGTCAGCGGCATGAACACCTGCTCCGCCGTCCGCCGCACGACGTCGATCATGATGTCGCGGTCCTCGTGGCTGGCCGTGATGTCCAGGAACACCAACTCGTCGGCCCCCTCCTGCTCGTACCGGGCGGCGACCTCCACGGGATCGCCCGCGTCCCGCAGGTTCAGGAAATTGGTTCCCTTCACCACGCGACCGCGGTCGACGTCAAGACAGGGGATAACGCGTTTTGCCAGCATCGGGGTACGCAACTCGCTTTCGGGCCTCAGAAGCCCGGCTTCTTCCACAAGCCGGACTCCTGGACGACGGACTTAGCGCCGTTCGAGAGATCCGTGAGCGGCAAGGCGCAAGCCACCGGTGTCGGATCGTCGGCAGTACCCGCGGCTAGCGCCTTGCCGCTCGCCTCCCACGCGCCAGTCATCCATCTCTCGAACGACCCATAAGCCAGTAGCGTAATTGATAACCGGCCCGCCGGTCAACCAGCGTGCGCTGTGGAACGTAGACCAAACCGCCACCCCGCCGCAGGGGATCGACGATCAATGGCCATCGCGGCCGGCGTCAATCCGCAAAACCCAAATCGGCATACCCACTTCGCGGCCCGCACAACCCTCGGCAGGCAATCGCCTGATGTCCCGCGCGGAGACGATCCGAAACCAAGGAAGACTTCGCCAAGCATTTCGACGCAGGAACCGCGACGATGCCTGTCAAATTGCGCCCAAAACTCAAAGTCGTCAAACCCAAACTCCAGGGCGATGCCGCCGTCCGCTGGTCGGCAGCCTTTGTGGACTACCTGCGCAGCGAATGCCATCTGGCGGACAACACGGTTCAGGCATACCAGCGGGACATTCGGCGATTTCAGCAATGGCTGGCAACTATCGGAACAGCCATTCCGGAGCTGGGGATTCGTGAGCTGTCTGATTTTGTCGGCTGGCTGCACCAACACGAATTGGCCCCGTCCAGTATCGCCCGGCACATCGTGGGGCTGCGGATGTTTTTCCGGTACTTGCAGCTGGAAGGGATCTTGCAGCGGAATCTGGCCGAACTCCTTGGCAGCCAAAAACTTTGGCAACGGGTGCCGGAGGTGCTGTCTCCCGGCATGGTGCAAAGGTTTCTCGAAGCCCCGCGCCCGTTCGATTCGTTCTCGAAGCGGGACCGGGCGCTGCTGGAGTTGCTGTACGCCACCGGTTGCCGGGCATCCGAGTTGTCGCATCTGCGGCTTCAGGATGTCCACCTGTCAGAAGGCTTTTGCATGTGCCACGGCAAGGGGAACAAACAACGTCTGACGCCTCTGGGCCGTGCCGCGAAGGTGGCCTTGCAGGATTACCTGGAACATGAACGCCCCCAACTGGCGGCAACCGCCCCGACGCCGCCCCCCTGGTTGCTTCTGTCCCGCCGCGGCCGTCGGCTGCGGCGCGAAGCGATCTGGGAACTGGTCAAAAAGTACGCCGTCCGCGCGGGCGTGCCGCCGACGATCAGTCCGCATACGCTCCGCCACAGTTTCGCGACCCACTTGCTGGCTGGCGGCGCCGACTTGCGTCAAGTCCAAGAGATGCTCGGCCACGCCAGCATCCAAACCACGCAAATCTACACCCACGTAGACCAGTCGCGGCTGAAAAAAGTGCACCGGCAATTCCATCCGCGGGCGTAGGCCCGGATGCTGCAGGGCTATCCGCAAGGCGACGATGAAGTCAGACAACTCGCCAGCGGACGGCGAGGCCGCCTCACTCCCGCGTGATCCTGCGCACCGCCGTGGTCCCACCCAGATACACCCGGTCGCCGGCAAAGGCAAGGCGGCCGGGACCGCCGGGGCGGCCGACGACTTGGATTGTCCCGTCGCGGGGTTCGATTCGGACCAGGACGCCGTCGACGAACGTCCAAATGCGTCCATCAGGCCCGAGCCGGAAATCCCACGACTCTTGCTGGTTGGACCCGATGGCCACGGGCAGCGGGAACGGCAAATCCCGGCGGTACAACAGCCGCGGCCCCTTTACGTCCGCGGCGTACAGAATACTGGCCTTGGCGTCCTGCGGATTCTCCGTCCAGCCGACGACTCGGCCATCGCCCACGGCGACGATCGGGCCGGTGCCCTTGGCCAACGGGACGGGCTCGAACTTGCCGGTCAACTGTCCCGTCTGCGTGTCCAGAAACCAGAGAGCGCCCTGCTCGGGCTTGGGCTTGCCGAGCACCGAGTCATCGACGCGGCGCGTCGAGATGACCACGATCCGCCCCTCGTCCGCCGCGGCCATGTGAGTCACTTGATGGTTGCTCAGCGGCTCCCACATTCCCTGGGCTTGGCCGGTCTGCGGATCGTACCAGGCGACACCGCCGCAAGCGCCGTCGCGGACCCAGGTGCCGCCGAAATAGACTTTGCCGTCAGCCCCGGTGGCCGCGGCATACATTTTGTGCGTCCCCGCCAGCCGCTTTTCGCCCATCCGCAGCAGCATCCGCGGGTTGGCGTCCGGGTGGTCGTCCTGAATGACGCGGCTCCGCACGAACGTCCCCGCCGTCCAGGGCTGGGCGGGATCGTACACGTACAGCGGCGAACCCGGATAGCCGCTCATGTAGATCTTGCCGCCCGACAGCGCCGTCGCGTAGTGGCTGAGTTGAATCTTGCCCAGGTGTCGGTGAACGCCCGTCCGCGGGTCGTACACAAAGTTCCCTTCGTACGCGCCGGCCGTGCCGAACAGCCGGCCGTCCGGCAGTTCGACCAGCCGGTAGATGTTGTGGGGGTACAGTGGAACCTGGAAGCGGAACCGTCGCCAGCCGAGCTGTTCGGGCGGTGCGTCGGCGGGCGTGCCGGCCGGAACTGCGGCTTTGGCGTCCGCCGTGCGCACCCAAATCTCCGCCCAGCCTTCGAGGTCGGGCACGGCCAGTCCTGTGTTGACCTCCGGCCGCGGCGGCCCTTCCGTGCGAGTTTCGCGCGTTTGCCAAGGCGGCGCCTGACGAGCGTTTTCGACCGGAATCGCCCGGCCTTCGTACAGCCAGTAGTCCTGCTTCGCGCCGTCGGTGTTGACGATCCCGGACGCGCTGCCGACACAGCCGTCATGCCGCTGGCCGACGCTCACGTTGCCGCCGACCGTGGCCGTCTCGACCAGCGTCTTCGACTCGCCCGTCTGCCGGTCGTAGGCCACCAGGTACCAAGGGATCTTGCCGCTGGCGATGTAGACGAACCGGTCGTCCGCCGCGCCGGAGTAGCCCCAGCACGAATTCGGCTCGTGGCTCGGCCCGATGGGGCCGTAGCCGGTCACCTTGAGCGTGTCCGAATCGATCTGGACGGCGGTCGCCGCTCGACTGGGATGCTGGCCGATCGCGTACAGTTTGCCGTCCGTGCCCAGGACCAGCGGGTGCGTTTCGCCGAGGACGTCTTCCGGCATCGCGACGGCGTCCAACTTCAGTTCGTTCGTGGCCGGATCGTAGATGCAGATCTTCTGCTGCAGCCGCGAGTTGAGGATCGAGATGAACAGCTTGCCGTTGGGCGCGACCACGCTCGGGCAGAGGTGGAAGTTCCAGCCCCGCTCGGTCTGGATCGGTTTCACTTCGCCGCTGCCCAGGTCGATCGCCACGATCGTATTCGGCCCGCCGTACTGCGGAAAGTAGATCTGCAGCAGGTCCCACGTCTTGCCGTCCGGATTCGGCGCCCACAACAGCATGCCCTCCCGCACACTCTTGACCGGCTCGCACAAGTCCTCCGTTTCCAGCCGCGGCGCGGATCGGATCTGCGAAACCAACTCCGAATCAGCGGCGGTTGACTCCCCTCCCCCGCCGAACCCAAAAACGCCAGCCGCCGCCAGCCAATAGAACGCAGTCGAGCTTCGTATCATGGAAGTCCTCCGCCAAGGTACTACGCCGTGAGAATTCGCCCGCAGAACGCCACGGCCGGCCCGGCGCACCCCGGGCACAGACGCCACCGACCGACATCAGCGTACTGTTCATCAGGCCAGCCTGCCAGTTGACTTGCCATGCGTGGCACGGCCTACTTGTTGGCCGTGTCACATCGAGCCGTGCCAAGCCCGTCAGGACTTGCCCGCGTAGTGGCACCACATCCGCGTCCTGGCAAGGGGGGGCATTTCTGTTCTCCGCCGATCATGGTAGAATTCCGTTGCGGGGACGGTCTTGCGGCGACTCGTCCGGGAACATCGCGGCTCTTGCGAGGCATGTCGGTCAGCCATGAAGACCTATCGGATTGTGGACCGCGGCGACGGTCCGAAGATCGAGGGGACGCGGATCACGGTATACGCCGTCTTCGAATACCTGGAGATGCAACGTTCTCGCGAGTGGATCGCGGCCTTGCTGGGGCTTTCTTCCCGTCAAGTCCAGGCCGCGATCGATTACATCGCCGAGCATCGCGCCGAGGTACAGACCGAGTATCAGAAGATCGCCGATCGTATCCGACGGGGCAATCCGCCCTGGGTTCAGGAACGGTTGCGGGAAGCCCGAGAGAAGTTCCAGGTACGCAAGGCTCGCCAACAGCACGGGGCGGTCGCGCATGTTCAGGATCATGGCGGATAACCTCCGAGGCACTGGCCGTCTCTATCTACCCTGATTCGGCGAAACAGCGCCAATCAACAGGAGTCGCCGTCCAAGCCGCCGATGAGGGAGTGAGCGGCAGGGCCGCGCCCGTCCTGCTGGAGCGGACGGAATGTTGCAGGCGTCGACGAATCGGCTATACTGATCCGGCGGCTACAGTGGGCTGTCTCGGCCGACCAGCCCGTCGTGTCGCCGCCCCGTCGAGACGACGTCTGGCCTGGAGGCCAGGGGACGCTAACGTGCCAAAAGCCATGCTCGCTCACGGCCCTTCGGCATTCTAAATTGCGAGGTGGACTATTGGGACTGGAGCGTCCCGCAAACGTCCGAAGTGCCGAGAATAGGGGCTGATGAGGCGGAAATCCGTTGTCGGGGAGCGGCAACTACGTTCAGGAAGCCGCCGGCGTTTTCGGGCGAGTTGTTGCCGGTCCGCTATGAATGCAAGCGATCTCGGCGGGCGCCCCATGACGCGAATTCATAAGGTTTCAGATCACATGGCCACCATCACGAAGTCACAAATCAAGGTTGCTTTTGCGCTGGCAGAGGCCGTGTACGACGGGAAGGTGAAGTTTGAGACCGCCGCCGCCGAACTCCGGGACCAACACGGCCTTAACATCAACTCAGCGCGTGATTTCATAGGCAATTATCGCCATATGCTCCGTGGGAAGGTC
This sequence comes from uncultured Pirellulaceae bacterium, assembly GCA_964443915.1. Lineage (GTDB taxonomy): Bacteria > Planctomycetota > Planctomycetia > Pirellulales > Pirellulaceae > Anammoximicrobium. Next base: position 14,480 of record CAYUFW010000089.1, read on the forward strand.
TTTAAGCGCTCACTCAGTGCGTCCGCTCTTGAGTACTTTCTATCGGGAATTGAACGGAATCGTGGCCGGGATGCCGCAGACAACGCCGTCGCTGCCACCTGGAAGCACATCGCATACAAAGAAGCCATCGATGACACCTGCCTGGACAAGCTTCGATCGGTTGTCATGGAATTCCAGGCGTCGTCTGGAGGGCCCGTGTCCGCGCAAGTGCAAGAGAGCAGCTTCAGCGCGGCTGTCGTCCAGTCTAGTCGGGATCCTCCGGACGCCCGAAAGAAGCGACTTGAAGAAGCGAACGCGACACCCATCGTTATCACTGCACAAACGAAAGTCTATATTCGAAATCCCGATGTCGTCGCCGAGGTACTCGCTCGGGCCAAAGGCGTTTGTGAACTCTGTGAGAAGCCGGCACCATTTCTACGCAAGACTGATGGAACGCCATACCTTGAAGTGCATCACAAAGAGCAGCTTGCCCATGGCGGCAAAGACACCGTGCAGAACGCGGTTGCCGTGTGTCCGAACTGCCATCGCCAGCAACACCACGGTTAGATTTAGCCCCCCGTCGCCCGCTCACAGCGGCTTGGGGGGCTCCCAGCGTCTTACCTCGAATGCGCCTGGTAACGCAGAGGCCGTGAGTCAGAGCGAGGTTGGTCGTGGTCTTTGTCCGTTCTGTGTGAGGTCGCTGAAGCCATGTCGCGTTCAGAAAGGTACATTGTGCCATCGGACGAGGAATTGGAACGGTGGCAGGAGGCTGCTGCGGCGGCTAGGGAGTTTGACCGTGAACGTGAGGAATTGCTGCGCGCGGCCCTGAAGAAACGGAAGAAGGCCGATTTGGTCGAGGTTGCACTTCGCATTGCCCAACAGAACAAGGCCAACCAGTGGCTACTCGAACAGGTGGTCGGACTGGACAAACCGGTCAAGCTCTTGGTGCATGACGTCGAAGTTGCCATCGAGACCGCGACGCGAGTTGACGAGCGGGAGCGGGAATTGAATCGCAACCCTGCGATCGATTGGCCCGCATACGACGCGGTGCAGCGTGGCTTGTCGCAGTTGGTCCGGAAGTCGGAGATCGAACCAGCCAAGGCTTTGGCCCTGAAGCTAATGCGAAAGGGCAGTTACCAAATGGAATGCAGCGACGAGGGCTTGATGCAGGAGCAGATCGAGAACTGCCTGCGGCCGGTCATCTCGGCCGTCGCGGCATCGCCCGGCGGCAGCGACTGGGCTCGGGAGATGCTTCGATGCGATCGTACGGGTTGCATCTGCCGGCAAGAGTTGACCGAACGGGCTGACCGTCCATGCCCAAAAGGAACATCGGCGTTGTGACCGGGCACACCTCGAACACGATGAAAAGTTGCTCGAATTGACCCATGGACGACAACACGGGAGAATGGACAAGGTAGACGGAAGACCGCCATCCATGTTGGCGACAACAGGGACGCCTGCAACGGCTGGTGTCCGGCCGGTTCCAGTGAAGGGCTGTTTGCGATGATTCAAAGAATTCGAGCCATCTATCGCGATGGGGCATTCCGTCCGGAGACCCGCTGCGATTTCCCGGAGAACGCGGAGGTCGAGCTGCTGGTGCAGGAAACGGCCGTGTGCGAGCCGAGTGTGAGCGACCGGAACGAGCGTCGGCGGATTCTTCAGCGAGTCACCGAACGCATGCAGAGCAATCCGCTTCCATCCGGCGCGCCGCACTTCAGTCGGGACGAGCTTCATGAACGCCGTTGACACCAACGTCTTGATCTACGCCCACGACCGGCGCGACCCGAGAAAACAAGCCTTGGCGGTTTCGCTCATTCAGTCTCAGGCCGACGGCGTCCTTCTGTGGCAGGTGGCCTGCGAGTACCTCTCCGCAAGCCGCAAACTCGAATCTCAAGGCTACAGCATGGAGCAGGCGTGGCAGGACATTCGCGACCTCCGGTCCGTATCGCGGTGCAGGATCCGCTCGACCCGCGCATCGACTTGACCTGGATTGCCATCGCAGCCAAGCGTGTGTCTTTGTCTGGCTGGCGCATTTGACCGGCGATGTAAAGTACTTGGAGCCGTTTTTCGGCTCTTACCGCCAAGGCCAGGCGCCGAAACGGGCGAACGACCGCGTTGACCAGGCCGCGACGGCAAAGACTCCACCAAGTTGCCCGAGGGTCATGGCCAGTCAGATCGCTGAACACATCCGCCAGTGGCGCGTCGCGCCAGGGTGAAGACACTTTGTCCAACGCGGCCTTCGGCCGCAACGGGAGGAATCCGGATCATGGAACAGGAGGAAACGAAGAGAACGGAGTGCCGACTTCCCGTCTCCGTTGCCTCCGTTTCCTCCTGTTCAAGATTCGCGCCGTGTCCCAACGCTGCCGGGATTGGCGTCTTGAGCACTCGACGATGCTGGTGGACACCCTGGCCGTGAACCTGGACCTACCGATGTGCGTGTTCCTGCTGGACGCCAGCGAGACGAATTACAGCGGCTTCCGGCACAGGCCGCCGACGGAACTGACCCGGATGGCCGGAGGCACGGGCTGCATTTCGGTCGGATCGAGGGCCCGGCGATTCATGACCACGTAGAGCTTCGTGAGACGGATCGGGTAGGTCACACTGCGGCCGCTGCCCTTGACGCGCTGGCACCGGCCGCCGGGGGACGAGTAGATGATGGGCGACTGCGCGTCGATCGGGAACTGGATGAAATGCCAGCCGTCGAAATTGATGGACAGTTCGCCCGGCCAGTCGTGCCATTCGTTGGCGTGCGTGCGCCAGACGGCCCCGGCTGCATCCTGGAACTCGAACACCACTTTGCCCCACGACGAATTGCCCTTGACCCATAAGCCGAGCGTGTGCGGCTCACCGGGAAGCGGCGCGGGTTTGGCGGCGGTGATGGCACCGTATTCACCGATGTAGTCGGACAACGCGCTGTCGCCGTGCAGCTCCAGTTCCAGGCAGGGGCCCCGCTGCTCGTCTTCCACCTGGCGCAGGCTGAATTTTCCCGGCACGTGACGAGGCAGCTCCCCGGTCTGCTTGGTCAGGCTCTCGTCGCTGCCCAGGCTCCAGCGGGATGCGTCGTCCAGCTTGTCAGCCACGTGAAATCCATCGGGCACCGGTTCCGTGATCTGACGCAGCACGCGGGCCGCGGTCAGCGGTTGGGTGGCGATCAAGTACTGCGGGGCGGGGCCGGCCGCCAGCACGAGCCGGCCGGAGCCGAGGGTGGGCGTGGAGACGGCACCGTAGAAATCCGTCAGTTCCAGGTTTGCATCCGGCGGGAATTCCAGCGCCAGCTCAACCGCCGCCCGCGGCGTCCACACGGCATAGGCGCGTCGCCCGTCGGCGCGGTCGAATTCCAGGGCATAGACGGTCAGCGAACCCGTCGGCACCTTGCGTCGGAACGTCACCTGGTCGAGTGCGTTGGTCAGAGCGGCCAACGCCACGTAGGCGGGCCTGGGGTACAACAAGGGATAGCGCCGGCACAGGCCGCCGGCGCCCCAAAGCGTGTGGGCGTATGCATTGCCCGCGTCGTACAGCAGGCCGGGCGAGATGTGCTGGTAGTTGTAAGCGTGCGCCATCAACACGTCCCGAACGTAAAACTCCGCGTGCTTTTGCCGGCCCAGATTGCGCTCGCAGCGGGCCGTGTATTCGTAACAGCCGGTGACCGGCAGATCGTGCCCGAACCGCCGGGCGACGTCGCGGGCCAGGTACGCGCCCTGAGGTCCGCCCTCCCACAGTTTCTCGGGCATTCCCGTCTGGCCCGCTGCCGTCTCGATGCCGATGTAGTCCATCAAAGACGTGTCGAAGCCGTGCCGCAACAGCGAGGCGATGATCGCCGCCGAGGCGCTCGTGTTGCCGACGATGATCTTCAATTCCGGGAACTTCTCCCGGTACAACCGGGCGGCCGTGGTGGCGATTTGCACTCGTTGGCGTGCCTTCTCCGTCGTCTGCTCGTCGTCTTCTTGCCGGACGCCGAACAACTCCGCGGGCAGGTAGTTCCCGTAGCTTTCGTGGAAGATCAGGATCGACTTGCAGTGCGGGAATTTGCTCGTCCACTCGGCGACTTTCTTCTCGCTGCCGGCAGGGTCGTCAGCCTTGAAGATCCAGCCGATCTGGTTGAGCGTGACCTGCCACGGGGCGAAATCGGCCTCGGTGGACTTCGTCCAGCCGAACGTCGTCTTGCGGAAACCGGCCTTGTGCAGCAGGGGGCCGATGACCGCCACGTCGTTACAGCCGTAATGCGCTCCGCCGAACCACCACACGCCGTACGGCGAATCGTAGCCGGCCTGGCGGCGGTCGGGCCCGAGAACGGCGAAGGCGGCGTCGTGGACGAGGAACGGCTTGACCTGATCGGAGCCAGTCCCATTTTCGGAGCTACGCACCGCAAGGGAGAACCTGAGTCCGTACCAACCGGGACGGGGCGCCTGCAGGCTGACCACGTGCTGGCGCTCCTCAGCGGTTGCCGCGAAATCCAAGTTGACGCTTTCGTCGCGCAGCCGCGTTCCGCTCACGTCGCTCATCTGCCACGAGAGCGTCGTCCGGCACGGCTCGCTGGCTTTGACCACGGCGACCGTCTCCGGAACTTCGTCGTTGTAGAAGATGTTGCCCGGCTGTCTGGGCTGCAGCGAGAACTCGGCCGGACAGCGTTCCAGGGTGATGCCGAAGACATGCACCGCGCTGGTCGAATCGCGCACCGGCTTGACGCGTTCGATCTTGCCGAGCAAGTCGATGTCGAGATACCGGCCGTCGAGCATGGGGAAGTCGCGGTCCGCGTGCGGTCCGAGCAGGTCGAGGATCGCCCCGACGTCCAGGTCGATTTCCGCCAAGTACAGCGGCGTTTCCACGTTCTGGCCGTCGGCCGCGTACGCGGCCGTGCCGACGCGCCTGAGGTTCCCTGCGGGCGCCTCGTTGCCGCGGGGCAGGACCACGGAGGAGTGGGACATCGCCTCGCCCCGGCCGGAACGGGCGAAACGCGTCATCCGGACCGTCAACACGGGATCCTTGCGCGGATCGGGCTCGGCGGCACAGAGCACGTACGCCTTGTGATAGAAGGCCGGGGGCACCGAGAAATGCAGCGTCTCCGGCATCCCGTCGAAGGGCGTGCGCGCGAGGTGCTCGTCGCACTCCAGCGCCCAAGAACCCTTCATCTCGCGGACCACGCCCACGTCGCCGTTACCCGGTCCGTCGGCGACGATCAGCGGAATGCCGTCGAATCGGCGCAGGCTCTTGGACGCTGCGGGCCCACGGTCGGCTCCCGCGGGCCACTGAACGCGTGCCTCGCGCATGGCGCCAGGCTTCGCAATTCGGGCGATTTCCAATGCACAGTACTTTTCCTCGACCGCCAGCCGCGGAAAGGACGCCTCATCCTTGATCGACGCTCCAGCGGGCAAGGTCACCTGAACCTGCCGCAAACCGTCCGCGGCGGGAAACATGCCCGCATAGCAGCCGTTGATCCACATTTCCACTCGGTCGGGCCGGCTGCGGAATTCGAAATGCACGAACGTTTGCGACGCGCCCGGCAGGCTGTCCCACCGTTTGAGCAGTTCGTCCTGCTGCGGGTCGGTGTAGCGAAACAGATTGGGCCGGGCAAAGAGTCGGAGGTTCATCCCCGACACGGCGACCAGCGAATCCTCGGCCTGGACCGCTTCATACGCCGGCTTCGCATCCTTCGGCGCGCCGGCTGGCTGGGGCAAACGGCGTTTCCCGGTCTGGGGACGGACGTTCAGCGTCAGCAACTTCTTGCCGCCGTCGGCGAACTCCAGGACCATCTGGGTGAACGGCTTGGCGCCCGGCGTGACCGACAAACCGATCGTGTCGTGACCGGCAGCGAGAGGAACGACCACGACCGCCGGTTGCGAGCCGGTCTCCGCGCTGTCGCCGACCGAGGTCACAAACGCCACTGCTACGGTTACGGATAAGAAGACGAGGCGACGTTGCATTGTCATGGCGTGACCTGATGGCTGGGTTTCTGAGGATCAGGCTGAGCGTCTTTGGGAGAACTCTCTTCTTCGCTGTATTTCTGAACCAGGATTTCGCGAACGGTCAGTTGGGCGTCCTTCGCCTCCGGCAGTCCCTCCACATGCAGCCCGATGCGTCCCTGGGCCGGTCCGGCGACGGCGACTGAGCCGATTTCTTCGCCGTTGACGGACACCGCGATTCGCGGACCGCGGACTTCTGCGTTGATCGTGTTCCAGGCGTCGTCTTCCAGCAAGTCGTCCCGCAGGTTTACCAAGGCCAGCCCTCTGCCCGGTACGAACACGCTGCCGGCCCCAGCGGACGTGGGGCGACTGGCGAAGATCTCCACCCGCGGGCCTGGTGTGGACGGCTGTCCGCGGAGCCAGATTCCCGCCTGCATCCGCCCCTGCCAGCGGAACGTCACCGAGACGCGAAAGTCGCCGTGCAACGCGTCGCTCCACAGGTCGGCCGAAGCGACGCCGGCGCGCGGGACGGCGACGATCCGGCCGCGGTCGACCTTCCAGGCATCGCCGGGCGACGTCTGCCAGCCGGCCAGATCGCGGCCGTTGAAGGCCGGCAGCCAATCGTCCGCCCCGCCGTGTCCAGCGTCCGCTTTCTTGGCCACGACATGGATCCCGTGGCAATCAGTGCAGATCGACTCGTCGGTGATCACTCGGCCGTTCGGCCGATCGCGGCCCCGCCATTTTTCCAGGAAGGCTTTGACCTCCTGCGGCTTGTCCTCGTGAGGCTCGTCGTGGCATTCGGCGCACATGGCGCCGACCTCGCGGCGGCCGAACAGCCGATCGGCCTTGGTCATCAGCATCTCGTCGTGCATGTGCTCGCTGGAGGTGCCGTGGCAGTCGATGCAGCCGATTCCTTCGACTTGGTGTGCGGCGGTGAGTTCCTCCTTCTGCAGCGAGAGGTGGCAGACGTAGCAGAGGCTATTGTCGGCTTGTTGGTCCGAGCCGGCCGGCTTGGCCTTGACGGGCGGCGGCGAGGTTCTGCCTGTCGAGGATGGCGGCGCCGCGCAGTCGGCCGCGGCGGCCCACAGTGCGGCCGTCAAGATCGAAATGCCGGCGGCCGCGGCGGCAGTTGGGAATCGGCGGTAATCCACTACTTGCTCGTCCCTTCAAGACGGTCAACAGACCATCCATGATCCGTCCTACACCACTTCCCAGTCGCGGAGCCACTGGTAGTGCTCGGGCAGATTGTTCCACTGTTGTTGGGTCACGCGCGCCAGCCACTGTTGCTCCGCTGCGGTCATGCCCAGGGCACGTTTGTACGAGGCCCGGGCTGCGTTTTCCACCTGGTACACGGTATCCATACCCGGCACGGTGGCCGTGATCGCGTCGTTGGTGAGAATGCACTGCAGCGTCAGCCGGGCCAACTCGTTTTCTTGCTTGTTTCCCACGCCAGGCGCAGGCCCCTCGGGACCCAAGGGCGGGAAGAGTTGACCGCCGATAAACGGCTTGATCGTCACCAGGCCCACGTTCTTCTCGCGGATCGTCTGGAAGATGCTCGTGCTCAGATCGGCCGTCCATGCCGCGGGCATATTGCCCTCCTCGACGTTGGCGGCGGTGAGCGGCGTTCCCTTTTCGCGGGTCCGAGCCGTGCAGGGGAAGATCACCATCTCGACCTCAGGGAACTTCTCCAGGACGTGCTGGATCCAGGGACGGGTGTGGGTGGAGATTCCAAAATGCCGGGCCTTGCCCGCCTGGTGGATCTTCTGGAACGCCTCGATCCACATGGCCACCTCGTCGTCCGTGTGTCCGCCGGCTTGGCGGGCCTGAACGCGCCAGATGTCCAGGGAGTCGGTCTGCAGGCGGCGGAGGCACTCGTCGACGTTGTGGATCTGCCCCTGGACCGTCCGGTTGGCCGGGCTCCGCGGGCACAGGCGATGATCGTCGGCCCCAACGATCATCTTCTCCCGCCGGCCCTTCAAGGCCGCGCCGTAGGCCAGGCATTCGCCGGCCGTGGTGATGTCCAGGTAGTTGACGCCGGCGTCGATGCACGCGCTGACCACGTCGGTCCGGTGCTTGGCCACGTCCGCGGGAAGCTGGTCGTCGCTCATCGCCACGAACGAGGCTCCCCGATTCCGCCAGTGGCCGCCCAGGCTGATCTCCGACAGAATCAAGCCCGTCTTGCCCAGCGGCCGGTAGTGCATCTCGGGATGGTAATTGACGATCTTGCCCGGATCGAGATCGGGCTTCTGGTCCGCGGCCCGCGCGCCCGCCGCCGCGCCCGCCACGAGCAGCGCGCCGCCGCGCACGAATTGACGTCGGTCGATCGGCTTGTCCATCGTACCGTCTCCTCGGATGAGTTGGGGGCCCGGAAAACGGGACTGGCTCCGATCAGGACAATCGGGGCCAGCCCCATTTCCCTCCATCGTTCTGCGTGTGCGGTATACGTGCCGTGGCTGGCGTTGTCAAGCGGCCCGCGAGCCGTCCCGAACCAAGGGAATTCCCCCTTGTTTGTTCCCGGTCAAAGCGTGATTGCTAGAATACACCCAGTGGCGGTGCTCGGCGGCGTGGTGACCGCTGCTGAATCTCCGGGCATCCGTTGCTCAGAAGCCGGTCACTGCGCCGTGCCCTTGTGCCGGCCGCCGCTTGAGAAAGTCGTGTGGGGGCCGCCGAGACCGGCGGGCTCGACGGTGCAAAGCTCCGGGAAGCAAAGCACTTGCGCTCGCACCACGAACAGTCTAGCGGCTTGGATTCTGGACCGTCAGCGAGCGACGTTCTTGTCGCGGCACGGAGATTGCGTATGGCGTTTTGCTGAAGCGAGGCACCCCGTGCCTCGTGGCCTTTTTCTCCTCTCCCCAAGGGTGCGATGTATGAAAAAAATCGAAGCCATTATTCGCCACTTCAAACTGGCGGACGTCAAAGAGGCCCTCGCGCAGAGCGGCGTGAAGGGCATGACCGTGACCGAGGTGCGCGGCTTCGGGCGCCAAAAAGGGCACACTGAGATCTACCGCGGCGTCGAGTACGGGGTGGACCTGGTCCCGAAGATCAAGATCGAACTGGTGGTCTCGGACGACGAAGTGGACGCCGTGGTCGCGACGATCTCGCGGATCGCCAACACAGGGCTGGTCGGCGACGGAAAGATTTTCGTCCACCGCTTGACCGACGCGATTCGCATCCGCACCGGGGAAACCGGAGAGAGTGCAATCTAGGAACAACGTGAGATTCGAGAGGTACGCAGAATCATGGGAACTTGCTGGAGCGCTTGGCGCGAGACAATCCTTGCCACCATCCTTCTCCTCGTCGGCGGCCACGGCAGTTGGGCCGGCGCCGCCGACGAACCGGCCGCGGGAGCTGTGTCTGGCGAACAGGCGGCAAGTTCCGAGCCGTCCGCAGCAGCCACGCCCACGGCGGAGTCGGCGGCAGCGGTCTCCGCTCCGGCGGCGCCAGCCGTGCCCGCGCCGGCCCCCGACGTTGCGGCGTTGGCCGGCCACAATTCGTGGATGCTGACATCGTCCGCACTGGTCTTGTTCATGACCGCACCCGGGCTGGCCATGTTCTACGGCGGGCTGGTCCGCAAGAAGAACGTCCTGAGCGTGATGATGCAGTGCATCTTCCTCATGGCGCTGATGACCGTGATCTGGGCGCTGTGGGGCTACTCGCTGTCGTTCGGCGGCGGGGCCGATAACCCCTTGATCGGAAACGGCGAGTTCCTGTTCATGCAGAACGTCGCCCGCGAGTGGGACGCGGCGACGAGTGCTCCCGTGACGCCGATGGAAGGCGTCATTCCGCGGTTGACGCACATGCTGTTCCAGGGCATGTTCTTCATCATCACCCCGGCGCTGATCTGCGGTGCTTTTGCGGAACGCATGAAGTTCAGCACGATGGTGGTCTTCATGATCCTGTGGGGCACGCTGGTCTATTGCCCGCTGTGCCACTGGGTTTGGGACGGCGGCTTGCTGGCGTTCGTCAAGACGGGCGGCGAGGGTCCGGGGCTGGCCGGCGGCGCTTTGGATTTTGCCGGCGGGACCGTCGTCCACATCTCGTCGGGAACTTCGGCGCTGATCTGCGCCCTGTTGCTGGGCAAGCGAGCCGGGTTCCCCCGCGAGCCGATGCCGCCGCACAACCTCACGTACACGGCCCTGGGCGCCGCCATGCTTTGGGTAGGGTGGTTTGGCTTCAATGCGGGCAGCGAACTGGCATCGGACGAGATGGCCAGCAGTGCGTTTGCGGCCACGCATTTCTCCGCCGCCGCCGGCGCGCTGGCATGGGCCGCGATGGAGTGGCTCCTCCGCGGCAAGCCTACCCTGCTGGGCGCGTGCTCCGGGGCGGTTGCCGGCTTGGTGTGCATCACGCCGGCGTCAGGTTTCGTCAATCCCATGCCGGCCCTGCTGATCGGCGCGGCTGCGGGCGTGGTTTGCTTTTATGCTTGCACCACGCTGAAGAGCAAGCTTGGCTACGACGATTCGCTGGACGCGTTCGGCGTCCACGGGGTCGGCGGCACGCTGGGGGCGCTGCTGACGGGCGTCTTCGCCACCAGGGCCTGCACGAACATCGACAACGGCCTGCCTCTGGGCCTGATCGAAGGCAGCGTACGGCTGTTCATCGGCCAAGTCGTTGCCGTCGTGGTGACCTGGGTGGTTGCGATCGTGGTCACGTTCGTCCTGCTTAAGGCGCTCGACGCCGTGCTCGGTCTGCGGATCTCGCCCGAGGAAGAGACGCAGGGCCTAGACCTCACCCAGCACGGCGAAGAGGGGTACATCTTCATTTAGCCCGACGGCCGGCTGCCAGTCTGGCCGCCAGCAAGACCGCTTGGACAAGACTGCTGACCTGGGCTCGCCCCGCCCAGGCGATGTCCAGCGCCGTGCCGTGATCGACCGACGTGCGGACGATGGGCAGCCCCAAGGTAACGTTCACGGCGGTGTCGAATGCCAGGGCCTTGAGCGGGATCAGACCCTGGTCGTGATACATGCAGACGTAGGCGTCCGTGATTTGGCGGCGGGCCGGCAGAAAGGCCGTATCGGGCGGCAGCGGTCCCTCCGCGTCGATTCCCCCTTGGCGAGCCGCCGCCACCGCCGGCGCGATCCAACGCTCCTCTTCGCCCGCGCCGAACAGGCCGTGTTCGCCCGCGTGAGGATTCAGGCCGCAGACGACCAACTTGGGCGCCCGGCCCCGGATTCGCCGCATGGCCTCGGCGGTTAGCTCGATGACTTCGACGATCCGCTCGACGCTCAACTGGCCAGGCACGTCGCGATAGCCGATGTGCGTCGTGACCAGGCTGCACGTGATCTCGCCGGAGGTCAACATCATGCACGAGCGGGCGGCGCCCGTCCGGGAGGCGAAGATCTCCGTGTGTCCGGGGAAGGGGATTCCGGCCGCGTGCAACGCCTCCTTGTGAATCGGCCCCGTCGCCACGCCCGCGACTTGGCCGGCCAAGGC
>CAYUFW010000090.1:0-25549 GCA_964443915.1 uncultured Pirellulaceae bacterium
CACCTGACGAGTTTTCTAGAAAGGCCAAACCATGCGTCCGCTCTCGATTTTTTGCTTGGGGAGTGTTCCCCGTGCAGATCGCCAAAGCGGTCAACGTCACGCGATCGGTAGATCCTGACGTGCAAGCCGTGCCCTCGATGGCATGCGTTAACATGTCCCGTGGGTCCAATCGTTGGAAGGTAGACGCACACTTTTCGGCTTCCCAGCCACACAACCTGGCAGCACGGTCGACTCCGTGACAATCACAAGAGCAATCAGACGACAAGGAGAAACCAAAATGAGAGCTTCGTTCAAGACGATGTTTTGTTGGCTGCCGACGCTCGTTCTGTCAGCAATATCTGCGTGCGGGTCGCGCGTCGACGCTCGGGAGTTCACGCCTCAAGAGGAACGTGATTTTGACATTGAAATGGAGTATCAGCGCAAACGGGACTACGAGGCGGCACATTGCTATCGGCGATTCGCGGCGCAGCGCGGTCGCACGGCCATCGCCGTGTACGTGCCCAAGGGCGAACATCTGGCGTGGCTGCGAGATGAACCCCAACTGGAAAGCCTCTTGCTGCGCGGACGTCTCGACTCCGCCGATCTTCAGCATCTCAGGTGTTTGACAAAACTCCGGTCGTTGACATTTGTGGGCGTCAGCCTCGATTCGTTGCGTGGAGTGGCGGAACTGTCGTCGCTCGAGAGCATCGGCTTCCGCCAGGATTGCTGGATCTCCGGCGACTGGGCAGAAATCGCCCGGATGCCTCGACTACAAGGCTTGGAACTGGCCTGGGATTCCGGTTACTCGAGCGAGCTGATCAGCACGCTGGACAAGCTTTCCTCGCTCAAGTCACTCAGTCTCAGCGGACCTCACCTGCTGGATAAAGCGACCGACCACCTCGCCACAATCGCCAGGGTCACGACCTTGGAAGAGCTGCACCTCAGCGGCCGCAGCGTCGACTTGAGCGACCTGACGCCGCTGAAATCGCTGGTGAACCTGCGGGGCTTGAGCTTGCGGGGTTACTCGCTGAACAGCGACGGCTTGGCAGTGCTGGCGGGATTGAGGAAGCTCAAACGCCTAAGTCTCGGCCTGTCCAACCAGCCGACCGACGAAGACCTGCAACTGCTGGCCCAATCGAGATCGTTACAGGAGGTGAACGTCCACCAGTTTGGGATTTCGCTCGACGGCGACAGCAGTCTCGATTACTGGGTGCCGGACGGCGGATCGAACGTGATGTCCTACATTCGCAGACTCGGGACGATGAGCGAGAGCGAGAAGTTGGCCTGCGCCCTCATTCGCGAGTACGGCCGCAAGCGAACGGAGTATGTCAACACGAGAGGAGCCTCCGCCAGTCTCAGTCTCCCGTTTCAGGGAGTCCCTGGCGAATGGACCAACTGGCGGGCGCAAAACAACTACTGGGATCAGGCTATTGCCAGTGACATTCGGCAGCTCGCCGAAACGCGCAATCGGGCGGTGCAGGCCATCAACCGCGCATTCTCCCATGACCCCGATAAGCTGAAGCGAGCTCTGGACGAAGTGGACGAAGGCCGGCGACAGTAGCCGCGACCGACGTGACGAGGCCAGTGTAAGCTTGCAAACGTAATCCCGGAATCGATGATGCCCGGTGCCTGAAACATGGCTGCCATCACCGGGGGCCACAGGTTTTGTTAACCCGTCCACGACCAACCGTGGACCACTTACAGGGAGTTGACCGATGAGTGTAATGCAAACGTGTGCTGTACGACTTCGAGTTCTGGCTGGAGTAGTCGGCGCATTCGTCTGGCTTCCGGTTGCACAGGCAGCCGGAAAGGAACCGGGAACGCATCATACTGTCCGATTCACGAGTGAATCGGGGTATCCGCTGGCAATCAAGGCAATGCAATTCTCGCCAGATGGTTCCGTGCTTGCGGTGTCCATAGCCTCGCGGGGCATCTCGCTCGTAGATACCGACAAGGGCGAGACAATAGCGCATCGTCGTGGGGATTACTTCGCTATTGCTTATTGTCGCGACGGCTCCCGATTGTTCGCCCTTTCGGAGCGCCGATCTGAGTTGCTGAACGCCAACAACCTGCAGGACTGCATCCCCATGCCGGACAAGAGCGTAGCGGGATTAGTGGGCGTTGACTTGGAGATGCGAAACGGAAAGCTACTCATCCGGGAGGTGATACCTGGAAGTCCGGCAGCAAGATCGGGTGAGATTAGCAACGGTGACGAGTTGGTCGGTGTGGGCGAAGGGAAGACGGGGACGATGCGGCGCGTTGTTGGTTGGACAGACCGGAGTGCCCAAAACCTGACGGAAGGCATGGCGGGAACCCACGTACGCTTGGAACTGATCCCGAAGGGACAGTGGAACTCGACGACGACTGCATTGTGCCGGGAGGCCGTGCGAAGGGAAGGCGACAGGCTTGAATTCGTTCCCTTCACGCCAAGCGACGTTAACGAGAACGCAGTGTGGGGCGTTGTCGACGGCCGTCCGACGTTGTTCAGTGCCCGCGACGGTGAAGTTCTGTCGGTATTCGATCTTGAGGAGGTGGAACCGAGAGGGCGGTTTGCATTGTCACCGGACGGCAAGACGTTCGCGGTCTTGGGAATGCGGCCTGCCGGAGATGAAGCGGCGATCGAACTGTTCGACGTGGGCTCCCGTCACAGGCTGGGCTGCGTCACGTTCCCCAAGGAGTCGTGGTATCATGTGACATTTTCAGGTGACGGTGGAAGACTGCTCGTCGGTACGTGGGACACGGTGGAGGTACTCGACGTCAAGTACCTTAGATTCCTGCAGCCCGTCACATTGGGGTGGAATGGACCGCCGAGCGAGATCGAAGCACCACCGAGACGGCGCGGTTCGGCGGGCGGGCTGACTCAGGCAGCGGGAGACCGTAATGCTTCCGGCCGCAGAAGCGAGCACTCGCCGCATCAGTTGGTGACCAGCCTAGCCTGTCTGCGCGAGAACATCATTGTCACCGGGGACGCAGTTGGGAATGTGTCGCTGTGGAATGTCGATTCCGGAGCGATCCTCTGTCGGCTGCCTCCGACTGAACAGGGCAGGGTCCAGGCGGCTCAGTGCTCGGCCACTGGAAGGTGGCTCGCGTACTACGTGGAGGGCACGCTTCATATCGTGGATGTTCTCCCGCAAGCTGAGTCGCACCATGGGGAGTGATCGCCGCAATTCGCGGCCACGGCCGATCCGACATATTATCCGTTCTCGACGATGACACAGTCCCAGGAGCCTACATCATGGCAACCCGATTGCTGACTCTGGGCTTTCGTCTGGAAAATACGGCGCTTAGCCGCGTGAGGGAGTGTTCGCCCACGCCCGTGCGGCTAGTACGGTCCTGCGTGATGGCCCGTACCATCCTTGACGGTGTCTTCCTCCTATTCGCCATTGCAGTTGCAGCCACCCCTGCTCGCGCGGCCGAGGCGGGGGAGCGACCGCAGATAACCGGACTACGCCAGATTGACGTACATGGACTGGCCGGGCTGTTGCGCACACAGGATCTCGCGGCCTTCGCATTGGCGCTGGACTGCTACGATTTCGAGAGCACGGACGAACGAGTGGGGCTAGTCGCCGTTTCCATCCGAGATTTCAGCAAAGGCGCTGTGCTCCAGACGCAACAGGAGAATGCCGCCCTCTCTGCTCTCATCGGGCCGCCGCCGGATGGTCTACCGTTTCGGACTTCCGAAGGTACACCGGAACGCGGAGAAGAGAAACGGCAACGGGCCGAAGAACAACGTTGGTACGATCAAAGCCAAAGCATAGTGCAGTCCTTCGCAGTCCAAGGCTTGTTTGCCGCTGTTGATTTCAAGTTCCGCGCCGAGACGATCGTCAAACGGATGGGGCTAGCCCGGATTTCTCACCAGGGGAGAGAACAAAACTGCCTCCCGCAGCGTAGAAGGGGCACAAACCAGCCGTTTCCACAAACCGCAGGGAGGCAGCCAGATGGCGACACAGTGTAGCAGAGAGTCGTTTGAATTTCAGCCCCTCGGGACTCGTGACGTCGTTGCTCGTTTTGATGGGGGCCAGATCACATCGGATGCCGGAGGTCTTCTGCTTCGTGAGACCGAGGAGATCACGAGAATCATTGAGCAGTTCGCCGGTTGTTTCGTAGATTACCGAGATCCGGAGAAGATCGAGCACACCGTCTATGAGTTGATCTCTCAACGTGTGTACGGCTTGGCCTTGGGCTACGAGGACTTGAACGATCACGATGAGTTGCGAAACGATCCGCTCTTGGCCGTGATGGTGGGCAAGAAGGACCCTACGGGAAACGATCGCGGACGGGAAGGGGATCGTGGGAAGCCCCTGGCGGGAAAGAGCACGCTCAATCGTTTGGAGTTGACTCCGGTACGAGCAGGCGAACATAGCCGGTACAAAAAGATCCGTTGCGATCGGGGAGCGGTGCAGGAATTCTTCCTGGACGTGTTTTATCAAGCTCACACGAAGGCTCCCAAGCGGATTGTTCTGGATCTCGATGCCACCGACAATCCGCTGTATGGAGACCAAGCGGGGCGTTTCTTCCACGGGTACTACAACGAGTACTGCTATCTGCCGCTGTATATTTTTTGTGGCGAGCATCTGCTCTGTGCCCGTCTGCGGCCGAGCGATATTGACGGGGCGGCCGGCGCGCTGAAGGAAATCCAGCGCATCGTGGCTTTCATCCGTTCCCGCTGGCCCAAAACCAAGATCGTCGTCCGTGGGGATTCGGGGTTCTGCCGAGAACCGATCATGAGCTGGTGCGAGAAGAACGGAGTGGATTACGTCTTCGGCTTGGCGAAGAACGACCGTTTGACGCGGGAAATCGCGGCGGAATTGGCGAAGGCCAAACAGCAGTACGAGAAGACCGGACAGGCCTGTCGGTTCTACAAGGACTTCCAGTACCAAACCCTGGACAGCTGGAGTTGCCGCCGTCGCGTGATTGGGAAAGCGGAACATCTCCGCAAAGGAGCCAATCCCCGATTCGTGGTCACGTCGCTCTCGCGCAAGGAATTCGACAAGCAGACCGTGTATGAACAGGAGTACTGCGGCCGCGGTGATATGGAGAATCGAATCAAAGAACAACAACTTCAGCTGTTTGCCAATCGCACCAGCTGCAGCAAAATGCGGGCGAACGAATTGCGATTATGGCTCTCCTCGGTCGCGTACACCCTCGTGATCGCCATGCGGCGGCTCGGCTTGAAGGACACCGACCTGGCCAAGGCCCAGCCGGAGACGATCCGTCTGAAGCTGCTCAAGATTGGCGCGCGGGTCCAAGTGACCGTAAGAAAGGTGTGGGTCTCGCTGGCCGAAGGCTGTCCGTACCAGAACGTGTTCCGAACTGCTTACGACAACTTGCGTCGATTAGTGGGGCGGGCGTTGCGGCGAATCCCGAAACGTCTCACCCGTTCTGCCGACGTCCGATCCCCCATCGTCCGACCTCAGCGTTGCTGATCTCTTTTTTGGGACTGTGTGAACCTTAGTCGAAGAAATCACCACGCTGAGGGTCTGCGCAGACTTGGCACCATTGGCCACGGAAGCGGCCATAACACTCTCACAACGCCCACCTTCTGCCCCTCTCGTGCTCCTCTCGCTGCCCGATCCATAGACCCGCCCCTCTCAACCAGCCGCTGGTGGCCGCCACCGCCCAAAAACCTCTCCCCCTGGTGAGAAATCCGGGCTAGCGCCGCACCCGCACTCGCCGCCACCGGTCATTTGGGAGAAATCCGCGAGATTGGGGAGAAAGCCATTCCTGCGTTGGTCCGCTCGGCGCAGGACCGTCACAGCGTCAACCGTTTTCCATCCTACTTCGCACTCCTGAGACTATATCCCACGGCGGCACCTTCGATGCCCACGGACGATTTGCTTGGCGTTGCAGCCGACGCGGGGAATCGGTTCTGTTTCAAGGCATGCATTGAGATTGGGCAGCGCAAAACGGAATCCGACAGGATTGCCGCCGTGTTGCTCGATGCCTCTGGCGACGCATTGTACCGGATCTGCGTGGCCGACGCGCTCCTTGAGTTGGATGATCGTCACTTGAACTACGGCGAGAGGTTTGTTGGCGTGTCCGAAATGAATCGCGGCAGCGGCAATCCCGAACTAATCCGCCGCACGGAAAAGGAAATCCGCCAAACCACGGAGAAGATCACGGCTGGCTCGAAGCAGGAGGACATGTGTCGCCGTGCACAGGCGTACGAAATCCTGGCGTGGCACGGAAAAGACCGCGTAGACAACTGCCGACGAGCCATCGCCGACTACGACGAGGCAATTCGTCTGTGCGAGCACTCGTTCTGCCCCGAGCCTGCTTACCGGCACTTGCAGTATGCCGACCTGTTCGAGTCGCGCGGAAATGCGTTTCACGAGCTTGCGGACGCGATGGAGAAGGCGGGGCAGACAGAGAAAGCGGAAGCAGCCGCGCGCGAAGCGGAGGCCTCGTTTGCGAGGGCGCTCGAGCGTCTGGCAGTGTCGTCGTTGCATGTCAGCGTTAGACGTCAAAACGATGTGCGCAGAATCTCGATCCTCGGCGCCCGGGCGAGGTTCTTTGCCGACACGCGGCAGTTCGTGAAGGCCGCAGCCGATTACGACATGCTCGCCACACTCGGACAGGGTGATCCGCAATCGTGCGAGTTCAAGGCCAACTTGCGTCTGGCAACAGGGAAGTTCCTGGAAGCGGCCGACGACTTCAGGCAGGGGTACGAGATAAAACGCCGGTCGTACGACCCCGTTCTTGCTCGTGAGTTGCGAGGCTACACACGAGACTACTACACGGGGCTGGCCAGCATGCTCTGGGGGCAGGTCATCGCGTATCGCAAGGCAGGCGACCGAGTCCGGGCGGGACAGTGCTGCAAGGAACTGAGGGACCTGTATGCCTCGCTTGAATAGCGTGCGGCGGAGGTCTGCAGCGACCAGTCGGACACAGAATCCCATGACGGCCACTGAGCTTCTCCCCGGAGGGGGTACTGGCGGTCGGTGCCGCGTTGCGGCGTTCTTCTGGTCATCGATTCGAGCACATCCCTCTGGACGTGCGAAACAAACAATGGCCCTTGTGTTTCATGCCCCGTCTTCCCCATAATAGTGCCGTATCCTCGGTGCCCCTCGCGATGTCCGCCGGGGTATCGCGGGACGTCAGCAGACAAGGGGATCGTGGTGGGCCAGGATTCGGGAGCGTCGAGGGAACCGGGACCGACGTTGGATGCCACTTCCACCAGCCTGTTGCGGCGGGCGGCGGCACGGGACGGGGCGGCGTGGGAGCGGCTGGTGGAACTGTGCGCGCCGCTGATCTATGGCTGCTGCCGTCAGGCCGGCTTGCAGTCGGCCGACGCGGCGGATGTCGCGCAGGAAGTCTTTGCCGCCGTGGCCCGCAAGCTGGAGGACTTCCGCCGCGACCGCCCCGGCGACTCCTTTCACGCCTGGCTCTCGACCATCACCCGGAACAAGATCCGCGACTATTTCCGCGGCCGGCGACAGGCCCAGGCAGCGGGCGGCACCGAGGCCCAGTTGCACTTGGCGGAGATCGCCGATCCCTGGTCTGAATTGTCCGCGTCCAACTCGGCTGCGGCCTGTTCGAGCCTGGAACATCGGGCAGTGCAGATCGTCCGCGCGGGGGTCGAGGAGCGGACGTGGCGCGCCTTCTGGTTGGTCACCGTCGAGGGGCGAGACGGTCCGTCCGTGGCCCGCGAGTTGGGGATGAGTCTGTCCGCTGTGTACGACGCTAACTACCGACTGCGGCGAAGGTTACGGGAAGAATTTGAAGGCTTTTTCGAGTGATTCGCCTCGTTCTGCGCCAAGTCGTCTGAGGGCCCAACGTTGGATGGAATGAGAGGCCGCGTGCGTCCGTCATGGTGATGCGGGCCCTCTCGACTGCCGCCCCCGCAGACACGGTTAACGCCAGACGGCAGTGCCATCAATCCCTCCGCACGAGGAAGACAACGATGTCCAGTTTGAGCTGCCCGAAACATGATGTGTTGCGTGCTTGCTTCACCGGCGAACTGGCTGAAAGCGACGCCGAGGATGTCTTGGACCACGTCAGTGCCTGTTCGGTCTGTCAGGCCGAACTGCAGACGATCGCCGTCCGCGACGACACCTTGGCGGCCCGGCTGCGTGCCCCGGTGACGGACGATCCCTACCTCAAGGAGGACGAGTACGCCGCTCTGGTCGCCAAGGCCAAAGCGCTGGGCGGCTCGGTCCCCCCTGTCGGCGAGTCCGGTGCCGCTGCCGACGACGTGTTCCCGGGCCAAGGTTCACTCGGCGAGTACGAACTGCTGGAAAAGCTCGGCGCGGGCGGCATGGGAGCCGTGTACAAGGCTCGCCACAAGCACCTGGAGCGTTTCGTGGCCCTGAAGGTGCTGTCGGCCGACCGGGCTCGCGATGCTCAGGCGGTAAGCCGTTTCTACCGGGAAATGAAAGCCGTCGGCCGGGTGGATCATCCCAACGTCGTGCGGGCGACGGACGCGCGCGAGATCGACGGCAAGCCGGTGCTGGTGATGGAGTACATCGCCGGAATGGACCTGAACGCGATCTGCAAACGGGCTGGACGGCTAACCGCAGCGGATGCCTGCGAAGTGATTCGTCAAGCCGCATTGGGCCTCCAGGCGGCGCACGAAAACGGCTTGGTCCATCGGGATGTGAAACCGTCCAATTTGATGCTGACCCCCAACGGACAGGTCAAGCTGCTCGATCTTGGCTTGGCCCGTCTCGCCGCAGACGCGTCCCCAACGCCCGCTGCGGCGGAGTTCACCGGTGCCGGCATGGCGATGGGGACGGCGGACTATGTGGCGCCCGAGCAGGTCAGCGATGCGCGGGGCGTCGACATCCGAGCCGACATCTACAGCCTGGGTTGCACGCTGTACAAGCTCCTGACCGGTCAGGCGCCGTTCGCGGGGGCTGCTTACCGGTCGGCGTTCGACAAGATGATGGGGCACGTGCGGGATCGGGCCCGGCCGATCACGGAATTGCGTCCCGATTTGCCTCCGCCCTTGGCCGCCGCAATCGAGCGGATGATGGCCAAGGACCGCGCCGGGCGGCACGCCCTGCCACAGGAGGTGGCTGATGCCTTGACCCAGTTTGCCGCCGAAGCCGACTTGGTGCGATTGTACCGCGAGGTGGCAGGCGGCACCGCGTGCGCCGAGGAGGCGGACGCGGCATTACGCTCGAGTCCTGCCCAACCGGCCCGGCGCGACGCATCAGCTCAACCGGGAACGCGACGAGGTTGGCGCGGGATCGTGGCCGCGGCCTTAACGCTTGTCGGCGTAGCGGCGCTGGGGTCCTGGGGCATCGTGCTGACCGTCCGCGATGACAAGGGCCGCGAGACGACGGTCGAGTTGCCGCCCGGCAGCACGGCCACGGTCGGCGCCGACGGGAAGATCGCTGTCCAGCTGCCGACGGGCCAACCGAAGACAGCCTTTTCTGCCACCGCCGATCGCGGCCCGAATCTGGCCGGCCTGCCCGCACAAGAAGATCCCTGGCCGGGGCTGGCCGCGCGGCCGGCTCAGATTCCGGGGCTGGGCCGTTGGCAGATCGAAACGGCGGCGGTGCGGTCGCAGGCTCGTGCGCTCCAGTTTACTCCCGACGGGAAACGGCTCGTCGTAGGCGACGGGAGCAGAATCCGGGTGTATGACGTTCCGTCGTTCAAGCTGCAGCGCGTGCTCCTGGGACATACGGGTCCGATCACGAGCTTGGCGATCCATCCCGCGGGAAATCTGGTTGCCGCGGGTACGTGCTGGTCTCCCGAAGTGCGAGTCTGGGACCTGACGACAGGAATCCAGAAGGCGACGACGGAGAAGACGACGCAGTTCGATCACGATGTATTTGGTCTCGCCTGGAGCCCGGATGGCACGCAACTGGCTGTCTGCGCAAAGATCTGGAATCAAACGCCGCGCGGTTCTCTGCACCTGCTGGTCGCTCAGCTTGCCAATCGCCAGGTGCTTGACAAGGACCTGGACTTCCGACGCCTGTGCTGGAGTCCCGACGGCAAGTGGATCGCGGCAGCCAAAACCGTGGGCGAGGAATCCGAAGTGCACTTGTGGGAGCCGGAGGGGAAGGCCGGCCCCGTCCTTCCCGTCGCTGGAAAGATCGAGTGCATCTCCTTCACATCCGACGGAAGATTCTTGGCGGCCAGCGGTGATCTGTCCCGAACGGAGAGCGCCGTACTGACGTGGGATTCGCAGACGTGGACGCCGAAAACGGTTTCCTTGGGGATACCGCCGGGGCGCTGCGACGGTTCCCCGCCGGGCTCTGTCGGGGCCTTCGCATGTGGGCCCCAAGGTGGACAGCTTGCTCTGCTTGCTGACCATGCGGTTTGGCTGTTTGACGTAGTGTCAGGAAAGGCCGCTTGGCTCGAAGGCCACCATTTTGCCGGAAGCATCGCCTTTTCCAATACCGGTGACTGGATCGCACACGGCGGCGCTGGCGCGGACGTTTGCACGTGGAACGTCAAGACCGGCAGCCGCGGGCCCACCCTGGGATACGAAAGATCGTACCAATACACAGAATCCCGCGCCTGCGCAAGCGGACAGGTTGTGGCACTGTCGAGCGAGGATGAACGAGGGGACATCCGTCTCTGGAAGCCCGACGGTCGGCCCGAGGCGACCTTGCGCGGACATACATCCCCGGTCCTTACCATGGGCTTTTCCGCGGACGGCCAACATCTCGCCTCTGCTTCGCACGAACCGATCATCCGTTTGTGGTGCAAAGACGGGCAGGCAGGCGTCTGGAAGGCAGCCGACGTGGCAACGTTGGCGGGCCATGCGGACGAAGTCCTGGCGGTGGCCTGGAACCGTGACGGCACTCGACTCGTCTCCGGCGCACGCGACGGAAAGGTCGGAGTGTGGGACGTCGCGACGGGCAGATTGCGGTTCCCGTTGCTGTCCCAAGCGGGCCCGATCAACAAAGTGGCATGGTCGGCTACGGGCAAGCACTTCGCTTCGCTCTGCCCTGCCGACAAGGAACATCCCATCCGCGTCTGGTCCGCGGAGGGCCAAGCGGTACGCACTCCTGATGCACGCCCCGACACCAACGGGATGTGTTGGAGCCCGGAGGGAGACATTTTGGCCATTTGGGGGGATGAATCCCCGGTACGGTTCTGGAGTCTCGCGGAGCAGAAGGCCATCGTCGAATTGGCGGGGCCGTCGCGAGTCTGGCATCTTGCGTGGAGTCCGGATGGCCAACGGGTAGCGACCGACGAAGGAGGCATTCGACTCTGGCACCGCGACGGGACGCCGGACATGTTCGTCGAGGGCGGTCGCGGACGCCACTTGTTCAGTCCCGATAGCCGACAACTGGCGGAATGGGAACTCGTGATAGGTGTCACGGACAAGACCACGCGGCGTTTCTCGTCGGGCCCGGCGAACCTTGGATTCGATCCCCTGGTGTGGAGTTCGGACAGCCGTCATCTGTTGGCAATCGACCTTGCCACGCTCACCTGTTGGGACACGGAAACCATGACCGTCGCCTCGAATTCGCTGATCCTCCCCGCCGGGCAGGGGGCGCGGATCACCGCCGACGGGACGCTGGAAACGACCGGCCCTCAGGCCGAGCAGGAAATCATCTACATCGTGGAGGGTCCCGGAGGCCAGCAAAAAGTCTATTCGCCGGCTGAATTCCGCAAGCTGGTCGCTGATCTGCCGACAAGCTCCTCCCCCGGCTCAAACGCGGCAGCCACGGGCAGCCCGTGACCCGCAGCAGGTGTTCTGGCTTTGCGCAGGCAGCAAAGGAAGGACAGGCGACGTGAACCAAGTCAGGCCGGGGAACGCGATGGCAGTGTGACGGCCATCGCCGAGGCGTCAGTCCTGCCTCTTCATCAGAATGTGTCGTCGGAGTATATTGTCTCTGGAGCTTCTCGAGGTGCGCTCCGGACTGGACTTGCTGATGAATCTCCGCCGTTTCCTAAGGTGCAGTGGGGGTGTCGCCGCAGCAGGGGCGGCCGGCGTGTTGGGCTACACGTTCTGGGTCGAGCCGCACTGGGTCGAGGTCGTGCAACGGCCATTGGCGGTCGCCGCGTTGCCGCCGCGGCTGGTCGGCCGCCGTTTGATCCAGATCAGCGATTGGCACGTAGGTCCGCGAGTCGACGATCAGTACCTCGTCGGCTGTCTGAAGAGGATCGCGGACTTGAAGCCCGACATTCTGGCGATCACCGGCGATCTCGTCACGTATCGCGGGCCGGCGCAGTTGTCGCAACTTCGTCAGATCCTGACTCACCTGCCGAAGCCGCGTCTGGCCTCTTTGGCCGTGCTAGGCAACCACGATTACGGATCCCGTTGGTCCATGCCTGAGGTAGCGGCTGGCGTGGCTGCAGAACTCACGCGCGCCGGCGTATGCGTGCTGCGGAATGAATCCGTCGGCGTGGCCGGCCTGACGTTCGTAGGACTGGATGACCTCTGGGCCGGAGCTTTCTCGCCGGGCCGGGCACTGGCCGGGACCGGCGCTTCGCAAGCTGCGATCGCCCTCTGCCATAACCCGGACGGCGCGGACGGGCGCGGCTGGTGCGCGTTTCGCGGCTGGATTCTCGCCGGTCATACGCACGGCGGCCAGTGCAAAGCGCCGTTCTTGACGCCGCCAATCCTGCCGGTGCGAAACCGGCGTTACGTCTCCGGCGAGGTTCCGCTGGCCGACGGGCGGCGGTTGTACATCAACCGCGGCCTGGGCCACATGCTCCAAGTCCGCTTCAACGCGCGGCCGGAAATCACCGTCTTCACGCTGGCGAGATCCATTCCTTGAAACAGGGGAGCGACAACATGGGCACCGCAGTCATCAGCTTGCAGATCGTGTTAACGGTTGCGGCCGCGGAGTCTGCCAATCTGGTCCGTGACGTGTCCGACGCTCGGCCGACGCTCAGCGTCGATTCGACGTACGCGGGCTATGCCGCCGACGTGTTGACGGACGGGCGGTGGGTCGAACTGGGCAAGGAGATCACGCAGGAATACGGCAGCCGCGACCGCTTGGGGAACAGCGGCAACAGCTGGGTCTCCGAGGCGGTCGAAGGGGGCGAGCATTGGGTGCGACTGGACTGGCCGCGCGCGGTGGAGCTGAATCAGGTCTCGGTCTGGTGGACGCAACCCCCGTGGTATCCCAAGGCGTTCCGCGTTGAGTTCTTTCGAGACGGGGCCTGGATTCCAGCGACCGCAGCGGGCGACTGGTGGGTGCCCACACAGCAGCACTGCGTGGTGAGCTTCCCCGCCGTGACGACAGCGTCGCTGAGAGTCGTGCAGCATCCGGGCGGCGGACCGGACCGGGGTTTTCTGGCGGTCCAGGAAGTTGCGGTGTTTCGTCAGCCCCAGGCGGCTGGCGGACTGCACGGAGCGCGGCCACTCGCCCCTGAAGAACTGCAGACGCTGACTCCGGCGCGGCTGGAACGTAATTTGGCCCGACTGCACGTGGACCAACCGGGGGCGGATGCGGCGCTGGTGTGGACGGCCTCCGGCGCGACTGCCCCGCAACCGGGGCTGCAGGACGGTGACGTGAAAGCTCCAGTCGCCTTGCCGGACGGCGCCAGGCCGGGTGTGACGTGGCCCATTCAGCACGTGCTCGACGGCGGAGCCGTGTTTCTCTCGGAAGGCCCGCCGAAAGAAGGTTCGCCGGTTATCGAAATCCATGACGGCGAGCGCTGGACGCCGCTGCACACCGGCTTGCAGGTCGCGGCGGACGCGACGCGGCGCTGTCTGGCCTTCACGTGCGAACCGGTGGCCACGACGGGAGTCCGCTTCCAGCTGCCTGCCGGCTGGCCAGCCGTCACGGAGATCGAACTGTACCGCCATCTGCCTGCCCGGCCCGACGTCTGGCCGGAGCGGCTGGTGACCGGCAACCGATTCGAGCGCGAGTTGTTGGTCGGCGGCCGGGAGCCGTCGCTGGCAGCGCTGTCCACAGCGGCGCTGTCGATGGTGCCGACGTACGCGCTGCTGGGTCTGAAGGACGCACCGCGGGAGATCGGCGTCACTTGGGACGGCACCGTCGTTTCGCAGTGGCCGATTCGTTTTTCGTTCGGCGTGCGGCCCGAATCGTTGGCCGCTTATCGCGACACCGTGGTGCGGACCTTGGTGGACGATTGGCGGCCGGGCGTGGTCGTGCAAGGACAGCTGCGGGATCTGCGGGTTACCCAGACCGCGTTCGTTTCCTTTGCCGGACCGAACCGGACGAAGCCGTCGTTGTTCGTGCAAATCGAATTGGAGAACCTGAGCAGTTCGCTGCTCGAGACAGCGGTTCACGCTCGCGTCGACGCCCGGGCGAGTGAAATCAAGTTCGTCGACGGTGCGCTCACGGCCAAGGGCCGAGCGATCCTCATCGCTGCCGAGGGCTGGAGCCTCGCCGAGAGCGGCCGACTCGTCCAGCCCCTGAAGCTGCCTCCCGGCGGCAGGCAAACCGTCGAGTTGGTCCAGCCCTGTGACGAGGTCGCCGATATCCGGGAAGTCGCGGCCTATCGCCAAACGGGCTGCGCCGCGGCCTTGAGCGAATTCCGCCGCTACTGGGACGAGATGCTGGCCCCGGCTGCCGCGATCGAAGTGCCGGAAGCGCACGTCGTCAACATGGTCCGGGCGGTTCTGACTCAGTTGATGATCAATGCCGACGGCGACATCATGCCCTACGGTTCCGATCCGTCGTGGTACTCGGGCCGGCTGTACGGCGTCGAGGAGGGCTACGCCATGATGGCCCTGGCTCAAGCCGGTTTCTTGAACGACGCCCAGCGGTACATGGACGGCACGTACCTGACGCCGCAGTTCCTGGTCAAGGTGCCGGAATACAAGAAGTACGAGGATCGCCACCAGCAGTACCGCAACGGCTTGCAGCCGCATTACGCGGTGAGCGCGTACCGGCTGAGCCGCGACCGCACGTGGATCGAACGGCACCTGCCGCTGCTCCGCCAATGCGCCGAATGGACGATCGCCGAGCGTCGCAAGACCATGGTGCTGGAAGACGGCCAGCGGCCGTTGCACTACGGTCTGTTGCCCAAGTGGTCCTACGGCGGTGACATCTCGGAACTCCAGTGCTACGCGCTGTACGCCAACTTTGCCTGTTGGAAGGGGCTGGTCGACACGGCTTGGTTGTTGCAGGAACTGGGCGAGACGGCGACCGCCGAGCGGTACCGCGCCGACGCGGCCGATTACTGGCAGTCGATCGAACGGGCCGTGGAGGGCAACTACCGGCGCGATCGCCAGCCGCCGTTTTTGCCGCTGCAGCTGTATGCCGACAAGCCCGTGGGCGACGACTACGACCAACTGTTCGCCGGGACGCTGCTGCACCTCCATGCCCTGGACCCGGCGGGCCGGCAGATCCGCTACGTGACTGACTTTCTGGAACAGGACAATCGCACGTTTTGCCTGCTCCCGCGGTTCCGCCGCGACGTGGGCGCCGGCGGGCTCGACGGGCTGTACGGCTTGGGCTACATCCTGACGAAACTGCAACAGGATCGCATCGACGAGTTCCTGCTGGGCTTCTACGGCTATCTGGCGTTCAATTTGGAGCGGAGCACGTTTGCCGCTCGCGAGACGAATCTGATCTATGCCAGCGACCTGCACCTGCGCAGCCGCTACAAAGTCCCGGAGATGAGCGACCCCGTGCCTTGTTCCAGCGCCGTCGCCGTCCAGTTGCTGCGGCACATGCTGGTGACCGAGACGCGGCCGTCGCCGGACCAGCCTGTGGACCGACTGCGGCTCCTGGCCGGCGTTCCGCGCGCCTGGCTGGCCGACGGCCGCACGATTCGCCTGAAGCGGCTGCCCACTGAATTCGGCGAAATGAGTCTGGAAGTCGTCTCGCACGCGTCGGTGGGCCGGATCGAGGCCCAGATCGAGCCGCCCGCGCGTAACGCATGGACCGCCATCCAGTTGCGGCTGCGAGACCCGCAAGGCCGCAGGCTTGTCGGCGTGCAGGTGAACGGTCATCCGCATGATGACTTTGAAGCCGCTCGGGACCTGATCCGGCTGCGGCCCGGTTCCCAGGAGTACCGCGTCGTCGCCGAGTTTGATTGCAGGTTGCCCGGACGTGGGTAGGGCTCTAGCATGTGGTGGACGAACGGGCTCCCAGAACCAGTTGTGAGGGCCAGATCATGCGGCGACCGCAAACAAACAGTGACTCTTTCGAGCACACCGATCCGAGCCGGCGAGGATTCCTCCAAGGCGCAGCCGGCATCACCGCCGGCTTGGCGCTCGCCACGGCGATGCCTTCGAAGGCCCAGGCTGCCGCAGCCGAAGGGTCCGGGGCCGCGCCACGACTGCCCAACGTGGCGCTCGGACCCCACCAGATTTCCCGGCTGATCCTCGGCGGAAATCCTCTCTATGGCCATTCCCATTTCAATTGGTTGTACAGCCGGCACCTGAGCGACTACCACACGCCCGAACGCATCGTGGAGTTGCTGCGGACCTGCGAGGCGGCGGGGATCAACGCGTGGCAGAACAGCTACGCAGAGCGGACGCTGGACGACGTCGAACGGGTCCGCCGTAAGGGAGTCCGTTTCCATTGGCTGTGTCTGGGCAAACCGGATTGGGACGTCCATCCCGAACGCATCGAGCATGCCGCCAGCCGTCGGCCGATCGGCATCGCCCCGCATGGTGCGCTGGCCGAGAAGCTGCACCGGCAGAACAAGATCCCCGTGCTGCTCGGACTGTTGAAACGCATCCGCGCCACCGGCGTCCTGGTCGGCTTGTCCGCCCACGACCCTGCCCTGATCGAACTGGCCGAGGAGCAACGCTGGGACGTGGACTACTACATGTGCTGCCAGTACTATCTGACGCGGCCCCGCGAGGAGTTCCAGAAGATCCTCGGCGAGGCGCCGATGGGCGAGATCTACCTGCCCAGCGATCGCGAACGGATGCTCCAGGCGGTGCGGGCCGCGCGCAAGCCGTGCCTGGTCTACAAGGTCCTGGCGGCAGGCCGCGCCAACCTGACCCCCGCAGGCATTCGCGAGGCGTTCCAGTTCACGCTCAGCCGCATCAAACCGACGGACGCGATGATCGTCGGCATGTTCCAGGAATTCGGCGACCAGGTGGCCATGAACGCCGGTCTGGTCCGGGAACTGTGCCCGTCCGGGTGAATCGGGCCGGTTCGTCTGCCGCGTCCGACGATGACTCTGCCACCTACCTTGGGATCATCACGGCCTACGTTTCCGGACTCCAGTTTACTGCTCGAACGCATACAAAGGTCGATGAAGGGAATCCTGAAAAGAGCCGGCATGACGCAAGTCATTCCGGCTTCGTCAGTCCTTGGTCATCCATTGCATCGTCCGCTGCCACGTCCGTTCCGCCGGCCTCGGGCGAAAGACGCACCTTGAGGTAGATCTCCGACAAGGGCAGCCGGCATTCCAGGGAAGGCAAGACCAGGGTTTCTTGCAGGGAACGGATTTCCGTCAGCAGCCACTCGTCTGGCCCTTGGCGCACGTAGTGCTCGACCAGCGGTCGGTCCTGGCTGATCAACACATACTCCTGCAACGACGGGAGACGGCGGTAATGAGTGAACTTTCCACCCCGGTCGTAATCGGCCGTGGACCGCGAGAGGACTTCTACCACCACTTTCGGATTCAGCAGCGTGTCGACTTCCGCGTCCTCGAACTGGGGCTCGCCGCATGCCACCGTCACGTCGGGATACGTGTACAAACCGGTGGGACTGACTTTGACCCGCATATCGCTCTGATAGACTTCGCAGTCGCTTTCCCGAAGTTGGTCGCCCAGCACGCGGCTGACGTTGCCGGCGACGAGGTTGTGCTTCCGGCTGGCTCCGGCCATGGCGAAGACCTCGCCGCGCAGGTACTCGCTCTTGGTCTCGGCCCGCCGTTCGCGGGCCAAGTACTCCTGCGGGGTCAGGAAAGGTTTGGGGACGGCCGACATGAGCAGAGTCTCCTGGGTGGTGCTGACCAACTACCCGAATTTTACCAAGTTCCCGTCTTCGCCGTCTACCGCCGGCTTCGGCCGCTCGGATGGGAAGGCGACAAACTGCCATCAAGGTTCCACCGCGGTCGGCGGCGGCTCACTTCGGCGAAGGGCCGTTCCATGACTTGTCCGCTGTCGTTCGGGGCAAAAAAAACCCGTCACTGGGTGACGGGGTTTTGCGCGGCACCAATGACCCGCCGGCACGGCAGGCCTTCTTTCGCTGATCGACTTACACCCTGTCGGTGTACGAGATCAGGGCTTTCATGTAGTTGGCACGCTCCAACTCGCTGGGATCGGAGCAGCGGATGCGGCTCATGCTGCCTTTGAGCTGCCCGACGGACTCGTACTCCTTTTCCTCCAGCCAGCTGCGCAGTTCCTGCAACACTTGTTTGAGGTAGCCGGGGCCGCGCTGCAGCAGCACGGAGGCCATCATCACGCAGTCGGCGCCGACCAGCAGGGACTTGATCACGTCCTCGGTGAAGTGGACGCCGCTGGTGGCGGCCAGCGAGGCCTGGACGTGATCCCGGAGGATGGCGATCCAGCGCAGCGGCAGCCGCAGTTCGTTGCGGGTGCTCAGCTGCAGACTGGGTTGGAACTTCAACTCTTCCAAGTCCACGTCAGGTTCCAGGAAACGGTTGAACAGGACCAGGCCGGCCGCGCCGGCTTCGACCAGCCGAGCCGCAAAACTCGGCAAGCCGCTGAAGTACGGGCCCATCTTCACCGCCAGCGGGATCGAAATCGATTCCTTAACGGCCGCGACAAGTTCCAGGTACTGCTTTTCGACACCCGCCCCGCCCATCTTCGGGTCGGTCGGGATGAAGTAGATGTTCAGCTCCAGCGCGTCCGCGCCGGCGTCCTGAATCATCTTGGCGTACCCCACCCAACCGCCCTTGGAGGCCCCGTTCAAGCTGCCGATCAGCGGGATGGAAAGCTTCTTCTTGGCCTCTTCCATCTGTTTCAGGTAGGCTTCCGGCCCGAGGCGGTATTCGTCCAACTCCGGCAGGAATCCGTCGGCTTCGGAGAACGACCCCGTGCCCTGATCGTACAGCCGGGCGACCTCCATCGCCTCGTGCTCGATCTGTTCCTCGAACAGCGAAGGCCAAACGGCGGCGGAGGCACCCGCTTCCTCCAGGCGTTGCAGGGAATCGAGTTTGCCGGTCAGCGGGCTGGCCGACGCGACCAGCGGATTGTTCAGTTTCAAACCCAGGTAAGTGGTGGTCAAATCAACGCTCACGATTGTGCTCCTTCTTCCTTCTTGCCAGCTTGTTCCGCGACCTCACGCACGACGCCCGCCATCTGCTCGTAGTAGTGCCACTGGTCGTCGATGTCCCGTTGTGCCAACTCGAACAACCGCTCCGCGGCCGCCGGGTTGCTCCGGGCGAGCATGGCAAAGCGTCCTTCGGTGGCGGCCAGTTCCTTGAACGACATGTTCGGCTTGCGGCTGTCCAACTGGAACGGGCGCCCGCCGTCGTGAGACAAACGCGGATCATATCGGTACAACGGCCAGAAGCCGCAACGGACCACGTCCTTCTGATGGCTCATCGCCGTCGACATTTCGATCCCTTGCGCGATGCAGTGGCTGTAGGCGAGGATCAGTGACGGCCCGCGGTACGACTCGGCTTCCAGGAAGGCCTTGAGCGTTTGGGCCGGATTGGCCCCGATCGCCACCTGGGCGACGTACACGTTGCCGTAGGAGGCGGCGATCATGCCCAAGTCCTTCTTGCGGTTCGGCTTGCCGCCCGCCGCGAACCGGGCCACCGCCCCCCGCGGCGTCGCTTTCGATGCCTGGCCGCCGGTGTTCGAGTAGGTTCCCGTGTCCAGGACCAGCACGTTCACGTCGCGGCCCGAAGCCAGGACGTGGTCCAGGCCGCCGAAACCGATGTCGTAGGCCCAGCCATCGCCGCCTAGGGACCACACGCTGCGGCGGGTCAGCGCTTCCGCCACGCTGGCCAGCCGGCGGGCCTCGGCCGAGTCGATCTCGGCCAGCCGTTTCAGCAATTCCTTGACGCGGAGACGCTGGTCGCGGATCTCGGCTTCCGTGAATTGCTGGGGTGCGTTGTCAATCAACGCGCCAACCAAATCGTCGCCGATCTGGGATGCCAGCTGCTGGCACAGATTGATGGCCAGTTCCTGCTTCTCGTCGAACGCCAGCCGGAACCCCAGCCCGAACTCAGCGCTGTCCTCGAACAGCGAGTTGGACCAAGTGGGGCCGTAGCCTTCCGCATTGGCCGTGTACGGCGTCGTGGGCAGGTTGCCGCCGTAGATCGACGAGCAGCCCGTGGCGTTGCCCACGATCAGCCGGTCGCCGAACAACTGCGACATCAGCTTCACGTACGGCGTCTCGCCGCAGCCCGCACAGGCGCCCGAGTACTCAAACAACGGCAGCAGCAATTGCGAGCCCTTGACCGTGTTCGCCTTGGCCAAGCTGCGGTCCAAGTCCGGGAGCTGCAGGAAGTAATCGAAGCTCTTGCGTTCGACCTCCAGGTGGTCCAGCTTGGACTCCATGTTGATCGCCTTGCGCTTGACTTCCTCCTTGTTCTTGGCCGGACAGACGTCCACGCACACGCCGCAGCCCGTGCAATCGTCGGGGGCAACCTGGATGGTGATCAAGTGATTTTCCAGTTCCTTACCCTTGTAGTCCGTCGAGCGGAACGCGGCGGGTTGGCCCCCGAGCGCCTCCTTGGGATAGGCCTTGGTGCGGATCGCCGCATGCGGGCAGACCAGCGCGCACAGGCCGCACTGGATGCAGACCTTCGAATCCCAGATCGGGATCTCCAGCGCGATACTGCGTTTCTCGAACCTGGCGGTTCCCGTCGGAAACGTCCCGTCCACGGGCAGCGCACTGACGGGCAACAGGTCGCCCTTGCCGGCGATGATCATGCCGGTCACCCGCTGGACGAAATCGGGCACATCGCCCCAGACCGGCGGCAGCCGCTTGAAGGTGCTGGTCACCTTGTCCGGGACCTTGACTTCGTGCAGGTGCGCGATCGACGCGTCCACGGCCGCAAAGTTCTTCTGCACGACCGCCTCGCCACGCTTGCCGTACGTTTTCTTGATGGCCTTCTTGATGTGCTCGAGGGCCTCTTCGCGGGGCAAGACGTTGGCCAGGGCAAAGAAGCACGTCTGCATGACCGTGTTCACGCGGCCGCCCATGCCGGCCGCCTTGGCTACGCCGTAGCCGTCGATCACATAGAACTTCAACTTCTTGTCGATGATCGTCTGCTGGACTTCCTGCGGCAAACGGTCCCAGACTTCGTCCGGGCCGAAGGGGCTGTTCAGCAGGAACGTGGCCCCCACCTCCGCCTTCTCCAGCACGTCGACCCGTTCCAGGAACACGAACTGATGGCAAGCCACAAAACTGGCCCGCTCGATCAAGTACGTCGAGTCGATCGGGCGCGGACTGAACCGCAGATGCGAGACCGTGATCGCCCCGGCCTTCTTCGAGTCGTACACGAAGTAGCCCTGGGCGAACAGGTCCGTGTTCTCGCCGATGATCTTGACCGAGTTCTTGTTGGCCCCCACCGTGCCGTCGGCGCCTAGCCCGTAGAACAGCGAGCAGCGGACGTCCGGCTCGTCGGTATGGAACTCGGGATCGACCTTCAGACTGGTGTGGGTCACGTCGTCGACGATGCCCACCGTGAAGTGGTTCTTGGGCTGGGCGGCGTTCAGTTCGTCCAGCGCCGCTTTGGCCATGGCCGGCGTGAATTCCTTGGAAGACAAGCCGTAGCGGCCGCCGATCACCCGCGGTAGCGGCGCCCCGGCGCCCGCCCGCTCGGACCAGCCTTCGATCAGGGCCGTCAGGATGTCCTGGTACAGCGGTTCGCCCGCCCCGCCGGGTTCCTTGGTGCGGTCCAGCACGGCGATGCCTTTGACCGTCGTCGGGATGGCGGCCAGACAGGCCTGGACGTCGAAGGGCCGGAACAGACGCACCTTGAGCACGCCGACCTTTTCGCCCATCTTGTTCAGCTTCAGCACCGCCTCCTCGGCGGCGCCTACCCCGGAGCCCATCAGCACCACGATGCGTTCGGCGTCGGGCGCCCCGACGTAGTCGAACAAGTGGTACTGCCGGCCGACCAGCTTGGCAAAGCGGTCCATCGTCTCCTGGACGATGGCCGGCGTCGCATTGTAGAACGGATTGCACGCCTCGCGCGCCTGGAAGAACACGTCCGGGTTCTGCGCCGTGCCCCGCAGCACCGGCTTGTCCGGATTCATCGACCGCTCGCGGTGCGCCCGGATCAGGTCCTCGTCCAGCATCGCCCGGATGTCGTCGTCGCTCAGCAACTCGATCCGGTTGACCTCGTGCGACGTGCGGAAGCCGTCGAAGAAGTGCAGGAAGGGAACCCGCGCTTTCAGCGTGGCCGAATGGGCGATCATCGCCATGTCCTGCGCCTCGCCCACCGAGTTGGCCGCCAACATGGCCCAGCCCGTGCTCCGCACCGACATCACGTCGTTGTGATCGCCGAAAATCGACAGCGCGTGCGTCGCCAGCGTGCGGGCCGCGATGTGGAACACCGTCGGCGACAACTCGCCCGCGATCTTGAACATGTTGGGAATCATCAGGAGCAGGCCCTGCGAGGCCGTAAACGTGGTCGTCAGCGCGCCCGCCTGGACCGCCCCATGACACGAGGCCGACGCTCCGCCTTCGCTCTGCAGTTCGACTACGTCCGGCACCACGCCGAACACATTCTTGCGGCCCTGCGAGGACCACTCGTCGGACCACTCGCCCATCGGCGACGAGGGAGTGATCGGATAGATCGCGATCACCTCGCTCGACTTGTGGGCGACGTAGGCCGCCGCTTCGTTACCATCGACCGTTACCCATTTACGCTCGCTCACGTGCATCTCCTCAATCGGACGTTACGAGGTTCGTAATTCATCTGTCGGCGGCAATGCGACTGCCGCAGACGGTCGGCGGGCTTCACGTCGAAGCCCCCCGGAAGCTGTTGGATTGGCTCGCTCCCTGTCGCATCAGATCCGCGGGGAGCGGCCGGACGCCGTCGCTGGATAAACCAGGACACCAGCCGTCCGGCGGATCGTAGGAATGCTCCTGGATCGTCACCTCCGTGCTTGGCCGCAGCAACAGCACGGAAATTTCGCGGAATCTGTAAGGTCTCCATGATACAGCTGATTGCCCTGGGCTCAACCGGACTGAAGGCCAGAATCTATATCTATCGACAAGTAAGGCTCGTCACTGGCGACAAGGCTCAAGAATGGCGTCAACAGACTAGCAGCCTGTCGAAAAGGGGGGACTGGCTGGGAGCCGAGCTGCGAAAGCCGAGCGAAAGAACGACACCGCAAGGTGCCTGTCGCCCTGCTTCAACGGGTGGCTAACCCGTATTTTTCACAAGTCTATATTTGAATATTGAGCCAAGACGAATCCTGACTGCCTGAGAACGCCACGTTTCCCGAGCGGCATATTGCCCGCGAAGGTATCGACGGATGCGGTTCCCAAACTTCCTATTGCCCCCTTGTCTTTGTCTGCTCTCTTGACCTATAACTTAGACCATCAGCGGGCGTTAGCGTCGGTGCGAATCCAACTGCTTGCCCCCTGTCGCGGCCGTGGCGGAATTGGCAGACGCGCTAGGCTCAGGACCTAGTCCCAGTTAAATGGGGTGGTGGTTCAAATCCACTCGGCCGCACCTTACAGGATAAGGACTTACGACGATTCGGCGTGAGTCCTTTTTTCGTTTCTTGCCCCGTTCAGAACCAAATCTCCCCAAAATCTCCCCAAGTTTTGATGTGAATTTTCAAGGACGGAGGGGAAGCCACGGTGATGGTCGGGCACCTACCGGGATGAGCCACCGGCAGCGCGCTTGTCGCCGGAAGCCGCCACCTTAGTCGCCTTGCCGTGGCTGCTGGATGCCAAGCCGTCGTGTAGGTGGGCATCGATCTCGTCGTCCACCGCCTTCAGTTCTTCCAGAACCTTCAGTCGCCGTGCATACAGGGCGACGAGTTGCCGAGCCTGTTCCAAGCTTGCCGCGACATTTCCCACCGCGTGCCTCCTGATTTTGTTTACGTCGAGGTCGTGTCCGGTTGGCGAGCCGGTTGGCTCTCCCCATTTTTCTCCCCACGCCCGCCCTGGATTTTATCCATCACCCCGTCACTGATCGCCACTTCGTCCAGTGCGATGTAGTGCTGCCGCATGGTCGCAGGATTGCAGCCGAAAGCCACGGCAGCTTGCTCGTAGCTGACGCCCGCCTCCAGGGCTTTCGACATGGCAGTGCCCCGGAAATTGTGTAGCTTGAATTTCTTGATTTCCGGGTGTTCCGCCAGGAACTCAACCAGCCGGTCTTCCAGCCAGTTGACCAGCCGCCTGGGTTCGAAGCTCCGTACCATTTGGGCGTGATTGGTCTTGCCCCGCTTCTGGTGATACGCCCGCAACTGATCGGAGAACCGCTCGAACACGAAGTTGGGACCAGCCACTTTCTGCAGTTCCTCGTAGATGGCGGCGGGCAACTTCACCGCGCGTTGCTTCCGGCCTTTGGTCGTCACTGCATCGAAGCAAAGCCGCCCCTCCCGGAGGTTTGTAGTGTGGGTCGTGGCGAGTTCCCCGATCCGGCATCCGGTTAGGCTCTTGACCGTCAGGAACAACAACGGCAGACGCCACTTGCCCACCTTGGAGGAAAGCCAAGTCAGAAACGCAACCTCCTCTTCCGGCTTGATGACCCGTGGCGGTTTTTTTTCGTATTTCGGCGGAGCAACGTCCGCAAACGGATTCGTCTCCAGCACCTTGCAGACATCACACCACCAGTGGCCGTAGACGATTCGCAGGTTGTCCACGTTGCCCGCGACAGTGCGGGGCAGGACATCTTCCCCAAGCCGGAGGGACTTGAATTTCTGGGCCATTGCGGGCGTGATGTCGCCGGGGCCGGAGCTGCCAGGAAACAGCCGACGCAAATGCCCCACCGCAAGCTCGTACTGCTGAATGGTCCCGGCTCGCAGATTGTCGCCCTGCATGTACCGCCGCATCACCTCAATGGCTTCATCCCAGCCGGGATTCGGCTTCTCCGGCAACTCCGGCTCGTATTCGGCCTTGATGATGCCCAATGCCGAATCGATGGCCCGTTTCTTGTTGAGTTCCTTCGTGCTGCGTTCCCGCCGCATCTGATCCGGCCCACGGAAACAGACCAAGTAGTACGGATCACGGGACCGTCGTTTCAGTGAAAACCGAACCCGGCTACCATTCGGCAATACGCAGATTTCGCCGGTGGGCTTCTTGCTGTTAGTTGCGGGCGAGGTAGTCATCCAGCATCTCGGTAGTGAAACGGTACGTCCTACGAGGACCACGAAGCGGTATAAGTCGCCGCCGCTCAATCTGCCCGTACAGGGATCGGATGGTGATGCCCAGGTAATCGGCGGCTTCCTGCGCCATCAGGTAGGGCGACTCCCGTTTGGGCTTTGTGGCTTTGGACTGCGGAGCCACTCCAGGGGACGCCTCGTTGAACGGCTGCGTCTGTCCTCTGGGATAGGACGAGTGTGCCGGGGAGCAGATGTGTATGCCGTCGCTGTTGCTGACCACGACCCACTCGCCTTTTTCACGACCGCGAGTGAGTTCGATCCCCAGTTTTTCCGCTTCGGCTTGGATTCTCTCCAGAAAGTCCATGTTTCCGTCCCCAATTCGCGATGAAGAACCGCCCTCGTCACCCCTGGCTTCGACCAAGGTGAACACCGGAATAATACCCCTGGTCACTTGGCAGCTGCACTTTAGGCGATCTACGTAGTGTTCACGAAATTGGTCTTGGCAAGAAA